>NZ_CP049199.1:3827500-4184699 GCF_011045195.1 Caulobacter soli | reverse complement strand
TGCTTCACCGGGCCGGAGATCTCGGGCTCGCCCTGCACCAACCTGGACAAGGGCATCAAGGAAAAGGGCAACTCGCCCAAGGTGACGCTGACCTACAAGGTCACGCCGGACAAGCTGGTCTACGCCACCTATTCCGAGGGCTTCCGGCCCGGCGGCATCAACCGTCGCGGCACCATCCCGCCCTACGACGCCGACTATCTGAAGAACTACGAGGCGGGGTGGAAGACCTCGTGGGCCGACAATCGCCTGCGCTGGAACGGCGCGGTCTATCTGGAAAAGTGGCAGGACTTCCAGGTCGGCCTGCTGGGCGCCAACGGCCTGACCGAGATCCACAACGCCGGCTCGGCCGAGGTGAAGGGCGTCGAGACCGACATCAACTGGGCCATCGCCCAGGGTTGGACCCTGAACGCCTCGGGCGCCTACACCAGCGCCCACCTGACCGAGAACTTCTGCGAGGAACTGGTTGGCGGCGTCCAGGTCACCGACTGCGCCACGCCCGACGCGCCGGACGGTTCGGTGCTGCCGATCACGCCCAAGCTGAAGTTCAACCTGACCACGCGCTACGAGTGGAACATCGGCGACCTGCAGGCCCACGTGCAGGGCTCGGCGGTCTATCAGAGCGGCAGCTGGACCGACCTGCGCATCCAGGAGCGCGAGATCATCGGCCGCCAGAACGGCTACACGACCGCCGACTTCACCGCCGGGATCGCCCGCGATTCCTGGATGCTGGAGGCCTACGTCAAGAACGCCTTCGACAAGCGCGCCAGCCTCTATCGCTACGCCGAATGCATCGAGACCGTGTGCGGCTCGCATCCGTACATCGTGCCCAACCAGCCGCGGATCATGGGCCTGAAGTTCGGGCAGCGGTTCTGATCGAAAGTCCTTCTCCCCTTGCGGGAGAAGGTGTCGGCGAAGCCGACGGATGAGGGGTCGATAAACGCGTGCCGGTTGGCGTCCGGATTTCGGCGGACAGCACGGTGCGACCCCTCATCCGACCTCCTTCGGAGGCCACCTTCTACCGCAAGGGGAGAAGGATCTTCGACGATGGACGCACAGCCCTTCGCGTGAAAGCGTAACCGCATGACAGAGACCCGGCAGAAGGTCCCCAACCCCAAGATCACCGCCCCCAGGGCCCTGGGCTTCTGGATGTGCACGGCCCTGGTGGTCGGCAACATGATCGGCTCGGGGGTGTTCATGCTGCCCGCGTCCCTGGCCCCCTACGGCTGGAACGCGGTGTTCGGCTGGCTGCTGACCATCGCCGGCGCCCTGTGCCTGGCCTTCGTGTTCGCGGGCCTGGCGCGCGAATTCCCCAAGGCTGGCGGGCCCTACGCCTACACCCAGGAAGCCTTCGGGCCGCTGGTCGGGTTCATGGTGGCGTGGAGCTACTGGATCTCGCTGTGGGTCGGCAACGCCGCCATCGCCACCGGGGCGGTCAGCTATCTGTCGGTGATCTTCCCGGCCATCGCCAGGGTTCCGGGCCTGCACCTGCTGGTGACCCTGGGCTCGGTCTGGCTGCTGGTCGGGGTCAACATCGCCGGCGCGCGCCTGGCCGGCGGGGTGCAGGTGGTGACCACGGTGCTGAAGCTCTTGCCGCTGGTGGCGGTGGCGGGCCTGGCCTTCTGGGTGATCGGCCGCGACGGCGGCGCGACCCTGACTCCGTTCCATGCGTCCGACATCCATCCGGGCGGCGTCACCGCCGCCGGAGCCCTGACCCTGTGGGCGTTGCTGGGCCTGGAGTCGGCGACGGTGCCGGCCGGCAAGGTGGTCGACCCGGTCCGCACCATTCCCCGCGCCACCCTGGTGGGCACGGTGTTCACGGGCGTGATCTATCTGCTGGTCTGTTCGGCGGTGGTGCTGCTGATGCCCACCGACCGGCTGAAGGTCTCCAACGCCCCGCTGTCGGACTTCGTCGGTCTCTACTGGGGCGGCCACGCCGGCCAGGTCCTGGCTCTGTTCGCGGCGATCAGCGCCTTCGGAGCCCTGAACGGCTGGGTGCTGCTGCAGGGCGAGATGCCCTATGCCATGGCCAAGGGCGGGGTGTTTCCGGCGTTCCTGGGCAAGGAGTCGGCGCGCGGCGCGCCCGTTCGCGCCCACCTGCTGTCGGCTGGCTTCCTGACCGTCCTGGTGCTGATGAACTACGCCAAGTCGATGGCCGACCTGTTCACCTTCATCGCCCTCGTCGCCACCACGGCCTCGCTGTTCGCCTATCTGGCCTGCGCCCTGGCGGCGCTGAAGCTGCAGGCCTCCCGCCGCATCGCCCCGACCACGGCCCTGACCGTGATCGCCATCCTGGCGGGGCTCTATTCGGTGTGGACCCTGGTCGGCGCCGGCGGCCAGGCCGTGCTGCTGGGCCTGGGACTGCTGGCCATCGGCGCGCCGTTCTACTGGCTGACGCGGGGGCGTTCGACCAGCTCATGACACCCCAAAAGCCCGCTCATCCCGGCGAATGCCGGGACCCAGATAGAATGGCTTTGAGGCTGACGCCAAGGGCTCGGAGCTCTTCCAATCAGCCGCACCGCCATCGGATCTGGGTCCCGGCATTCGCCGGGATGAGCGGTTTAGAGAGAGATCGCGCATGACCTTCCGCACCGCCCTCATGGCCGCCGCCCTGGCGCTCACCGCGTTCGCCTCGCAGGC
The DNA here is from genome assembly GCF_011045195.1 of Caulobacter soli. GTDB lineage: Bacteria > Pseudomonadota > Alphaproteobacteria > Caulobacterales > Caulobacteraceae > Caulobacter > Caulobacter soli. The sequence continues at coordinate 4,182,062 of NZ_CP049199.1, read as the reverse complement.
CGCCCCGCTCTACGTCCACGCCGGCAAGCTGGTCGACACCCTGCAGGGCAAGGTGCTGAGCGACCAGCTGATCAAGATCGACGGCGAGCGGGTGGTCTCGGTCACGCCCTGGACCGCGGCCCCCACCGACGGGCCGGTCCTGGACTGGTCCAAGCGCATGGTGCTGCCCGGCCTGATCGACATGCACACCCACCTGGTCGACCAGGAGCAGACCGAGAACATCGCCGAGCCCCTGCTGACCACGGCCGCCTACCAGTCGTTCATCGCCGCCGCCCACGCCCGCGTGACCCTGGAGGCAGGCTTCACCAGCGTGCGCGACGTCGGCACCTGGCGGGCGTTCGGCGACGTGGCCCTGCGCGACGCGATCAACGCCGGCCTGGTGCCCGGGCCCCGGATGTCGGTGGCCGGCGCCTACATCACCATCCCCGGCGGCGGCGGCGACATCACCGGCATCTCCGACGACGTGAAGCTGCCCGACGAGATGCGCGTGGGCGTGGTGCAGGACGCCGCCGACGCCCACCGCAAGGCCGCCAACATCCTGGCCCACCACGCCGACTTTCTGAAGCTGATCGCCACCGGCGCGGTCCTCACCGTCGGCACCGAGCCGGGCCAGCAGGAGCTGACCGAGGACGAGATGCGCGCCGCCATCGAGGAGGCCGCCAAGCGCGGGACCTACGCCACCGCCCACGCCCACGGGGCCGAGGGCATGAAGTCGGCCATGCGGGCCGGCGTGCGCTCGATCGAGCACGGCTCGCTGATGGACGACGAGGCCATCGCCATGATGAAGGCCAAGGGCGTGTTCCTGGTGGCCGACATCTATGACGGCGACTGGATCGACGAATACGGCAAGGCCCACGGCTGGCCGGCCGAGACCCTGCGCAAGAACTTCGACACCACCGAGGCCCAGCGCCAGGGCTTCCGCAAGGCGGTCAAGGCCGGGGTCAAGATCGCCTACGGCACTGACGCCGGGGTCTATCCGCACGGCCTCAATGCGCGCCAGATGAAATACATGGTCCGCTACGGCATGACCCCGATGCAGGCGGTCCAGTCGGCCACCACGGTCGCCGCTGAGCTGATGCGCAAGACCGACGTCGGGGCGATCGCCCCCGGCCGCTACGCCGACCTGATCGCCGTCGACGGCGACGCCATGGCCGACATTACCCTGCTGGAGCACGTCAGCGCGGTGATGAAGGGCGGGGTGGTGGTCAAATAACCCTCTCCCGGAGGGGAGAGGGAGGGGCCCGCCGCGCAGCGGTGGGAGGGTGAGGGGTGACGGCGCTAGACGGCGTGCCGGCTGGGTCTGCCATCTTGAAACAACGAGAGTCTAGCTCCGCAGCGCCATGACGATGACGCTCAGGAGTATGAACGCACACCACGCGCCATTACCGAGCCAGCATCTCGTCAAGGCTTGCGACAGTTCAGGATCGTTCAGTCGATAGGGCGCGCGGCTCAGGAAGAACCGTGTCCGGGCTTCGCGCGCGGCGAAGGAATAGCCCTGCATGGACCGCCAGACATCGGGATGCCGCTGGGCCAGAAGCGTCTCCACGCTGCTGCTGAGAAAGAGCATCGTGCCGACGATGGCGAGATTGGCCAGGAGGAAGGCCAGGAATAGCAGGGCGTTGGTCAGGCTCATGGCGTCAGCTTAGGCGAACCTTGGCTTGGAAGGGAGAGGCGTGCCGGCACGCCGGTCGACGGCGTAACCCCTCATCCTCCCATGCCTGACGGCGCGGGTCCCTCCTTCTCCCTCTGAGAGAAGGTGTATTCAGCGCAACCTACAACTTAAGCGTCTGGTTAACCTTTGAGGCGCACCGTCCGTACCATGATCACTCGGATCCTCATCGCCACCGGTCGTCTGGTCGTCTCGTTCGGGGCGGCCCTGCCGCTGGGCGATCGGTTGCTGGACGCGCGCTACAGCGACGACGAGGGCGAGCATCTGATGTGGGGGCTGGGCGCCTATGCCGGCCTGATCCTGGGGGCGATATCGCTCTTCGCCTGGCGACACTGAGACACGCCGAATCCTTGCGCCGTAAGCGATTTTAACGGCCAAGCTGCCCCAATCCTGCCCGCTGATTCACCAAAGGTCCCCTTGGCGCGGCTCCTGCAGTGTGCAATGCAACAAGATGTTGCTGTGCAGCATTGATACAGCTGTCATGCCGCCGCTGTAAGCCTGATGCTTGAGTGAACCGAGGAGTGAACCCCATGGCCGACGAACACACCTACTTCGTTCGACCCGTCTCCGGCGTCTGGCACGTGACCTGGAACGACACGCTGGACCTGATCGGCTCCTATCCCTGCCAGCCCGAAGCGGTCGGCGTGGCCGAAATGCTGGCCCGCCACATGCGCACCCAGGGCAAGACCGCCCGGGTCTCGGTGTCCGAGCCGGAAACCCGCCGCGCCAGCTGGGGCCGCACCAGCCTCGGCGCCCAGGCGGCGGCTTAAGTTTTTAAGACCCTCTCCCATCGGGAGAGGGGTTTAGGAAAGATACCCCGCCGCCAGCCGCTCGGCGATCGCGCCGGCCTCGGCCGGGGTGAACACCGTGGCGTCCAGGCACAGCTCCAGCCACAGTCCATCCACCACGGCCGTCAGGCCGATCGCCGCCAGCCGCGCGTCGACCTTCGGGTCGCAGGCCGCCAGCAGCTCCTCCAGCCGCGCGCGGTAGCCGGCATAGGTTCGGCGGTGGATGGCGGCGATGGCCGGGTCCACCTTCACCAGGCTCCAAAAGGCTAGCCAGGTGGCCAGCAGCCGCGGGTCCTGGACCGGCGGGGCGAAGTTGGCGATTAGGTAGGCCGATAGCCGCGCGCGGGGCTCGGATCCGGCCGCCTCGACCGCCGCCTCCAGCGCCGCGTCGATCAGCGCCCCGGTCGCCTCGTAGGCCGCCGCGATCAGGGCGTCGACCCCGTCGAAATAGTGCCGCAGCAGCCCGGCGCTGACCCCGGCCTCGGCGCAGATCGTCCGCACCGACGCTCCGGCCACCCCCTTGTCGGCCAGCACCCGCATGGCCGCCTCGATCAGGGCGGTGCGGCGGACATCGGCGGCTTCGCGGGTGAAGGGGGCGCGGGTGCTCATGATTTACGCCTACGAGCATCCCAAACGGTTGTCATCCCGGACGAGGACGCCCCCTCCGTCACGATGCATATTCGCATCGCGCCACCTCCCCCGCGATGCGGGTGAGGAGGAACTTGACGCCTCTTCTCCTCACCCGTGCAACGGGGGAGGTGGCGCGTCGCGAAGCGGCGTGACGGAGGGGGCGTCACCGCCCGTCACCACCCCTCCGGCGGGCGATGCAGCCGCGCTTGCGGGATCAGGGCCCGCATCTTCCGCCCGAAGCTCCGCAAGGACACCTCGGTGTCCGCCAGCGGCCCGGCCGTGAAGCTCCGCGACGCCATGCCCTGCTGCACGCGGGCCACCAGCTCGGTGTCCTCGGCGTTGACCTGGCGGTTGATGCGCCAGTTCAGATACCGCGCCGCCTTCATCTCGCGCCGCGCGTCGGGCAGGGCGTAGGCGATCTCGCGGATCAGGGTCTGGGTCGGCGAGACCGGGATGAACTGCATGAAGTCCACCTGGTCGGGATAGATGTCGAAGGCCTGGTTGGGCCAGAGCTTGAAATAGGTCCACAGCCGCTTGCGCTCGGCCGGCAGGTGTTCGACGTCGGGCAGGACCTGCTGGTACATCCGCTCCGAGGGATTGTGCGACGGCTCCTCGATCAGCTGGCCCCACATCTTGTCGACCCAGGTTTCGGCTTCCACGCCATAGCCCCGCCCGAACAGCCGGGTCAGGCCGGGGTGGGCGATGGGGATGTGCAGGCCGTCGGAATAGTTGTCGCTGATGTTCTTCCAGTTCACCGTCCGCGGCCGCAGGGTGACGCGGCCGAACGGGATCATCTCCTCGAAGCGGTAGGGCTCCAGCTCGTGGTCGTAGGGGGCCATCATCTGCGCGACCGACGGGCCGTCCCCCTCCAGCCGCACGAAGACGAAGCCGCGATAGACCTCCGTCTGCACGGGCGCCAGGCCCTGCTTGTCCATCTCCAGCGCGGGATAGGTCTCGCGGTGCGGCACGCCGATCAACTGGCCGTCCAGGGCGTAGGTCCAGGCGTGGTAGGGGCAGACGATCCGGCCGCAATGGCCGCTCGGTCCGTCCAGCAGCCGGGCGGCCCGGTGACGGCAGACATTGGCGAAGGCTTTGACCCCGCCGTCCTTGCCGCGCACGACCACGGTGCTCTCGCCCAGGAAGTCGAAGGTGTGGAAGTCGCCGGCTTTCGGGATGTCGTTCAGATGGCAGACGATCTGCCAGGACGGGCGCAGGACCTTGTCCTGCTCCTCCTTGAAGAACCGGGCGTTGTCGTAGAGCCAGCCGGGCAGGCCCCAATTTGCATCAGGATCGGCGGCGTCGGGGTCGTGGTTGGGGAGGTTCAGGTCCATCACGACAATCCTCCACCATCATGCCGGTGAACACTTGCCCCCACCTGGCGGCTTCGCCGCCTGTCCGCCCCCATAGGGGGCGGAGGCTCGCGCACCGCGCCGGCGGCGTAGCCTCTTCCCCCTATGGGGGAAGACGATCGCGAAGCGATCCGTAGGGGGCAAGTGATCGCCATCACCGCCCCACCAGGCTCAGCTTCACCGCCGTGCCGAAATCCCGGTCCCGCAGGATCTCCCGCGCCGCGTTCCGTCCCGGATTGCCCGAGACCCCACCACCCGGATGGCACCCCGCGCCGCACATGTAGAGCCCCTTGATCGGCGCCCGGTGGCTGGCGTGCCCCAGCACCGGCCGGGCGGCCCACAGCTGGTCCAGCGACATGTGGCCGTGCATGATGTCGCCGTTGACCAGGCCGAACTTCCGCTCCAGGTCGACCGGCGACAGGATCATCCGTCCCAGGACCGACGCCTTGAAGTTGGGGGCCCACTGGTTGACCGTGTCGATGATCAGGTCGGCGGCGGCCTCGCGCTCGTCGTCCCACGAGCGGCCGTCGGGCAGGTCCCAGGCGAACTGCTGGCAGAACAGGCTGGCCACGTGCTGGCCGGGCGGGGCCAGGCTGTCGTCCAGGGTGGAGGGGATCAGGATCTCGACGATCGGCCGCTTGCTGATCCCGGTCGCCTTGGCGTCGCGGTAGGCCTCGTCCATGTAGTCCAGGGTCGGCGACAGCACGATGCCGCACTGGTGGTGCTCGGCCACGGCCTTGCCGGGCAGGCAGGTGAAGTCGGGCAGCTCCGACAGGGCCACGTTCATCCGGAAGGTGCCCGAGCCGTTCTTGTAGCCCTTGATCGCCTTCTTGAACGGGGCGGGCAGGGCCGAGGGGGCGACCAGCGAACCATAGAGCAGGGCGGGGTTGAGGTTGGAGCTGATGATCGGCGCCCGGTACTGGCGGCCGTCGACCAGTTGGACGCCGACGGCGGTCTTGCCCTTGGCGCCGTCCTCGACATGGATCGCCTCGACCGGGGCCTTGAGCAGGATCTCGACGCCCTTGGCGCGGCAGGCTTTCGCCATGGCTTGCGTGATCGACCCCATGCCGCCGACGGCGTGGCCCCAGGCGCCCTTCTTGCCGTTCACCTCGCCGAAGGTGTGGTGCAGCAGCACATAGGCCGAGCCGGGGCTGTCGGGGCTGGCGAAGTTGCCGACCACGGCGTCGAAGCCGAAGCTGGCCTTGACCGCGTCGCTCTCGAACCAGCCGTCGAGAAAGTCGCGGGCGCTCTTGGTGAACAGGTCCAGCAGGTCGCGCTTGCGCTCCAGGCTGAGGCCCGCCATCCGCGAGCCCTGGCGCAGGCCCCGCAGCAGGCCCGGCAGGCCGTCGCTCAGATTGGGCGGGGTCTCGCCGGCCAGGTCGCGCAGCACGTCGCCGATCTCGTCCAGCATGTCGTAATAGGCCGGCAGGCGCTCGGCGTCCTTGGCCGAGAACTTGCGGAACTCGGCCTGGGTGCGCTCCAGCCCGCCGCCCAGCTTCATGTAGGACGTGTCGTCGATCGGCAGGAAGTTGGAGATCGGCCGCTCCAGGATCCGCAGGCCGTGGCCGTGCAGGTCCATGTCGGCGATGACCTTGGGGCTCAGCAGGCTGACCGTGTAGCTGGCCACCGAGTTGCGGAAACCCGGATGGAACTCCTCGGTCACCGCCGCCCCGCCGACCACGTCCCGCGCCTCGCAGACCGTGACCTTCAGCCCGGCGCTGGCCAGGTAGAAGGCGCAGACCAGACCGTTGTGCCCGCCGCCGATGATGATCGCGTCGCGGTGTTGGGTGGCGGTGGTCATGGTCTTCTCCCCTGGGTGGGGAGAGGTTGCTATACGAGTGTAAAATAGGCAAGCGTGGTCTAAAGCCTCCCCCTGTGGGGGAGGCTTTAGGTGCGCTCCGCGTCCCCCCGCGCCGTCAGCCAGTACATCACCGGCGTCGCCACCCGCGACAGCACCGTGCTCGTGATCAGCCCGCCGATGATCACGATGGCCAGCGGCGAGTACAGCCCCGACCCCTCCATCGCCAGCGGCAACAACCCCCCAATCGCCGTGACGCTGGTCAGCAGCACCGGCAGGAACCGCACCTCGCCGGCCTTTTCGATGGCGTCGTGCAGGCCCATGCCGTCGCGCCGCAGCTGTTCGGTGAAGTCCACCAGCAGGATCGAGTTCTTGATCTCGATGCCGATCAGGGCGATCAGCCCGATGGTCGCGGTGAAGCTCAGCGAATAGCCGGTGATCCACAGCGCCGCGACCGCGCCGAACAGGCCGAACGGGATGATGCCGGCCACCACCAGGGCGGTCTTGAACTTCTGGAACTCCAGGACCAGCACCGCCAGGATCCCGAACACCGCCACCATCACCGCCGCGCCCAGCCCCGCGAAGCTCTCCGACTGCGCCTCGGCCTGGCCGCCCAGGCTCAGGCGGTAGCCGGGCGGCATCGGCAGCTCGCGGTTCAGGCGGGCCAGGGCGTCGGCCGTGACCTTGGCGGTCAGGTAGCCGGTCTGGACGTAGGACGTCACCGTCACCGTGCGCTCGCGGTCGAAGCGGTCGATCCGCGCGGGGCTGGAGCGCAGGGTGGGCGAGGCGATGGACCCCAGGGGCGCGGCCTCGCCCTCGGCGGTGGGCACATACAGCTTGGCCAGGTCGGAGAGGGTGTTGTGGTCGCCGGCCTGGAGCGCCCCGGCCGAGGCGGTCATCGGCAGGCGCACCTTGACCGCGTAGTCGTCGCCATCGGCGTCGCGGAAGCGGCCGGTCTCCTCGCCCGACAGGGCCAGGCGGGCCACGCGGCGCGGGGCGCCGGCCGGCACGCCCAGGGCGGCGGCCTTGCCCTCGTCGACGCCCAGGTCCAGGTCCGTGCGATCCAGGCGCATGGGATTGTTGACGTCGCGCGCGCCCGGCGTCGCCTTCAGGATCGCCTCGGCGCGGGCGGCCAGGGCCTTGAGCACGTCCAGGTCGCGGCCGGTCAGGCGCACGGCCACCGGCGCCTCGATGGGCGGGCCGTTCTCGAAGGTGACGACGCTGATCTTCGCCCCGGGGAAGCGGGCGAAGTCGGCGCGCAGGCCGTCCAGCACCTTGTCGCTCCTGCCCGGCTCCCAGGCCTTCAGGCTGGCGAACACCTCGGCGTAGGTGGTCGAGCTTTCGCGCTGGGACTGGTTGTAGAACACCTGCGGATTGCCGCGTCCCAGGTTGTCGGCCTGCCAGATGATCTTCGGCTCGGCCTTCAGCCGGGCCTCGACGAAGCGCAGGGCCCGGTCGGTGCGCGACAGCGGGCTGCCGTTGGGCGTCTCGATGCGGATCAGGAACTGCGGGGTCTCGGCGGCGGGGAACAGGCTGGAGCCGACGATCTTCAGCATTGGAACCGTGGTGGCGCACAGGGCCAGCATGATCGCCAGCGACAGCCACGGCCGGGCCAGGCCGAAGTGCAGCACCGGCCGGTAGAAGCGGTGGATGCCGCCGTTCACCGCCCGCAGCAGGCGGTTGCCCTCAGGGTCGGAATGCTTGTCCAGCACCCGGCTGGCCAGGAACGGGATGATGGTCATCGACACCAGCAGCGAGGCGCCGACCGTGCACAGCACCGTCACCGGCAGCGACTTGATATAGGCCCCCGAGCCGGCCGGCAGGGCCATCAGCGGCAGGAAGGCCAGCATCAGGCAGGCGGTGCAGCCCAGCACGGCGAGGGCGATCTGGTTGGCGCCGTTGACGGCCGCGGCCGTGCGCTCCTCGCCCTCGCGGATGCGGCGGGCGATGTTCTCGGTGATGACGATGCTGTCGTCGACCAGCAGGCCCAGGGCCAGCACGAAGCCGGCGATGGACAGCTGGTTGAGGGTGAAGCCGAACGCCTGCAGCAGCGACAGGCCGATCAGCAGGCTCAGCGGGATCGACACCATCACCACCAGGCCCGCGCGAGGCCCCAGCGGCAGCAGGGTGATCAGCACCAGCACCAGGGCGATGCCGAAGTCGCGGAACAGGTTGCCCAGGCGGTGCTCGACATTGCGGGCCTGGACGAAGCCGCGCTCCAGCTTCACCCCGGCGGGCAGGGTCTTCTCGTAGTCGTCCAGCACCTTGTCGACGGCCTTGGTGATCCGGGCCACGTCCTGGCCGTCCTTCTGGGTCACCGTCACGAACACCGCCCGCTTGCCGTTGAAGCGGGTCAGGTGGGTGGGCTCGTCCTGGGCCCAGGCCACGTCGGCCACGTCGCGCACCCGCAGTACCTGGCCGCCGACCGAGCGGACGGGCGTGTTCTGGATGGTCTCCAGGTCGCGAAAGGCGCCGCCGGCCTTGACGTTGAACCGCCGCTCGCCCGCCTGCACCGCGCCGATCGGGGCCTCGGCGCCGTTGGCCTTCAGGGCGTCGGAGACGGCGGTGGCCGGCAGCTTCAGCGCCGACAGCCGGGCCAGGTCCAGCGACACCCGCACCTCGCTGCTGGGCGTGCCCCAGTACTCGGAGCGGCGCACGCCGGGCACGCGGTCGATCTGCTCGCGCAGCCGGTCGGCCACCTTCTCCAGGCGGCGCATGGGCAGGGTGTCGCTGACCAGGGCGGTCTGGACGATGGCCACCTCGGTGGTGCGCACCCGCTCGATCTCCAGCCGCGCCAGGCCGGCCGGCAGGTTCCCCCGGATGGCGTTCACCTCGCGCACCACCTGGTCGTACTTGCGCTCGGGATCGACGTTCCAGGTGAAGTGGACGGCGACGATCGCCGCGCCGTCCAGGCTGGTGGAGATCACCTTGTCGATGTCGTCCAGGCCGTAGACCGCGTCCTCGATGGGGTGGGCGACCAGTTGCTCCATCTCGGCCGGCTCCGCCCCCGGCAGGACGGCGCGGATGACGACGATGGGCACGGGGAAGTGCGGGTCCTCCGAGCGCGGCACGCTGGAGAAAGCGTTCAGCCCCAGCATGATCAGCAGGCCGAAGGCGACCAGGGTGAACTGCCAGCGGTGGACCGCGAAGCCGGCGAGGTCGAACTTCATGCGGAACGCTCCACGCGCTCAACCGGCGGGGGGAAGAAACCCTCGTCCTTCGACAAGCTCAGGATGAGGGTTTCTAGTGAACCGCCATTGAAGTCGTCCTCATCCTGAGCCTGTCGAAGGACGAGGACGTTCACGAGCGCTGACGGCGAGGAAAGGGCCACGCCGCTCATCGCTCCGCCGCCTTCCCCAGCGCCTTCGGGTCGGTCACGCTCACCCGGTCGCCGTCCGAGACGAACCCGGCCCCGGCGGTGATCACCCGGGCGCCGTCGGGCAGGCCGGCGACCAGGGCGTCGTCGCCGTCGAAGCCGCCGAACTGGACGGGGGTGCGCCTGGCTCTCATCTCCCCCTTGGCGTTGTCCAAACGAAGGACGGCCGCCTTGCCGCCCGAAGCTTCCAGCACCGCCTCGGCGGGAACGCGGGCGAAGCCGGAGCCGGCGGTGGCGGCTACGTGGCTGGCCAGGCGGGCGGTGGCGATCTGGCCGCTGCGAAGCTCGGGCCGCGCCGCCACCTCGATCTCGACCGTGACCGCGCCGGTGCGGGCGTCGGCCGACTGGCCCACGCGAGTGACATGGCCGGACAGCACCTGGCCGGGCAGGGCGTCGACGCTGACCTCGACCGGGGCGCCGACCCCGATCCCGGCGACATCGCGGTCGGGCAGGGGCACGCGCAGCACCAGCGGGCTGGCCAGGTCGGCGACGCTGACCACGGCCTGGCCCGGCTGGACCACCTCGCCGGCCTGGGCCTTGCGCTCCAGCACCACGCCCGAGGCGGGCGAGACCAGCTGCGCCCAACGCCGGTCGAAGGCGGCGCTGCTGTAGGCGGCGTTGGCCGAGCGCACGGCGCTCTCGGCGTCGTCGACCCGCACCTTGGCCACATAGCCCTTGGCGTAGAGGGTCTTGGCGCGCTCCAGGTCGCGGCGGGCCTTGTCGAGGTCGGACGACATGGCCTGCTGGCGGGCGTCGACGGCGGCGGGGTCGATGGTGGCCAGCACCTGGCCGGCCCGGACGGGATCGCCGGCTTCGACGGAGACCCGGGTCAGCACCCCGGCGATGCGGAACGACAGCGCCATCTCGCGGCGGCGCTCCAGGGTTCCGGTGGCGGAGACGCCGCCGCTGGCGCGCGGGGCGGAGACGGCGACGGCCTCCACCGCCTGGGGCGGCGGCGGGGCGGCGGGGGTCTTGGCGGGGCCGCAGGCGACGAGGGCGAGCAGGAGCGCGATGGACGCCCCCTCCGTCACGAGGCTGCGCCTCGCGCCACCTCCCCCGCGATGCGGGTGAGGAGGAAGCGGAGACATCCTTCTCCTCCCCCGTGCAACAACGGGGGAGGTGGCCGCGAAGCGGACGGAGGGGGCGTCGTCCGCCGATCCGGCTCCCAAGTCCCCGCCCATGACCCGCCCCCTCGACTATCGATCAGTGATAAGTTATCAGTGATAGATTATCGCGACTTGTCAAGCCGCGCCCGGCCTGGGAAAGGCTCCAGCACGATGAAGTCGCCGCAAGTCCGATCGCCGCGTAAACCCAAGGGCCAGGGCGCCGAGCGCCGGGAAGAGATCCTCGACGCGGCGCTCAGGCTGTTCAGCGCCAAGGACGTGCACACGGTCTCAACCCGGCAGATCGCCGAGGCGGCGGGCATCAGCCAGCCGGCGCTCTACGCCTATTTCGCCACCAAGGACGACCTGATCGCCGAGCTGTGCGTGCGGGCCTTCGCCAAGCTGAAGGCGCGGATGGACAACGGCCGCTCGTGCTGGTCGCCGACGCCGGAAATGTTCGACCGGGCGATGATGACCTATATCGACTTCGGCCTCAGCGAGCCCGACGCCTACCGCGTGGCCTTCATGGTCGAGAAGAACCACGACGGCTCGTTCCTGGCCCGCACCGGCGGCCGCCCGATGGCGGCGGGCATCGAGGCCTTCCAGGCCTTCGTGGCGATGATCGCCGAGCTGCACGCCGCCGGCCTGACCCACGACGACGACCCCCTGCGCCTGACCCAGACCCTGTGGGCGGGGCTGCACGGGCTGGTGTCGCTGCTGATCGCCCGGCCGGAGTTCCCGTGGGTGGAGCGCGAGGCGCTGATCGCGGGGCACATCGCGATGTTGCGGCGCGGGGCGCTGAAGTAGAGAGGGTTTCGGAAAGGCCGCGCCGCGCCTATATCCGCGCCTTCCCTTTTCGCTCCACGAGACATCCCATGGCCAAGCTGCAGCTTCTCGAAACCTTCAGCCTGCAGGAAACCGAGGACGGCTACCGCCTGCTGGTCTCGGCCGTGGGCGGCGAGGCGCTTTATGTCTCGATCACGCCGGACCAGATGGACGACATCATCGAAAGCCTGGAAGCGGCCATGGGCGGCGAGTCCGACGACGAGGGCGTCGAGGAAGACGAGGCGTTCTAAAGCCTCCCCCTGTGGGGGAGGCGATCGCGTAGCGATCGGTGGGGGAGTTGTAGGATCGACGACCCGGAATTGGGCCGCCTGCCGATCACTCCCCCCTCCGTCGGCTTCGCCGACACCTCCCCCACAGGGGGAGGATCTAATTCCCTCCGGCCCCTTCACTCCCCCTCTGTCAGCACCTGCCCATTGATCAGCTGCGCCCCCAGCATCTTCACCACTTCCGGGCTCTGGGCGAACTTGCCGTGGTTGAGGCTGTCGCCGGCCTTCAGCTTGGTCAGGTCGATGACGGTGATGTGGCCGTTGGCCTCCAGCTTCGAGCGATAGGGCTCCTGGCTGGGGTCGATGGCGCCCAGGCGCATCAGGTTGCCGGCCAGGAAGCGCGAGATCAGCAGGGCCCGGTCGTCGCGCGACACGAAGATGGTGATGTGCGGCGGGTTGGGACCCAGGGCCGCGAACTGGTGGGCGAACACCTGGGGATCGATATCGGGCGAGGCCAGGACGACATTGTTGATCTTGGCCGGCAGGCCGCCGCGCCGGATGGCCAGCTGGCGCAGGGCCTCCATGGTCAGGTAGGTGCCCATCGAATGGGCCACCACGGTCATCTCCTTGACCCGCGGCGCGTCGGCCGCCTTGGTCAGGGCCTCCTCCAGGGCGTCGCGGGAATAGATGGCGCTGTCGCGGTCGTACTCGTAGTCGAACAGCTTGCCGCGCGAGGGCCAGGTGAACAGCAGCGGCGCGGCGTCGGCCTTGGAGTCGGCCACCAGCTGGGCGAAGCGGTAGACCGACGCCTCGAACCGGGTGTTGAAGCCGTGCACGAACACCAGCAGCCGCGCGTGCCGGCCGCCCATGCGGTCGAACCAGGCCAGGGTGTTGGCGCGGTCGGACGGGGCGACGCTGAGGGTGGCGAACTCGGTGGCCGGATCGGGCGGCTCGTGCTTGGGCCACTCGACGGCGCCGACCTTGTGGTTGGGCGGCACGGAGACGACGATCTCGGTCCCCGAGGCGCTGGCGTCGCGCTCGCCGCCATAGATCACCCCGGGCACGGGCGAGGCGGCGCGGGTGGTGACCACCATCATGTCGATCTGGGTGGTCCCCGGCGGCGGCGGGGCCGCCGTAGGGATCAGGAACCCCTTGGGCGTGCTCCCGCAGGCGGCCAGGACCAGGGCGGCGGCCAGGACTGCGGAAAGGCGTATGGCCACGGCGGTTTCCCCAGGCTGGCGCGCATCGTCGCAAACGCCGGGGACGCGTAAATCCGGTGATCTACCGAAGCGACGCCGGGCAGACCCCGTAGTCGCGCCCGTGGGCGCCTATGGCGCCACGACCTTCCCGAGGGCCTGGTCGGCGCTGTTGACCCGATGAAGCGCGAGCGCGAGCTCGGCGGCCGCCTGGGCGTCGTTGGCGCGAATTTCGGCCTGCTTGTCGCTTCGTTCGGCCGTCTTGGAGGCGGGCAGTTGGGCCAGTTCCGCGTTCAATTTCGCGGCGTCGGTCGCGAACTTCGCCAAGTTGTCGAAGGACTGCTTCGTGGTTGAATTCGGAGCGCCGTAGTCCAAGGGCGCCGTGATCGCATCCAGCTTGCCCTGGAGCGCGGCGACATCCGCCGCCGGCATGTCCTTGTTGTTCTTGGCCTTGTAGTCCGCCTTCGTCTGTTCGACGAGCAGATGCGCCCGGCCCTGCGCTCGTTGAACCGCTCCATTGAGCTTCAGGATCGCGTCGCCGGCTCGCCCCGATACTTCGCGGCGCTCGGTCGGCGCGGGGCCGTCCGTGGCGCCCACCGCCGGATCGTCGACGCGGCCCCGCAGGTTGAAGTCCACCTTGTAGCCGGCCTGGCTGAAGGTGCTCTTCAGCGCCTTCATGCCGGCCGGATCGTCGGCGATGGTCACGGCGGAGTTCACTTCCTTCATTCCCGCCACGAGGCTGCATTCGCCGTTGTAGCGGATGGCGTCGGCGATCGCGGCCTCGACGGGATAGTCGCTGATCGACTGGGCCTGGCGGACCGTCATGTCGGCCCGCATCTTGTCGCGCGAGGTGTTGATCGCCTTGACGACGGCTTCCATCCACTGCTTGCGGAAGAAGTCCTCGTTGGCCTCGGTGCGAAGGCCGGACGAGATCCCGGCCAGGCCCGACAGGAGCCGGGCGGTCTGCTGGTTGGTGGTGATGGCGCCGGCGCCGGCCAGGCTGGTGGCCAGGCCGCCGAAAATGAAGTTGGAGGACGCCTGGGTCCCGTAGATGGTTTGGGCGAAGGTGGCGCAATTGGCGTCCGAGGCGCCGAGGAGCCGCGCCTGAAGGCGGTCCCGTCGATCCTCGGCCGGCCCGAAATCATCGTTGAGCGGTTCGTAGAAGGCCGCCAGCGCCGCTTCCAGCCGCATGCGCTCCTGTGTCAGGCGATCGTCCTTGCGCGAAGCCGAGCTGGCTTCGCCAAAGCCCAGCAAGGTCAGCAGGCTCTTGGCGGACACATTGCTTCCGGCCGCCTTGCACGCCTCCGGAAGCGTTTCGGCCTTCAGGCAGTCGGCGATCTGGCCTCGCGGCGGCAGGCCGGCCGGGTTCAGGGCGACCGTCAGGTTGACCGCCTCGATGATCTTGGGGTTTTCCACGGCGGGACCCGCGCCGTCGACGCGCAGCAGGTTGTGGGACGCGCATCCCGACACCAGAAATCCAACGCAAATGACCGTCGCAAGCTTTCGCATAAGCCCCCCAATGCGCTAAACCCATGGCTGAAGCTTAACTATAATATTTACCCTGAAGGTTGCAATCTTGAATCGTGTGAAATCTAAAACTCGCGAAAAAGGATATGTCAGCCGACGCCGCGCCTGAAACCCGCGCCCGCCTTGCGACAGCCGCCGGCGATACCTGCTAGAGACACCGCCATGTCTCGCTCCGTCCCATCGCCGTCCGGTTCGTTCGGCCTGCGCGCCGCCCTGCCGTATGTCTGCCTGGTCAGCGCCATGGTGTCGCTGTGCGCAGGCACATCGTTCGCCAAGAGCCTGTTTCCGTTGGTCGGGGCCCAGGGGACCAGCGCCTATCGCGTCGGCTTTTCGGCCTTGGTGCTGTGCCTGGTCTGGCGGCCGTGGCGGTTCAGGCTGGCCCGCAAGGACCTGATCGCCGTCGCCGCCTACGGCGCGGTGATGGGGGCGATGAACCTGTGCTTCTACATGGCGCTGCGGACCATCCCGCTGGGCCTGGCCATCGCCATCGAGTTCACCGGGCCGCTGAGCCTGGCCATGGTCCATGCCCGCAAGCCCATCCACTTCGCCTGGATCGCCCTGGCCGTGGCGGGGCTGGGCCTGCTGCTGCCGCTCGGCGACGCCAACCTGAACCTGGACCCCGTCGGCGTGGGCTTCGCGGTCGCCGCGGCGGTGTGCTGGGCCGGATACATCGTCGCCGGCCAGCGGACCGGACACCTGCACGGCGGCCGCTCGGTGGCCCTGGGGATGACCACGGCGGCTCTGGTCGTGGCGCCGTTCGGCCTGGTCACGGCTGGCGCGGCCCTGCTGGACCCGCGCGCCATGGCCCTTGGCCTGGTGGTGGCGGTGGTCTCCAGCGCCATTCCCTATTCGCTGGAGATGGTCGCCCTGCGCGGCATCTCCAAGCGCAGCTTCGGGGTGATGTTGAGCCTGGAGCCGGCGGTCGGAGCGCTGGCGGGCCTGCTGTTCCTGGGCGAACACCTGGTGGCCCGGCAATGGCTGGCCATCGCCTTCGTCATCGCCGCCTCGGTGGGCACGGTGGTGACCGACCCCAAGCGCGAGACGACGGAAGCGCCGCTGCATGACTAAGGCCCGGCGCTCCCGATCTTTATAACTTCCTTATACCCGCGCCCCAGAATCCACATGGCGCCCTTACGCCGACCGCCTGTAGGTCACCGCTCCTTCCGCCGGACCCAAAGCCTCATGGCCCACACCTCTCCCGAGCCGACCCACCCGGGCGCCCGCGCGGCCCGGTTCGGGGCGCTGGCGCTCGGCGCCCTGGGCGTGGTGTTCGGCGACATCGGCACCAGCCCGCTCTATTCGATGCGCGAGGCCCTGGCCCATGCCGGCGGGGTGGACCCGCGCCTGGCGGTGTTCGGCGTTGTGTCGCTGGTGTTCTGGGCCCTGACCCTGGTGGTCACCCTGAAATACGTCGTCATCGTCATGCGGGCCGACAACGGCGGCGAGGGCGGCACCCTGGCCCTGATGGCCCTGGCCCAGAAGGCGCTGGCCAAGCGCTCGAACTGGCTGGTGCTGCTGGGCATCCTGGGCGCGGCGTTGTTCTACGGCGACGGCCTGATCACCCCGGCGATCTCGGTGCTGTCGGCGGTCGAGGGCCTGACCACGGCGCCGGTGATCGGCGCCCATTTCGCGCCGTTCGTCCTGCCGCTGGCGGCGGTGATCCTGCTGGCCCTGTTCGCCGTGCAGTCGCGCGGCACCGAGGTGGTGGGGCGGTTCTTCGGCCCGATCACCCTGGTCTGGTTCTTCACCCTGGCGGCCCTGGGCCTGCCGTTCATCCTGCAGCGGCCCGAGATTCTGCTGGCCCTGAGCCCGGTCTACGCGATCAAGCTCCTGATGGCCGACGGCCTGCTGGGGGTGACGATCCTGGGCAGCGTCTTCCTGTGCGTGACCGGGGCCGAGGCCCTCTACGCCGACATGGGTCACTTCGGCAAAGCCCCGATCCGCGCCGGCTGGCTGGTCGTGGCCCTGCCGTGCCTGATGCTGAACTATCTGGGCCAGGGGGCGCTGTGCCTGGTCCGCCCGGCGGCCATGGACAACCCGTTCTTCGGCCTGATCCCGCACGCGGTCTATTGGCCGGTGATCCTGCTGACCACGGCCGCCACCATCATCGCCAGCCAGGCGGTGATCACCGGCGCCTTCTCGGTCACCCAGCAGGCGGTGCAGCTGGGCCTGCTGCCCCGCCTCGACATCAAGCGGACCAGCGAGACCGTGGCCGGCCAGATCTTCGTGCCGCAGGTCAATGTGGCCCTGGCGATCGGGGTGCTGTTCCTGCTGTTCATGTTTCGCACCTCGTCCAACATGGCCTCGGCCTATGGGGTAGCGGTGACCACGACCATGGTGGTGACCGTGGCCCTGCTGTTCGTGGTGGCGCGCCGCCACTGGGGCTGGCCGTTGTGGGCCTGCGTGGCGCTGCTGGCGCCGTTCCTGGCGCTGGACCTGGTGTTCCTGGGCTCCAACGCCCTGAAGATCGCCGACGGCGGCTGGGTCCCGCTGGCCGCCGCCGGGGCCATCGCGCTCTTGATGTGGACCTGGCGGGCGGGCAGCGACCTGCTGCACCAGAAGGTCCATCGCGACTCCATCGGCCTGACCGACCTGATCGACAGTCTGCGCGCCCGGCCGCCGCATCCGGTGCCCGGCGCGGCGATCTTCCTGACCTCCGACCCGTCGGTGGCCCCCGTCGCCCTGCTGCACAATCTCAAGCACAACAAGGTGCTGCACGCCGAGAACGTGGTGATGACCGTGCGCACGGCCGACCAGCCGCGCGTGGCCGAGAAGGACCGGATCGAGATCGAGTCCCTCGGCACGGGCTTCAAGCGGGTGACCGTGCACTACGGCTTCATGGAGACCCCGCACATTCCACGCGCCCTGGGCAGCTGTCGCCGCCGGGGCCTGGCCTTCGACCTGATGTCGACCTCGTTCTTCGTCGGCCGCCGCACGGTGGTGGCCTCGCCCGGCGTGGGCATGCCGCTGTGGCAGGACAAGCTGTTCATCTGGATGGTCAAGAACGCCGCCGACCCGATCGACTTCTTCCACATCCCGGCGGGCCGGGTGGTGGAAATGGGGTCGCAGGTGGTGGTGTAGGCGGGGCCTACTCCGCCGCGTAGACCACCGGATGCACGTGCGCCCACAGGTGGGCCCTGTACGTGTCGAAGCACTGCTCGCCGCAGATCAGGCGCATGACCGCCCCCTCGGCGATGAACCGCGCGCAGTGGGGGAACTCGCTGACCAGGGGATGCAGGGCCTCGGCGTTCCAGGCCTTGGAGTGCTCGATGTCCAGCTGGGCGTGCAGGGCGAAATACTTGCGGGCCGAGGGCGAGACGCCCAGGCGCTTGAGGCCTGCGTCGACGCAGGCCACGCGGCCCGGCGCGGTCAGCTCGACCACGCCCAGGGCGCCGATAGACTGGTAGGTGTAGCGCCGCGTGGTGGCGAAGGCCGTCATGGTGTTGGCCAGGGCCAGGGACTGCCACAGGGTGGAGTCGATGGTCGGGGTCAGGCCCAGGACTTCCGTCGTGCGGGTCAGCATCGGGCCGTGCATGCCGGCCGCCGCGCCGCGACCCATCTCGTCCCAGTAGTTGCGGGCCAGCTCCAGCTTGGCGCGGTCGCTGACCTTGACCTGGGTCATGGCCACCAGGTCGTCGAAGCCGGCCTCGCCGGCCGCTTCCTGGGTCAGGAACCACTGCAGGTCGGGCAGGGTGGCCGCGCCCTCCAGCCAGTCGAACAGCGGGTCGTCCTGGCCGGGGCCGGTCTCCTGCAGCTGTTCGAACCAGGCCACGAAGTCGTCGGCGTTGGTCGGCACGTCGGCGACCAGGGGCAGGATGTGGTCGCGGAACTGCTCGACATATTCGCCTTCGATCCGCTTCATCCGGGCCTCTTCGGAAACCTCGGCGCGCCAGTCGGGATCGGGCATGCCCACCGCCAGCCGGCGGTGGTTCCAGTGGGCCAGGCCGCGGTGCAGGGCCTCGGCGTCGGGAAATTCGGGACTGAAGGCGCCGATGCGCGACAGACGTTCACCACCAAACACGGTGTGCTCCTACGGATCTTTTCTGGAATTCGCGGACGGAAAGGCCGCCCCGCGCGGGGCGGCCTCATCATTTGATCAGCGGATCAGCGCTGGCCGGTCTTGCCGGGCTCGATGGCTCCGGTGTCGACGCCGCCTTCCAGGCCCTCGTCCAGGCCTTCGACGCGCGTGCCCTCGATGCCTTCGTTGTCGCCGCTTTCGCGGCGCTGGCCCTGCTGGTTCTGCTGACCCGGCGCGTTGCGCGCGGCGTCGTCCGGCTGCTGCTGCAGGCCTTCGCGGTTGGTTTCGTCACCCATGGTGGTCGCTCCCTGATCGCGCCGGAGGCTTCCGGCGGGGAGAAGAACGGGGCGGAGCGCGGGGTGTTCCTAAGTCGATAGACCGACAAAAGGGCTGTGGTGGAGGCGGGGGACACACGCATGCGTGTGTCCCCGATCGGGGCTACCCGGCCATCGTCTCGCGCTTTTCTTCCAGCGCCAGCCAGTCTTCCTCGGCCGTGGCCAGGTCGGCGCGGGCCTTGTCGAGGTCCTTCATCACCTTGTCGAAGCCCTTGGGGTCGCGGGCGTAGAAGCCCGGGTCGGCCAGGCGGGCCTCGATGTCGGCGATGATCTTGGGCGAGGCGGCGACCAGGGCTTCGCATTCTTCCAGGCGGCGCTGGTCCTTGTAGGACAGCTTGACGGTCTTCTTGGGAGCCGGCGGCGCCGAGGGCGTGATCACCGCCTTGTGCGAGCCCGTGCCGGTGGCGAAGTCCCCCGCCGCCCCACGAGCGCCCTTGAAGAAGTCCGGGGCCTGGTCGATCAGGTCGGTCCAGCCGCCGGGGGTCTCCAGCACCCGGCCGTGGCCGTTCATGGCGATGGTCGAAGTGGCCAGGCGATCGATGAAGTCGCGATCGTGGCTGACCAGGATGAGGGTTCCCTCGAAATCGGCCAGAACCTCTTCCAGCAGGTCCAGGGTGTCCATGTCCAGGTCGTTGGTCGGTTCGTCCAGCACCATCAGGTTGGTGGGCGTGGCCAGGGCCCGGGCCAGCAGCAGGCGGTTGCGTTCCCCGCCCGACAGGCTGGTGACCGGCTGGCGCAGCTGGGCCTCGGTGAACAGGAACTCCTTGGCGTAGCCGGCCACGTGCTTGGGAATACCCCGCACCAGGATGGAGTCGCCGCCGCCGGGGGTCAGGAAGTCCCACAGGGTCATCTTCTCCGACAGCGCCATGCGGTTCTGGTCGACGTAGGAGATCTCCAGGTTGGTGCCCAGCTTGATGTCGCCGGCGTCGATCGGGATCTCGCCCAGCAGCATCCGCACCAGGGTGGTCTTGCCCGCGCCGTTGGGGCCCACCAGCGCCACGCGGTCGCCGCGCAGGATGCGGGTGGAGAAGTCCTCGACGATCACGCGGTCGCCGAACTTCTTGGTCACGTGCTTGGCCTCGACCACGCGCTTGCCCGAGGTGCCCGAGCTCTCGACGGCCAGGGTCATGCTGCCGCGCTTGTCGGCCTGCAGGTCCTTCTTCTGGCTGCGCAGGTCCATCAGGGCGCGGCGGCGGCCTTCGTTGCGGGCCCGGCGGCCCTGGACGCCGCGCGCCAGCCAGGCGTTTTCCTTCTCCAGCTGCTTGTTGAGGCGACGCTCCTCGTCGGCCTCGGCGGCCAGCACCTGCTCGCTCCAGACCTCGAACTCGGCGAAGCCCTTGTCGAGGCGACGCACCTTGCGGTGCTCCAGCCAGAAGGTGCGCTGGGTGACGCGGTTGAGGAAGGCGCGGTCGTGGCTGACGATCAGGGCGGCGCACTTGGAACCGGCCAGTTCCTCTTCCAGGGTCTGGATGGCGAAGATGTCCAGGTGGTTGGTCGGCTCGTCCAGCAGCAGCACGTCGGGCTGCTCGGCGAAGGCCCGGGCCAGGGCCGCGCGACGACGCTCGCCGCCCGACAGGCCTTGGGTGCTCTTGGCGTAGTCCAGGCCGAAGTCGGCCAGGGTGGCGTGGGCCTCGTAGTCCTCGGCCCCGCCGGCCGTGCAGTAGTCCAGCAGGGTCTCGCCGGTGATGTCCGGCTCCTGGCTGACATAGACGATCTTGGCGCCCGGCTGGGCGGCGCGCTCGCCGCTGTCGGCCTCGATGCCCTGGGCGGCCAGGATCTTCAGCAGGGTCGACTTGCCGGCGCCGTTGCGACCGACCAGGCAGGCGCGCACGCGCGGCTCCAGCGCCAGGTCGACGCCGTCGAACAACGGCTTGGCCCCATCGGCGAGGCGGACGTCCTTGAGAGCCAGGACAGGGGCGCGAGTCGGGGAAGCCATGATCGGGAGGGTCTAACTGTCGAACGGGAAGGGGAGGAGATGGGGGCGTATAGCAGGCGCGGCGAGGGGGCGGGGCGGTTTTCTTGGGGACTTGCGTGCGGGGGCGAAACTAGCGCTACCTTGGCGGGCATGACCGACGCCGCCGAACCGATCGCCAAGCCCTTCCGGCTCCATATAGCCGCCACCGTGGTCTTGGCCGGTCTGCTGTGGCTGGCCGACGGACGACTGTGGCCTTCGATCGCGGCCCACGCGGACATCTTTTTCCTTCCAGCCATGATGCTGCTGTGGACGTTCGGCTCTTGGCTCACCAAGTCCCGGGTAAGACGGATCTTGGCCGTCTTCCTTTACGGCGCGTGCTTCTGGCTGGCCGCTGAAGGGATATCGAGGCGGGCCGCCGAGGGCGGAGGGGCGCGCTTCGTGCTGGCCGTCGGCGCGGTCCCCCTGGCGGCGATCGCCGCCAGCGTGGCGTGGGATTGGGCGCCGTCCGCCTGGCGCGCTCGCATGGCCGCCTCGCCGATCGGGTGCAGCGTGGGGATTTGTCTACTCTTCGGGCTTGCTGGCGGCCTTCTGTGGGGCGTGACCGGAGCGGTCGCCGAAGGGGCCGACACGTGGACGCGCGTCCGCCTGACGGCGGTGCTTCTGGCGATGAGCGGAGGCTTGGTCCTGGCTCTCTGGCGACTGGAAGGCTGGGCTCGAAACTTCGCCTGTTGGGCGGTCGCCAGCTTGACCTGGACCCTTTTCATGACCGGCATGGCCTCAAGCGGCTCGCCGGATGAGATTGGCGTCGGCGGGTGGCTGGTCGCGGCCGTGCCGCCTCTGATCGCCGGCGTGGTGACGCTGGCCAATTTCCGGATCAGCAAGCGCTACCGCGTCTAGGCCGGGTCTAACCGGTTCAGGCCGCCAGCTTCACGGGCTCATCCGCCACGACCGGCCGCGCCATCACTTGGTCCCGCAAGCGCAGGAACGGTCGCTCGACCAGCACGTGCAGCACGGTCGCAGCGGCGAAGGCGGGCAGGACGTAGACCAGGAGGCCGGTCCAGCCGTGCAGCACCGCGTCGCCTAGCCAGCCGTGCAGGAAATGGTAGATCGGCTTGTGGACCAGGTAGAGGCTGTAGGCCAGGGCCGCCAAGCCGGCCAGGCCGCGTGGGCGGTGGCGGGCCAGCCAGGGCTCGAGATCCAGCAGGGCCGACAGCATCAGGGCGCAGCCCAAGGCGTACAGCGGATAGACCACGGTCGCCCCGGTCAGGCTCAGGATCAGGCCGTTGTCGCCGATCAGAACGACGGCGGCGATCCAGATCGCCACGGCCGCCGACGCGGCCAGCCAGGGCGGGCAGAGCCGGGTCCACAGCGCCGGGCGGAAGGTGCGCGCCGCCGCCAGCAGCACGCCCATCAGCAGGCCGTCCAGCCGGCACCAGGTGGGGTAGTAGATCAGCTTCTGGAACGCCCCGTTCGGCGGCTCGGGCAGGAGCGACAGGTCGCGCCACAGGGTGTAGCGCAGCGCCATGCCGCCCAGCAGGATCGCGCCGGCCAGGGCGATCGAGGGCCACGGTCCCGCCTTGCGCAGGGCGCCTGTACGAAAGATTGGCAGCCTCAGGCCCAGCACCAGGACCGGCAGGGTCAGGTAGAACCACTCCTCCACGCACAGCGACCAGGCCGAGCTGAAATTGCCGGCCCGGGTGTAGTCGAGGTCGAGGTTCATGGTGAAGGTCAGGAACCGCCACAGGGGCTGGATGCCCTTGCCGTCGGTGACGAAGGCGGGCAGGGCGAAATACAGCGCCAGCAGCACCAGATAGGCCGGCAGAATCCGGAAGGCGCGGCTGGCCCAGAAACGCTGGAGGTCGGGGGTCTCGCCGCGCGAGACCGGCCGCATCAGCTGGCCGCCGATCAGGTAGCCGCTGAGCACGAAGAACACGTCCACCCCCAGCCAGCCATAGGGCTTGATCAGGATCAGCCACTCGGCCGCGGCCGCCTTGGGCAGGTGCTGCAGCATGACCAGCAGGATGGCGACGGCCCGCAGGACGTCCGGTCCCACGGCGCGCGGCGGCCCGCCGGGCGGCGAGGGCCCGAACGCGACCTTCAGGCCGGCGATGGCGCGGGTGGTGAACGACACGGCGAGGTCCCGGGCGGTGAAGGCGCGAGCCTAGGGCGTCGTGGTTAAGGGGCGATGAGCGGAGTGGGCGGGGCCGGGGATGCACGCGTGCGCGTGTCCCGACCCCGCCCCGCCGCGTCTAGGCCAACAGGTACCAGTTGCCGTTCACCAGGCCTGAGAAGTTGCTGGTGTCGAAAAACAGGCCGTCGGCCGATTGAATGAGTTCGATGACATTGGCGCCGCCCAGGTAGAAGTTCTGGATGATCTGGAACTGGCTCAGGACGCCGTCGTCGAAGTCGGACTCCTGGGTCACGAAAAGATCCGAGCCCTGACGGCTGACCACGATATCGGCCATGTTGACGTTGGTCAGGACCAGCCTGTCCACGCCGCCGCCGAAGCCGGGGTTCCAGGCGGCGGACATGTCGTCATTGATGATGTCCTGGCCGTCGACGCCAATCCTGATGGCGTAGGTGTCGTTGCCGGTTCCACCGGCCAGGCGGTCGTTGCCCGTGTTGCCCCACAGGGTGTCGGCGCCCGCGCCGCCATACAGAAGGTCGGCGTCCGCGCCGCCGTCCATCAGGTCGTCGCCGTTATCGCCGAGCAAGGTGTCGTTGCCGGCCAGGCCGATCAGGATGTCGTTGCCGTCGCCCCCGAACAGGTAGCTGCCGTTATAGGCGCCGCCGATCAGAGTGCGATCGCCGCCGGTGATATGGTCGTCGCCGGCCAGACCGTTCAGGCTGTGGGACGTCTGTCCAGCACCCAAGGGGTGGTTGCTCCAATCGACGTAGTCGTTACCGGGCGTTGCATCGGTCCAGACGGCCATGACTATCCTCCTTGCCGAGCGGCTGGCGGGACGGAGCAGGGCGGTCGCCCGGGGCCGTCGATCCAGCGTCGTGCGTCGCGCGCGGCCTGACACATGGTCATCATGGGCCTACAACGTCCGCGCGAGTCACGTTGACTTGTGGGTGCTATAATTGCAATCCAAAGTGGTGATTGCGAAGAAAATGTCACACAGAGGTTGTGTTTCCGGCCCTCCGCCGGCCGCCCCGCCGGCCAAAGAAAAAGGGGCCGCCCTCGCGGGCGGCCCCTCCATCTCATCGGGAGCGCACTGATGCTCCCGTACGCGAGATCTTGTGTCGACTAGTACTTCAGGCGGACGCCCACCCGGAAGTAGCGGCCCACGATGCCCGACTGCGAATAGGTCGGGTTCCAGTTCACGCCGGCGTAGTTGGCCGGGTTGAACATCGGGCCGGTGTCGAACAGGTTCATCACGTCGGCGTAGACGGTGGCCTTGGAGGTCACGTCGTAGGCGCCCGTCAGGTCGACGGTCGTGAACGACTTGACGCGGCAGTTGAAGCCCGCGTCGCCGTAGAGGCAGCCGTCGGTGTAGCTGTCGTCCTCTTCGCGCATGCCGCTGACATAGCTCATCACGCCCGTGACGTGGATCGGGCCACGCTCGAAGGTGTTGGTCCACGACAGGCGGTTCTTCGGGGTGCCGGCGCCCGACGACAGCACGTACGGCGCTTCCTTGCCGACGTAGTTATAGGTCGTGCCGCCCTGCGTGTACTTGAAGTCGAACAGGGTGGTGGCGTCCAGGTTGCTGGTCCACTTCACGTCGGCCGGCAGGTAGAACGTGGCTTGGACGTTCAGGTCCAGGCCGCTGGTCACCAGCGAGTCGGCGTTGATGTAGGGCGAGCTGATCGACAGGACGCGCGGCAGGGCCGACGGGTTCTGCGGATCGGGCGCGTCGGGGGTGACCACGTAGCCGGCCGGGATGGCTTGGCCCGCATAGTAGGCGGCCAGGGCGACGCCCGGGCTGGCCTGGGAGATCACGTCGGTCTTCTTGATGTGATAGTAGTCCAGCGACACGCTGAAGCTGCGGGTCGGTGCCCACACCGCGCCGAGGGTGTAGCTGGTCGACTTTTCCGGATCCAGGTCCGGGTTGGCCGTGGTGATCGACGAGAGCGAGTAGTCCTTGGTGTACTCGTTGTTGCCGTGCGAGTCGCGGAAGGCCGCGTACTTGTCCGCCTTGAACGAGAACGTCGTGAAGCCCTGGCTGGCCGAGTTGCCGGCTTCGGAGAAGCTGGGCGCGCGGAAGCCCTTCGAGACCGTGCCGCGCAGGGCGACCGTCTTGATGGGGGTGAACTTCACGCCGATCTTCGGCGAGAAGTTGCCGCCGAAGTCCGAATAGTGGTCGTAGCGGCCCGAGACGTTGACCTCGATCTTGTCGGTGATCGGCAGGCCCAGTTCGGCGAAGGCCGAGGCGACGGTGCGGTTGCCTTCGGTGCGGGCGTTGCCCAGGCCTTGGGCGTCGTTGACCGGGTTCAGGGCCGGGTCGTTGGTGGCCTCGTAGCGGAACTCGCCGCCCAGGCCCAGCTGGGCGTCGCCGCCCGGCAGGCTGAACAGCGGGCGCGAGGCCTGGAAGTTCACCGAGTCCAGGTCGGTGGTCGAGGTCTTGGCCAGGTCGGGCGACAGGGCCTTCAGAACGGCGGCGCTGTTCTGCGACGGGTCGATGAAGTTGTAGGCGCCCGTCTGGATGTCGCTCATCAGCTGCTTGTAGCTGAGGAAGCCGGTCTGAACGCTTTCCAGCGAGTCATGGGCGATCACCAGGTTGGCCTGGTAGTTCCAGTCGGCCACGTCGCCTTTGACGCCGCCCACCATCCGCAGCATGCGGTTGTTGTACCTGGCGGTCGCGGGCAGGTCGCTGAAGCGGTACTTGATCAGGGCGTAGTCGCCGTCGGCCGCGAACGGGTTGTTCGGGTTCAGACGGGGGTTGTCGATGGCCGGAGCCGTGGCGCAGCTGACGCCCGAGTTACAGATCCAGACCGGCAGGACCAGGTTGGTCAGGTTGTTCGGGGTGCTCGACGAGACGGTCACCGGCGTGCCGCGGACCGAGGTCTTGCTCTGGACGAAGCTGCCCGAGAGGTAGGCTTCCAGGTGGTCGGTCGGCTTGATCGTGAAGCGGCCATAGACCGCCGCGCGCGACTGCTTGGGCTGGATGTCGGCGAAGTTGGCGGTGTTCTGGGCGCAGTAGGTGCCCATCGAGGCGCCGTCTTCGTCGAACTGCTCGGTCAGCGGGGCGTTGCTGGCGCAGGTGCGCAGCGGCTGCCACAGGGCGCCGTCGACGCCCACGCCGGTGGAGAGGTCGCCAGGCGTGCCCAGGCCGGCGCGCAGGACGTCGCCGTAGAAGGTGCTGCCGCCGGCCTGCGGGTTGTTGTTCTGGCCGCCGGGGATCGAGGTCAGGTCGTTGGTGTTGTACGGGAAGCCGCGCTGGTCGCCGCGGATGGCCTTGTTCAGCTGGTACTCGACGTCGAAATAGACGTTGTACTTGTCGGTATCCAGGTCGCCGTAGCCGACGTCGCCGGTGAAGCGGTACTCGTCGCCGCCACCGTGCTGGCTGGTGCCGAACGAAGTGTCGGCGCTCATGCCCTGGTAGTTGGACTTCATGATGATGTTGACGACGCCGCCGATGGCGTCGGCGCCGTACAGCGACGAGGCGCCGTCCTTCAGGGTCTCGACGCGCTCAACGGCGTTGAACGGGATCGAGTTGAGGTCGACGAACGCCTTCTGGCCGTCGTCGGCCAGCGGGTAGTTGGCGTTGCGCAGGCCATCGATCATGACCAGGGTCGAGTTGACCGACAGGCCGCGCAGCGACACGCCGGTCGAGCCGGCGGCGAAGCCGCTGCCGAAGGCGGCGGGGATCGAACCGGAGTTGTCGGCCGACAGGCTGCGGATGGCGTCGGCGATCGTGGTGATGCCCTGGGCCTTCAGCTGCTCGGTGGTCTGCACGGTGACCGGCGACGGGGTCGCGGTGTCGGTGCGGCGCAGCAGCGAACCGGTGACGACGACGGCTTCGACTTCGTTGTCGGCCGGCGCCGCTTGGGCGGTCGCGGTGGCGACGGGGGCGGCGGCGTCCTGAGCGTTCGCGGCGAAGGCGGCGAAGGTGGCGACCCCCGCCATCATCGTCGTCGCGAGCAGGCGCCCGCGGGTGATCTGCAATTTCATGTCGGTCCCTCCGGGCGCTCGAAGCCCCGCCTCCTCGGCCGGCTCGTCCCATCGCCCTGTCAGTTTCAGGTTTCCCGGAAGACCTCCGTCCCCGGTTGACGCTGGGATAGGAGCGGCCAAAGACGCCCGTCAATCGCGTACGCCGTTATGTAATGAATATGTCGACGACCTGTCACATACAAGCAACGGGCGATGCTGAAATGCGGCGAGAATGGGTCTTTTAGGTGTCTGAGGTGCAATGTGGCGTAGATGAAACGCCGATATGTAAGCTTCACTACACAAAACGGAATTCAAAGATCCTCGTAATCTGAACAAGAGTCTCGACTGTGCTTTGAGTATTATACCGTTGCTCATCGAGAGTCGATATTTCAAGATCGATTATCGATATGTGTAACCGCGCAAATGATTGATTTCAGGCGGTTTGGGGCGCGCTGGGAAGCGCGAAACCCTCTCTCTTTGAGAGAGGGAGGGGCCCGCCGCCAAAGGCGGTGGGAGGGTGAGAGGTTACAATCTCTCCGAATGGAACACTGACGAAGACTCGCGACGTCGACGGCCTGATCCGGGCTGAAGTCTAAAGCTTTTTGGAGGTGTTCAGCGGGCTCAGGATTTACCTGCCGGCGGTGAAACCTCTCACCCTCCCACCGCTTAGCGGCGGGCCCCTCCCTCTCTCTCAGAGAGAGGGTTTTGTGTCGCTCCTAGTACGGCAGCTGTTCTGGCGCCGGCCCTGGCGTCGGGGTGGCGGGGTCTGTCGGCGCCGCCGGCTCCAGCTCCGAGGCCGCGCGGGCGAACTCGGCCGACAGGGTCTCGTAATAGCCGTTGCGGGGATCGGGCGTGGACAGCGGCGCGGCGTCGGGCAGCAGCCAGGGGAAGTCGCGCACCGCCAGGCCCTCGTGGGCGGCCAGCATGTAGCGCCGCCAGATGCTGGCCGGGATGTCGCCGCCGACCACCTTGTTCATCGGCTTGTCGTCGTCGTTGCCCACCCAGACGCCGGTGACATAGTCGGCGGTGAAGCCCACGAACCAGGCGTCGCGCCAGTTCTGGCTGGTGCCGGTCTTGCCCGCCGCCGGCCAGCCGAACGCCGCGCGCCGGGCGGTGCCGACCTCGACCACCTTCTTCATCATCTTGACCATCATGCTGGCCTTGGAGATGTCGTAGACGCTGGCCGGGGTGAGCGGCGCGGTGTGGGTGAAGATCGGCTGACCGTCCTGGGTGGCGATGCTCTCGATCACATAGGGCTGGATGCGCGCGCCGCCCTGCTGGAACACCTGGTAGGCGCTGGTCATCTGCAGCAGGTTGACCTCATAGGCCCCCAGCGCCACCGACAGGTCGGGGTTGGAGGGCAGGCTGGTGATGCCGAACCGCCGGACCAGGTCGCCGATCGCCGGGCCGCCGGCCTCCTGGGCCAGCTTGACGGCGATGGTGTTGACCGAGTTGGTCAGGGCGTCCTGCACGGTCATCGGACCACGATAGCCGGCCTCGTAATTGGCCGGCTTCCAGTCGCCGAACTGCACCGGTCCGTCGACCCGGATGTCGCTCGGCAGCACGCCCTTTTCCAGGGCCGCGGCGTAGACGAACGGCTTGAAGCTGGAGCCCGGCTGGCGGCGGGCCTGGACGGCGCGGTTGAACGGGCTCTCGATATAGTCGGTGCCGCCCACCATGGCCCGCACGGCCCCGTCGGCCGACAGCGACAGCAGGGCCGCCTGGCGGGCCCCGGCGCTCTCGCCCCCGATGGCGATGGCCTGGCGCACGGTCTCCACGCCCACGTGCTGCAGGCGCGGATCGATGGTCAGGCGCACCACCAGGTCGGGGGCGTTCTGGCCGGCAATGCGCACGGCCTCGCTGGTGGCGTAGTCCAGCACCCAGCCATAGTCGCCCTCGTCGGCCACGGCCAACGGCGACAGGCGCGGCGTGTCGTCCAGGGCCCGGCTCTCCTGCTCGGCGGTGATCCAGCCCTCCTTGCGCATGTTGGCCAGCACCAGACGCGAGCGGGCCAGGGCGCTGGACATGTCGCGGGTCAGGGCCAGGCGCGAGGGGGCCTTGGGCAGGCTGGCCAGCAGGGCGGCCTCGGACAGGGTCAGCTGGCTGGCCGGCTTGCCGAAATAGGTGCGGCTGGCGCCATCGACCCCGAAGGTGTTGGCCCCGAAGAACACCCGGTTCAGGTACAGCTCCAGCACCTCGTCCTTGGTCAGCACCCGCTCCAGGCGCTGGGCCATCAGCATTTCCTGCAGCTTGCGCTTGACCGTGCGGTCGGGCGTCAGGAACAGGCCCTTGGCCAGCTGCTGGGAGAGGGTCGAGGCGCCCTGCACCGTGCGGCCGGCCCGGTGGTTGACCCAGGCCGCGCGGGCGATGCCGTAGAGGTCGATCGGGCCGTGCTTGTAGAAGCGCCGGTCCTCGGCCGCCAGGAAGGCCAGCGGCAGGTAGTTGGGCACGCCAGCCAGGGTGATGCGCTGGCCATAGCGTGGGCCGCGGCTGGCGATCACCTGGCCGTTGCGGTCCTCGAACCGGATGCCCGGCGCGCGGTTCACCGCGAACAGCGCTTCCCGCGAGGGCAGGGTGGGGGTGTCCTTCAGGTACTTCAGCCAGACATAGGCGCCGCCGGCCCCGGCGGCGGCCAGGCCCAGCACCAGCACCACCAGCAGCGGGATCCAGATCCACCGGGCCTTGCGCGCCTTCGACTTGGCCTTGGCGTGCTTCAAATCCGCGCGGAAGGGCTCTTCGGGCGGCGGTTCCGGCGGGGGCTCCGGAGGCGGAGGAGGAGGCTGGGAACCGCCGAATTCCGGCGGCCGCGCGGGCTGCTGGCCCGCCGGCTTGTCGTCGAACCGATAGGGCGGCAGCGTCCAGTCGTTCAAGTCGGCCCCATGGTGGCGTTTGGTCTCAGCGTAAAACGGGTTTAGGACGCCGCGATGATGGCGCGCAAACCTTTCTGGGAGACGAAGTCCCTAAACCAGATGACCGTCCCCGAGTGGGAGAGTCTATGCGACGGCTGCGGCCTTTGCTGCCTGGTTCGCTTCGAAGACGAAGACACCGGCGAGATCATCCCCACGCGGGTGCATTGCCAGCTGTTCGACGAGCACCGCTGCACGTGCAAGGACTATCCCAACCGCCGCAAGACCGTGCCCGACTGCATCAAGCTGACGCCGCACAACATCGAGACCCTGGAGTGGATGCCGCCCTCCTGCGCCTATCGCCGGCTGCACGAGGGCAAGCCCCTGCCGCTGTGGCATCCGCTGATCACCGGCGACCCGGAAAGCACCCACAAGGCCGGGATCTCGGTGCGCGACCAGACGGTGTCGGAGCTGTCGTTCGACGACCCCGAAGACGCCCTGGACTTCGTGGCCACCGACCTGATGTACGACAAGAGCAACGAGATCTACGACCCGGAGGACTAGGGCCCAAACGGGCGATCGCCGCGCCAAACCCAGGGTTTGCACCGATAGACACCCTCCGGCCTGCGCCGGATCGTCCTGCCGGACAACGATCCGGAGCGCGACGATGGACAGACGCCATTTCACCACTCTCGCCTTGGGCGGCCTGGCCTTCGCGGCCGCCGCCCGGCCCGCCCTGGCCGCCAAGCCGCCGGCCGAGTGGGACGGCCTGGTCAAGATCAAGGCCAAGAACTTCGAGCTGGCCTATCTGCGGCCCGGCGCCGACTTCCGCGCCTACACCAAGGTGATGCTCGACCCGACCGAGATCGCGTTCGAGAAGAACTGGCGGCGCGACTACAACAACGACCAGATGACGATCACCAACCAGGTGTCCGACAAGGACGTCGAGCGCATGGCCGAGGAAGGCCGCAAGGGCGCCGGCCAGATCCTGCAGAAGGCCTATGTCGACGGCGGCTATCCGGTGGTGACCGACCCCGCGCCGGACGTCCTGCGGGTGCGCACGGCCCTGGTCGACATCACCGTCAGCGCGCCGGACGTCCAGAGCGCCATGAACGTGCGCACCTACACCCGCGACGCGGGTGGGGCGACCCTGGTGGTCGAGGCGCGCGACTCGGTGACCGGCGCCCTGCTGGGCCGGGCGGTCGACAGCCGCACCATCGACGACTTCACGATGGAATGGCGCACCCGGGTCAGCAACCGGGCCGACTTCGCCATGCAGATGAAGAGCTGGGCCAAGAACAGCGTGAAGGGCCTGGACGAACTGAAGGCCCTGTCGCCGATCACGGGGTGAGGGGGCGTGAATTCCTCGTCCTTCGACAAGCTCAGGATGAGGAATTCAAATTCGACCGCCGCAACAGTAGCCCTCATCCTGAGCCTGTCGAAGGACGAGGGCGGCCCCTCGGCCCGGCCATCAGTCGCCGGGCCCCCGCTTGCCCGACAGCAGGGCGTAGATCGCCATGGCGTGCCCATGGCCCAGGCCCAGCTCGTCCTTGCCCCAGGCCACCACCTGGCCGGCCTTCACCCCGGGTTTGAGCGCCCCGCCCGCCGACAGCCCGACGGCGTCGGCCGCCGTCTTCAGGCCCTCGGCGTCGAGACCGGTCTTGGCTTGGATGGTGTCGAGATAGGCTTGGAAGGACATGGCGGCGGCTCCGGCATTGGGGTGTTTGAGCCGAGGACGGCTGGGGAGGGCTCAGGCCGACATCGGGCGCCGGCTTTCTCGCCCTTCCGGCCTCGCCGAGGCGCCTTTTTGAGGGACGTAAGCCAGCAACCTCGGTCGACCCGAAGGTCAGCGCGGCGGCCTCGTCAGCGCATAACAGTCGCTTGACCCCGCGATCTCGTCGAGCTGAGGGCGCGACTCCCAGTTGGCCAGCGTCGCTTCGTAACTCAGTCCGGCCTTGCGAAGGACGGCGGCGGAGGCCGCGTTGCCGGGGTGGCAAGTCGCCCATACGCGGAAGATCTCGGGCTGGGCGATCGCCCAGGCGACCACGGCCGATGCGGCCTCGCCGGCGAAGCCGCGACCCCAGAACGGCTCTCCGAAAATGTAGCCGAAATCGGCCTTCGGCGGCGCCAATCGAAGCTCCAGGACGCCCATCAGCGTGCCGGAGGTCTTGTCGGTGACGGCCCACGGGAAGGCCGCGCCCGACTTGCGACTTTCCTCGCAGCGCTCGGCGAAGGCCACGCTCTCGGCGATGTCGCGATGGCGTTCGAACGGCATGAAGCGCGTCGGCGCGGCCTCGCTGGCGTAGGTTCGAAAGATCTCCTCCGCGTCGGTGCGTCTGACCGGACGGAGGCGCAATCGCTCGGTGTGAAATTCGTCGGGCGCCCGCATCGCCCGATGATGCGTTCCCGAGCGGGTGTCCGCAACGGGCCGACACGAGCGTTGAGCCCGCCGCCAAGGCTTTCCCGACGGCCGCTGGCGGCCGCACGGACCACCCCGGCCGCGCCCCTGACGGGGATACAGCGCCGTCTATCCTCGGTGTTCAGCGACTCAACGCCAACGAAATCAAGGCGCTAAACTTTCTCGACCTAACTTATCAGCGGCGCCCGCTGCTCCCGTATCTTTGTGTCATGGCCGGGAGAAGCGAGATGACCTCGGAAGACCTGATGCAAGACAGCGACGCTCTGATGGTCGAGATGCACGCCGCGAACGTGAAGCAGGTCTACGACACGACCGCCCATCGCACCGAGCTCGAACAGACCAAGCTGCTCGGCGCCGTCGGCCTGACGGCGCGCCGGATGCACGAGATCTTGGCCATGAAGCGTCGGGCGCGAGCCGACATCGCGGCCAACGCCCGGGCGATCAAGGCCTCCACGATGAAGGCCAGAGCCGCCAACGAGAACAACGCCGCCACTCAAGAGGAGCAGGAAATGGATGACGACAGTGGTCGCACCCCCGAACGGATGGCGCAGCTTCACGCCGATATACGACAGCGACTGGACGCTGCTCGATCCGCCCGAGAATCTAAGCAGTTGGCTGGAAGAAGCGCCGGAGCAACGGATCACGCGCTGTTTCGCGGCGTGGAAGGCGAGGGCGGCGCACCAACTCCCGCCGGATGACCCCTGGAGCACCTGGCTGTTCCTGGGCGGTCGAGGGGCCGGCAAGACCTTCGCGGGATCGTCCTGGATCAAGGAGCAGTCCCGGCATGTCGGCAGTCTCGCCCTCGTCGGCCCCACCTTCCATGACGTGCGCGAGGTGATGATCGAGGGCCCTTCGGGCCTCAAGAGCCTCTATCCGGCCGGCCGGCGCCCGATCTGGCGCGCCAGCCGCCGGCGCCTGGAGTTCCACAACGGCGCGGTCGCCCAGGCCTTCTCGGCCGAGGACCCGGACAGCCTGCGCGGTCCGCAGTTCCACGCCGCCTGGGCCGACGAGTTCTGCGCCTGGCCCAAGCCCGCCGAGACCCTGGCCATGCTGCGTTTCGGCCTGCGCCTGGGGACCGATCCGCGCCTGGTGGTCACCACCACGCCCCGGCCGATTCGCGCCCTGCGCAACCTGATCGCCGAGCCGGGAACGGTCGACACCCGGGCGCCGACGTCGGCGAACGAAGCCCATTTGGCGCCGGCCTTCCTGTCGACGCTGCAGAGCCTCTACGGCGGCACCCGCCTGGCCGCCCAGGAGCTGGACGGCCTGATCGTCGAGGGCGAGGGCGGGCTGTTCCGCGCCGAGGACCTGGCCCGCTGCCGGGGCGCGCCGCCGGCCGCCTTCGACCGCGTGGTCGTGGCCGTCGACCCGCCGGCCACGGCGGGCGGCGACGCCTGCGGGATCGTGGTCGTTGGCCGGTTCGGCGACCGTGCGTTCGTGCTGGCGGACCGCACCGCGAAGGGCCTGTCGCCCAACGGCTGGGCCCGCCGCGCGGTCGACGCCGCTGTGTCGTGGACCGCCGACGCCCTGGTGGCCGAGGCCAACCAGGGCGGCGACATGGTCCGCTCCGTCCTGGCCCAGGCCGGCCCGCCCTGCGCGGTGAAACTGGTCAAGGCCTCGGTGGGCAAGCGGGCCCGGGCCGAGCCGGTGGCGGCTTTGTACGAGCAGGGCCGGGTCGTTCACTGCGGGGCGTTTCCGGCCCTGGAGGAGGAGCTGATGGCCCTGGGGTCCGGGGACCTGGATCACAGTCCTGACCGGGCCGATGCGCTGGTCTGGGCGGTGAGCGAGCTGATGCTCGGGGTGGGGCGACGGCCGAGGTTGTCGGTGTTGTAGCTCACGCCCTTGCCCCCTACGGATCGCTTCGCGATCCTCTTCCCCCATAGGGGGAAGAGGAGGGGCGGTGCACTTGTCCTCCGCCTCCTATGGGGGCGGACAGGCGGCGAAGCCGCCAGGTGGGGGCAAGTGGGTGAGTTGCTGACGGATGGCGGCGACCGCGATGTCGACGTCTTCCAGCACCCAACTCGCGGGGATGCGCAAGGTCATGACGCCCTGTCGCGCCAACCACCGGTCCCGCGCTGTATCCTTCTCCAGCTGGTCGTCGCTGTAGTGCGTCTGTCCATCGACCTCGACGGCTAGGCGCGCTGACGCACAGAAGAAGTCCAGCACATACGGTCCGATCGGATGCTGACGGCGGAATTTCAAACCGTCGAGCTGCCCTCTTCGGATCGCATTCCATAGCTTCACTTCAGGCAACAGCATCGCTTTGCGTAGCCGTCTGGCGTTGGTGATCGTCGGTCGTGGCGCGCTCACGTGGCTCACCTCCTTGCCCCACCTGACCGCTGCGCGGTCTGTCCGCCCCCATAGGGGGCGGAGGATTGATGCGTGCGGCGGGCGGTTCCACCCTAACATGTTCCCATTTTGTTCTCAACCTCCGCGAGGCGCCCATGCCCCTGTTCAAACCCCGCCGTCCACCGGAGACCAAGGACTCCCGGGCCGCGCGCCTGATCGCCCTGACCACGGCCGGGCGGCCCCGCTGGACGCCGCGAGACTATGCCGCCCTGGCGTCGGAGGGGTTCGGCAAGAACCCCATCGCCTATCGCTGCGTGCGGATGATCGCCGAGGCCGCCGCGTCGGTGCCGCTGACCGTCTTCGTCGGCGGCCGGCGGGCCGACGACCATCCGTTGCGCAAGCTGCTGCAAGGCCCCAATCGCGAACAGGGCGGGGCCGATCTGATGGAGGCGTTCTTCGGTTGCCTGCAGGTGGCGGGCAACGGCTACCTGGAAGCTGCCCAAGACAAAGGGGGCGGAAACGACGACGTCCCGACCGAGCTCTACGCCCTGCGGCCCGACCGGATGACCGTGGTGCCCGGCCCGCGCGGCTGGCCGCTGGCCTATGACTACCAGGCCGCCGGCCGCACCGCCCGGATCGGGCGCGACGCGGCCGGCTGGCTGCCGATCCTGCACCTGAAGCTGTTCAACCCCACCGACGACCACTACGGATTCTCCCCGCTCGAGGCGGCGGCCTTCGCGATCGACGTGCACAACGCCTCGGGGGCCTGGAACAAGGCGCTTCTCGACAATTCGGCCCGGCCGTCTGGGGCGCTGGTCTACGCCAACCGCGAGGCCGGCGACCGGCTCTCGGCCGAGCAGTTCGAGCGGCTGAAGGCCGAGCTCGGCGACGCCCACGCCGGCACGGCCAACGCCGGCCGGCCGCTGCTCTTGGAAGGCGGCCTCGACTGGCGGCCGATGTCGCTGAGCCCCGCCGACATGGACTTCATCGCCGGCAAGTCCGCCGCCGCCCGCGAGATCGCCCTGGCCTTCGGGGTTCCGCCCCAACTGCTGGGCGTGCCGGGCGACGCCACCTACGCCAACTACCGCGAGGCCAACGGGGCGTTCTGGCGGCACACCGTGGTCCCGCTGGCCGAGCGGGCGGCGCGGGCGCTGTCGGTGTGGCTGGAGCCCAAGTTCCCTGGTGCGCGCATCGCCTGCGACCTGGACGCCGTGCCGGCGCTGTCGGCCGAGCGCGACGCCCTGTGGGCGCGGCTGGAGGGGGCGAGCTTCCTGACCGATGCCGAGCGGAGAAGGTTGGCGGGGCTGGAGGGCTGACACTTGCCCCCACCTGGCGGCTTCGCCGCCTGTCCGCCCCCATAGGGGGCGGAGGACGCCCCTCTTCCCCCTGCGGGGGAAGACGACCGCGAAGCGGTCCGTAGGGGGCAAGTGTTCGCCGCACCGGAGACACCCATGACATCACCCCAACGCTGGCGGCTGGACCGCCAGGTTTCGCTCGGCCTGCTGGTCGCCGTGGCGCTGCAGGCCGCCGCCGCCCTGATGTGGGCGGGGCGGGCCAGCGCCCGCATCGACGACCTGCGCCAGCGCCTCGACGCCCAGGCCCCGGTCGCCGAACGCCTGGCGCGGCTGGAGACCCAGGCCGACGCCACCCGGGCCTCGCTGGCCCGGATCGAGAGCAAGCTGGACCGGCCGTAGCTCACCCACTTGCCCCCACCTGGCGACTTCGTCGCCTGTCCGCCCCCGTAGGGGGCGGAGCCTTCGCGCCGAGCGCTCTTCCCCCTGTGGGGGAAGACGACCGCGAAGCGGTCCGTAGGGGGCAAGTGCTCACCGCACAGGAGCCCTTCATGACTGAAGACCTGAAGATCGAAGGCCACGCCAGCCTGTTCTGGACCCGCGACCTCAACGACGACGTGACCGCCGCCGGAGCCTTCGCCGCCAGCCTGGCCCGCACCGGCCCGGCCGGGGTGAAGATGCTGCACCAGCACGACGACGCCGAGCCCGTCGGCGTCTGGGACGAGATCGCCGAGGACGCCTCGGGCCTGTTCGTCCGTGGACGGATTCTACGCGCGACGCCGCGGGGAAGACTGGTCGCCGCCCTGGTCGAGGCCGGGGCGCTGGACGGCCTGTCCATCGGCTTCCGCGCCGTGAAGGCCCGCCCCGACGAGACGGGGCGCCTGCGCGTGCTGACGCAAGTGGAGCTGTGGGAGGTGTCGATCGTCACCTTCCCGATGCTGCCTCAGGCTCGGTTGAAAGCCGCGCGGCTCAAGCGCGTCGGCGGCTGAACCCAAAAGTCCCTCCCCCTGTGGGGGAGGCGGCCCGGAGGGCCGGAGGGGGGAGTGATCCGCCGTCCGACGTCTCCCCCCACCGATCGCTGCGCGATCGCCTCCCCCACAGGGGGAGGACCTTTGTCTTGCCTCTTCCCAAAACCGGAGATCCCCATGAAGGAAACCAAACAGGCCGCGGCCTCGCCCGAGGCCCGCGCGGCGCTGCACGAGGTGCTGGCGGCGTTCGAGGGCTTCAAGGCCGCCAACGACCAGCGCCTCCAGGCGCTGGAGACCAAGCGCGCCGACGTGCTGCTCGAGGAGAAGGTCGCGCGCATCGACGACGCCGTCTCCCACGCCCAGGCGCGGCTGGACCGCGTGCTGGCCGACGCGCGCAGGCCCGCGATCGGCGGCGAAGGGCGGCTGGCCGTGCCCGACGAGCGCAAGGCCGCCTTCGACCGCTACATCAAGACCGGCGAAACCCCGGCTCTGCTGCTGGAAGCCAAGGGCCTGTCGGAAGGCGTGGCCACGGCCGGCGGCTATGTCGCCCCGGCCGAGTTGGAGCGTCAGATCCTGCGCCGCCTGCAGGCGTCCTCGCCCATGCGCGACATCTGCCAGGTGCGCACCATCGGCTCGGGCACGTTCCGCAAGCCGGTCTCCACCGCCGGCCTGGCCGCCAGCTGGGTGGCCGAGACCGCGACGCGTCCGGAGACCACGGCCCCGACCCTGGACGTGATCGACTTCCCGGCCGGCGAGCTCTACGCCAGCCCGGCCGCCACCCAGGCCCTGCTCGACGACGCCTATGTCAATATCGACGAGTGGCTGGCGGAAGAAGTGCAGGACGCCTTCGCCGCCCAGGAGACCTCGGCCTTCATCGCCGGCGACGGGGTCAACAAGCCCAAGGGCCTGCTGGCCTATACGGCGGCCGCCGACGCTGCGGCGACCTGGGGCCAGGTCGGCTATCTGGCCACCGGCGTCGCCGGCGCCTGGCCGGCCAGCAACCCGACCGACAAGCTGATCGACCTGATCTACGCCACCAAGACCCAGTACCGCCAGAACGGCCGCTTCGTGCTGAACCGCCGCACGGTCAGCGCGGTGCGCAAGTTCAAGGACGCCCAAGGCAACTACATCTGGAACGCGGCCCTGCAGCCGGGTCAGTCGGCGTCGCTGCTGGGCTATCCGGTGACCGAGATCGAGGCCATGCCCGACGTCGCGGCCAACGCCATGGCCATCGCGTTCGGCGACTTCGAAAAGGGCTACCTGATCGTCGACCGCGCCGGCGTGCGGGTGCTGCGCGACCCGTACTCGGCCAAGCCGCACGTGCTGTTCTACACCACCAAGCGTGTCGGCGGCGGGGTGCAGAACTTCGACGCGATCAAGCTGCTGAAGTTCGCGGTGTCGTAAGCGCGGCCTTCTGACGCCCCCAAACACTCCCCCCTCCGTCGGCTGCGCCGACACCTCCCCCCGTGGGGGAGGTGGTCCGAAGGACCGGAGGGGGGAGTCCCTTCCTTCCAGGAACCCCCAACATGCCCCTCTCCACCACCCTGGCCGAGGCCAAGGGTTTCCTGCGCGTGGTCGACGCCAGCGAGGACGCCCTGGTGACTCTGCTGATCGACGCCGCCGAGGCGCGCGTCGCCGCCGCCACGGGACTCGTCCTGACGCCCGCCAGCCCCGCGCCGCTGCGCCTGGCCGTGCTGGTCCTGGTCGCCCACGCCTACGAGCACCGCGACGGGTCCGAGCCGCCGCCGGGTCTCGTCGACGCCTGGCTGGCGCCCTATCGCGAGGCCCGGCTGTGAGCGGCCCCGGCAATTTGGGTCCGGACGCGGCCGTCGCCGCCGCCCTGGTCGAGGCTCTGAAGGCCGCGCCCGCCGTCTCGGCCCTGGTCGCCGCCCGCGTCCACGCCGACGCCCCGCGCCATCCGGTCTATCCGTGCGTCAGCCTGGGCCGCCAGGAGAGCCGGCCGTTCGGGCCCGAGGCCGACGGTCTGGAGCACCTGCTGACCGTCACCTGCGCCAGCAAGTTCGGCGGGCCGGAGGAGGCGCGCGCCGTCACCGCCGCCGTCCGCGCGGCCCTCCACAACGCCGCGCTGGCCGTTAGCGGCCGCCGCCTGGTCACCCTGCGCGTCACCTACGCCGACGTCTTCCGCGCCGCCGACCGCGAGCTGTCGCTGGGCGTGCTGCGGGTGCGGGCGGTGACCGAGAGCGTCTGAACGACAGCAAACTCACCCCCTTGCCCCCACCTGACGGCTTCGCCGTCTGTCCGCCCCGATAGGGGGCGGAGCCTTCGAGCCGAAAGGCTCTTCCCCCTTCGGGGGAGGAGGGCCGTAGGCCCGGAGGGGGCAAGTGATCGCCGCAATTCCATAAACCGGAGATCCCCCATGGCCGCCCAAGCCGGCAAAGACATCCTCCTGAAGATCAGCGACGGCGCCGCCACGCCGGTCTTCACCACCGTGGCCGGCCTGCGGGCCCGCACGATCAGCCTCAACGCCCAGACCATCGACGCCACCGACGGCGACAGCGCCGGCCGCTGGCGCGAGCTGCTGGCCGGATCGGGCGTGCGCTCGGTCGCCGTCTCGGGCAGCGGCGTATTCCGCGACGCGGCTTCGGACGCCGCGGTGCGCGACAGCTTCTTCGCCCAGACCGCCCGGGTGTGGCGCCTGGTGATCCCCGACTTCGTCCAGCTGGAGGGGCCGTTCCTGGTGGCGGCCCTGGAATATGCCGGCGACTACGACGGCGAGGCCTCGTTCGCCCTGTCCCTGGCCTCGGCCGGGGCGGTGACGTTCACGGCGATCTAGCATGCTCAATCCCAACCCCGCCCGGGGCGAGGTCGTCGTCCCCCTCGCCGGAACCCCGCGCCGCCTGTGCCTGACCCTCGGCGCCCTGGCCCGGATCGAGGCCGCGCTGGGCCTGGACGACTGGAGCGCCCTGCCGGAGCGTTTCGGTCGGCTGTCGGCCGCCGAACTGCTGAGCGTCCTGGCCGCCCTGCTGGACGGCGGCGGCGAGGATCCGGCGGGGCTGGACGCGGTGTCGATCCCCGAAGCCGTCGCGGCCGTGGTGGCGGCTCTGGCGGCGTGCGCGTGAACGCCCGCTGGCGCGCGGCCCTGCGGCTGGCGACGCTGACCCTGGCCATCCCGCCCGAGACGTTCTGGCGGCTGTCCCTGGCCGAGTGGCGCGCCCTGACCGAGGCCCCGGCCGCGCCGGCGCTGAACCGCGCGGCGCTGGACGCCCTGATCGCCCGCTTCCCCGATGAGGAGACCCCATGAGCGACTTCGATCCGGACGGCCTGGACGCCGTCCCCGCCCGCGCCGCCGAGGCGGCCGCCGCCCTGACCGCGCTACGCGCTCCGGCCGAGCAGGCGGCCCGCGCCATCGACGACGCCTTCGCCAAGGCTGGCGCCAGCCTGGCCCGCTCGCTGACCCACGCGGTCGCCGACGGCAAGATCAGCCTGGGCGAGTTGGCCAGGGCGGTGCTGGACGCGGTGTCGAGCGGCGCGGGCGGAGGCGGCGGCTTGGCCAAGGCCCTGGCCGGGGCGGTGGGTTCGGCGTTTTCCGGCGCGAGGGCCGATGGCGGCCCGGTCGCGGCCGGCGGCGCCTACCTGGTCGGCGAGCGCGGCCCCGAGCTGTTCCGTCCCGCCGCCGCCGGCGCGATCGAGCCGGCGGGCGGCGGCGGGATGAACGTCACGATCAATGTCCAGGGCGGCGACACGGCGAGCCTGGCCCGCTCGGACGCTCAGCTGGCCCAGGCCTTGGCGCGGGCGGTGAGCCTGGGCGCGCGGCGGTTATAGAAACAAACCGCTCATCCCGGCGAACGCCGGGACCCAGATGGAATGGCGGTGTGGTTGACGCCATGAGCGTTGAGCTTTTCCAATCAGCCACCCAGTTTTAGGATCTGGGTCCCGGCGTTCGCCGGGATGAGCGGATATATAATCAGGCGTTGAGGTTTAGATTGGCGAACAGATCTCGCCAGGTTGGGTTGTCGGCCTCGATCAACTGCAGTTTCCAGGATCGTCGCCATTCCTTGATCCGCCGCTCGCGGCGAAACGCGGCGTCGCGCGTTTCAAATACTTGGCACCAGACAAGGATCGTGCAGCCGTACTTAGCCGTGAACCCGTCGCGGAAATATCCACGATGCTCTTCGATCCGACGCGGCAAATCGTCGGTGGACCCTGTATAGAGCGTCCCGTTTCGCTGGCTGGCGACGATGTAGGCGTAGAAGGCCATAAGCCATTTCCCCATCGTTGAAGCGATGGGGAAAGCTTAAAAACCAAGGTTTCCGCCTTCGATCCTACACCATCGCCGGGGTCAGCGGCGGTTCGCCGTAGCGGTTCTCGCCGACCTGGCCTTCGCTGATCCCCACCCAGAGGGTGAAGGCCAGCACCGAGACGCAGGCGATGGCCAGGCTGACGAACAGGCCGCCGACGCCCGCCAGGGCGGCGAAGCCGGCGTCGCCGTTGGTGACCTCGGCCAGGATCGCGCCCAGGCCGATCCACATCGCCGAGCCGACGATCAGCACGGGTCCCAGCACGATCGGCACGACCTGCCACCAGCCGGTGCGGCCCATGTCGTGCAGGCGCTTGGTGCACAGGCAGACCCAGGCGAAGATCGCGGCCAGCGCGATGACCTGACCGATCAGCGGGATCCAGCCGGCGATCACATGCGCGCCCAGCAGCATCAGCCAACCGATCCAGAACGCCTGACGGCCAATGCGGCCCTCGGCGGAGAAGAACAGCGATTTCCAGTCCATTTCCAGCTCCCAATCTTGAGGCGAGATTAGGACCGGCGGACACGCGGTTTAAGTGAATTGCAAGTCATGACGCGGGTTTAACCTGCAGGGTTCTTCACCCTCGCCGACTTCGCGCGAACGCCCTGCCGGCGCGCCGGCCAACGCACCACCCCCTCACCCTCCCACGCTTCGCGCGGGCCCCTCCCTCTCCCCATGGGAGAGGGTTTCAGACGGAGTCTTCCATGACCGCGTTCCATGAGACGCGCCTGCCCGCGCGGCTGGCGTTCGGCTGCACCGGCGGGGTCGAGCGGCGGACCCGGGTGACGACCCTGGGCTCGGGCTTCGAGCGGCGGTCCAGCCCTTGGTCCCAAGGGTGCCGGCGCTATCTGATCGGCACGGCTGTGCGGCCGCTGGACGACGCGGCCGAGCTGGTGGCGTTCTTCGAGGCGCGGCGCGGGCGGCTGCACGGCTTTCGCTTCCGCGACCCGGCCGACTTCAAGTCGTGCGCGCCGTCTCAGGCGCCGGCCGCCACGGACCAGCCGATCGGAACCGGTGACGGCGCCCGCAAGACCTTCGCCCTGGCCAAGACCTACGGGACCGGCGCGACGGCGGTGGTCCGGCCGATCACCAAGCCGGTGGCCGGCACGGTCAAGGTCGCGGTGGCCGGCGTCGCCCTGGCGGCCGCCGCCTACGCGGTCGATGCGGCGACGGGCCTGGTGACCCTGACGAGCGCCCCGGCGGCGGGCGCGGCGGTGACCGCCGGCTTCGAGTTCGACACGCCCGTGCGCTTCGACGGCGACCGCATCGATCTGACGATGGAAAGCTTCAACGCCGCCCGGGTCGGGGCCGTGGCCCTGGTCGAGGTGCGGGTCTGATGCGCGCCGTTCCATCCGAGCTGACCGATCGCCTGGAGAGCGGCGCGGCCAGCCTGTGCCAGGCCTGGATCCTGACCCGCGCCGACGGCGTGGTGCTGGGCTTCACCGACCACGACCGCGACCTGGTGGTCGACGGCGTGGCTTGTCGCGCCGCCAGCGGCTGGACCGCCGGGGCCGCCGAGACGGCGACCGGCTACGCGCCCGGCCTGGCCACGGCGGTCGGCGGCTTCGACGACGCGGCGCTGTCGGAGGCGGATCTCGCGGCCGGGCTCTATGACGGGGCGCGGGTGGACTGCCGGGTGGTCGACTGGTCGGCGCCGAGCCTGTCGATGCGGCTGTGGACCGCGCGGGTGGCCTCGGCCAAGGCCGAGGGCGGGGCCTTCACCCTGGCCCTGGAGGGGCCGCTGGCGGCGCTGGACCGCGTGGCCGGGCGGACCTTCGGCCGGTCCTGCGACGCGGCGTTCGGCGACGCGCGCTGCGGGGTCGATGCGACGGCGTTTCCGGGGGCGGCTTGCGACAAGCGCTGGGTCACGTGCCGGGCGGTGTTCGGCAACGGGCTGAACTTCCGGGGCTTTCCGGCGGCGCCTGGGGAGGACTTCCTGACGCTGTATCCCAGCGAGGGGGAGCGCAATGACGGCGGGCGGCGGTAGCTCACCCACTTGCCCCCACCTGACCGCTTCGCGGTCTGTCCGCCCCCGCAGGGGGCGGAGGCTCGCGCAAGCGCCTCTTCCCCCTGCGGGGGAAGACGATCGCGAAGCGATCCGTAGGGGGCAAGTGTTCGCCGCGCCTGACTCCGTCAGTGATCGCGCCCTGACCGAAGCCCGCCTCTGGCTCGGCACGCCCTACCAGCACCAGGCCGCCCTGCGCGGCGTCGGCTGCGATTGCCTGGGCCTGGTGCGCGGCGTCTGGCGGGCGCTGCATGGCGCCGAGCCCGAGACCCCGCCGCCCTACCGCCCCGATTGGGCCGAGCTGGGCGGCCGCGAGCTGCTCCATGAGGCGCTGGTCCGCCGGCTGATCCCGCTGGACCCCGCCGCCGCCCGTCCCGGCGACGTGCTGCTGTTCCGCATGGCTCCGGACGCCCCGGCCAAGCACTGCGCCATCCGCTCGGCCGACGACCGCATGATCCACGCCTATTGGGGCCGCGCCTGCGTCGAGAGCTGGCTGGGCCGCTGGTGGCGCGAGCGGCTGGTCGCCGCCTTCCGTTTTCCCGAACCCTGAAGGACATTCCCCATGGCCCAGGTCATTCTCTCCGCCGTCGGCACGGCCGTGGCGGGGCCCATCGGCGGCGCGATCGGCCTGGCGGCGGGCGCGGCGATCGACACCGCCGCGATCAACGCCCTGACCCCGGCGCGCCGGATCGGGCCGCGCATCCCCGAGCTGCGGCTGTCGGGCGCCGCCGAGGGCGCGCCGATGGCGGCGGTGTTCGGCCGGGCCCGCGTGGCCGGCCAGGTGATCTGGGCGGCGCGGTTCAAGGAGCGCTGGATCGAGGCCCGCTCGGGCGGAAGCAAGGGCGCCAAGACCACCAGCGCCGCCTACAGCCTGTCGTTCGCCGTCGCCGTCTGCGAAGGGCCGATCGACGGCCTGGGCCGGGTCTGGGCCGACGGCAAGCCGCTGGACATGGCCGGGGTGGTCATGCGCGTCCACACCGGGGCCGAGGACCAGCTTCCCGATCCGCTGATCGCGGCGGTCGAGGGCCCTAGTGATGCAGGAGGGGCGCCGGCCTATCGCGGTACGGCCTATGTGGTGTTCGAGGACCTGCCGCTGGGGGCGTACGGCAATCGTCCGCCGCAGCTGTCGTTCGAGGTGTTCCACCGGCCACGCGCCGGCGCGCCCGGCCTGGAGGAGCGCCTGAAGGGCGTGTGCCTGATCCCCGGCGCGGGCGAGTTCGTCTACGCCACCGATATCGTCCTGCGCCGCGACGGCCTGACCCGGACCACGGCCGAGACCCTGAACAACGGCGAGGGCCGCCCCGACCTGGTGGTGTCGCTCGACCAGCTGCAGGCGCAGTTGCCGAACGTGCAGGAGGTGACCCTGGTGGTCGCCTGGTTCGGCGACGACCTGCGCTGCGGGTCGTGCGCGATCCGGCCCAAGGTGGAGCAGGCCGCCAAGGCGACGATCCCGTTCGACTGGCGGGTGAACGGGATCGACCGCGCCGACGCGGCGGTGGTCTCGATGCACGGCGACGGCCTGGCCTATGGCGGCACCCCGGCCGACCGGGCGGTGCTGCAGGCCATCGCCGAGCTTAAGCGGCGCGGCCTGCGGGTCACGCTCTATCCGTTCGTGATGATGGACGTGCCGGCGGGCAATACGCGGCCCGATCCGTATGGCGGCGCGGCCCAGGGCGCCTATCCCTGGCGGGGCCGGATCACCTGCCATCC
Source organism: Caulobacter soli (assembly GCF_011045195.1). GTDB lineage: Bacteria > Pseudomonadota > Alphaproteobacteria > Caulobacterales > Caulobacteraceae > Caulobacter > Caulobacter soli. Next base: position 4,137,424 of record NZ_CP049199.1, on the reverse strand, counting down.
CGCCGCTGGTCGTCCCGGCTCGCCGGACAAGACCGCCGCGGCGAGCGCCCAGGTCTCGGCCTTCTTCGGGGCGGCGACGGCGGGGCAGTTCGGCGTCGACGACGGCCTGCCGACCTATGGCGGTCCGGCCGGCGACTGGGGGCTGCGGCGGATGCTGCTGCACTACGCCAAGCTGGCCCAGCTGGCGGGCGGGGTGGACGGCTTCATCCTGGGCTCGGAGCTGCGCGGCCTGACCACGGTGCGCGACGGGGCCTCGTCCTATCCGGCCGTGACGGCGCTGAAGAGCCTGGCCGGCCAGGTGCGGAGCCTGCTGGGGCCGGCGACCCAGCTGGGCTACGCCGCCGACTGGAGCGAGTATTTCGGCCACCAGCCGCCGGATGGCAGCGGCGACGTCCACTTCCACCTCGATCCGTTGTGGAGCGACGCCAATATCGATTTCGTCGGGATCGACTTCTATCCGCCGATGGCCGACTGGCGCGACGGCGACGACCACCTCGATGCCGAGCGGGGCGGTCCGCACGACGTCGACTATCTGCGCGCCAACCTGACGGGCGGCGAGGGTTTCGACTGGTTCTACGCCTCCGACGCGGCGCGGACGGCGCAGACGCGCACGCCGATCACCGACGGCGCCTATGGCGAGCCCTGGGTGTATCGGCCCAAGGACCTGCTGTCGTGGTGGAGCCGCCCGCATTTCAACCGTCCGGGCGGGGTGCGGTCGGGGACCGCGACCGCCTGGATCCCGAAATCCAAGCCGCTGCGGCTGGTCGAGTTCGGCTGCGGCGCGGTCGACAAGGGCGCCAACGCGCCCAACCTGTTCGTCGACGCCAAGAGCGCTGAGAGCGCCCTGCCGCCGTTCTCGGACGCCACCCGCGACGAGGTCGGCCAGCGCCGGGCGCTGGAGGCGGTGCTGGCCCACCTGGCCGATCCGGCGACCAATCCGGTCTCGCCGGCCTATGGCGGGCCGATGATCGACGCCGCCTCGGCCTGGTGCTGGGATGCGCGGCCGTTTCCGGACTTCCCGGCCCGGAGCGCGGTCTGGGCCGATGGGCCCAACTGGACGTTGGGTCACTGGCTGAACGGTCGCTCCGGGATCGCGCCGCTGCCGGAGTTGATCACGGCCCTGGCCGAGCGGGCGGGCGTCGCGATCGATCCGGGTGAGGCCGGCGGCGCGGTGGTCGGCTATGTGGTCGACCGGCCGATGCAATTGCGCGACGCCCTGGCGCCGTTGCTGGAGGCCTTCGCCCTGGATCCGGTCGAGCGCCAGGCCGGCGTGGTGCTGGCCAGCCGCTCGGGCGTGGCGGCCTTGGCGCTCGGCGACGACGACCTGGCCTGGCCGGAGGATCGCGACGCGCCCGTCGCCGCCGCGCGGACCCTGGCCGCGCCCCCGCAGACCCTGCGCCTGCGCTTCATCGACGCCGCCCGCGACTACCAGACCGGCTCGGCGATCGTCCGTCGTGAAACGGGGGAGGGCGGCGCCGATCTCGACGCGCCGCTGGTGCTGGCCGCCGCCGAGGCGCGGGCCGTGGCCGAGCGCCTGCTGGCCGCCACCGATCCGCGCGAGGTCACCGTCCACCTCGCGCCCCTGGCCGCCCTGCGCCCGGAGCCCGGCGACCGCCTGGCGCTCGACGGTTCGACCTGGCGGGTGACCCGGGTCGATCTGGACGAGCATCCCCGCGTCCAGCTGGCGCCGGTGGTTGAGGCGGTGCGGGTGGGCGGCGATCTGGACTGGTCGCCCGCCCCGCCGCGTGAGACCTCCGGCCCGCCGGTGCTGCACGTGCTGGACCTGCCGGGCCAGGCGGACGAGCGGCCGCTGGTGGCGGTAGCCGCCGCGCCTTGGCGGGGCTTCGACGTTCATGCCGGCGTCGGGGTCGAGGCCCTGCGCGTGCGGGCCACGGCCGCCGTGCCCGCCACGGTCGGCGTCACCCTGTCGGACCTGCCGGCCGGACCGCTGCACCGCTTCGACCGCGCCACGCGGCTGACGGTGCGGCTGGAGGGCGCGGCTCCGACCAGCCGCGACCGCTCGGCCGTGCTGGCCGGCGCCAACGCCCTGGCGGTGCGGAGCGTGACCGGCGAGTGGGAGATCGTGCAATATCTGACCGCCGAGCCGGTCGCCGAAGACGTCTGGACCCTGTCGGGCCTGCTGCGCGGCCAGGCCGGCAGCGATCCGGCCATGACGGCCCTGACTCCGGCGGGCGCGGCGGTGGTGGTGTTGGACGAGGCCCTGGTTCGCGCCGACCTGGCGCCCGCCGAGCGCGGCCTGCCGCTGGTCTGGCGCGCCGCCCCGGCCGGCGGCCCGGCCTCCGGACCGTCGATGAGCGAGGCGATGGAGACCTGGCGCGGCTTGTCGGCCCGGCCCTGGTCTCCGGCTCACCTGCGGGTGAAGACGCAAGGCGGCGACAAGCTCGTGACCTGGATCCGCCGCGCCCGCGTGGCCGGCGACGGCTGGGACGCCGAGGTTCCGCTGGGCGAGGAGCGCGAGGTCTATCGCGTCGAGATCCTGGACGGTGAGACCGTGGTCCGGACGGTCGAAACAACCGTCCCGGCCTTCACCTACGCCGCCGCCCAGCGGGCCGCCGATTTCCCGGCTGGACCAACCGGGGCCTTGGCTGTCAGGGTCGCCCAGGGCTCGGCCCTGTACGGCTGGGGCGCTCCATCGCGAACCTTGCTGTGATATTAATGCAACATAACGCTTGCGTGGCGCGCCGAACCGCCTAATTGAGGCGTTCCGCCTGTAGTGAATTGAAGTGAGGAGCCTCCTTGGCGCGCGACCCGTATCTGGAGCTTGGCGTTTCCCGCACCGCGAGCGCGGCGGAAATCCGCAAGGCGTTCCACAAGCTCGCCAAGCAGCATCACCCCGACGCCAACAAGGGCGACAAGAAGTCGGAAGAGAAGTTCAAGCAGGTCAGCGCCGCCTTCGACATCCTGGGCGACGCCGACAAGCGCAAGAAGTTCGACGCCGGCGAGATCGACGCCGACGGCCGTGAAACCATGCGCGGCTTTGGCGGCGGCGGGGGCGGCAACCCGTTCGGCGCCGGCTTCGGCGGTCGCGGTCGCGCGGGCGGCATGGGCGGCGGCGAGGGGCCGGAGATCGACCTCAACGACCTGTTCGGCGACATCCTGGGCCGCAATCGTGGCGGCTTCGGCGGGGGCGGCGCCGGCGGCGGCTTCTCGCCCAAGGGCGCGGACGTGCGCGCCCGGCTCGACATCGACCTGGAAGAGGCGATCAAGGGCGGCAAGAAGCGCGTGGCCTTCTCCGACGGCCGCACCATCGACGTGACCATCCCGACCGGCGCCCAGGAAGGCCAGACCCTGCGCCTGAAGGGGCAGGGCAGCCCCGGCCGGGGCGGGCAGGGCGACGCCCTGATCGAGCTGGCCATCAAGCCGCACCCGATCTATCGGCCCGAGAACGGCGCCCTGGTCATGGACCTGCCGATCACCGTCCCCGACGCGGTGCTGGGCGGCAAGGTCGAGGCCCCCACGCCCGACGGCCCGGTGACCCTGTCGATCCCCAAGGGTTCCAACAGCGGCGCCAAGCTGCGCCTCAAGGGCCGCGGCCTCGCCGACGCCAAGGGCCACCGCGGCGACCTCTTCGCCCGCCTGGTGGTGACCCTGCCGGATACGCCCGACGCGGAACTGGAAAAGTTCGCGGAGACCTGGCGCGAGAAGCGGCCGTACGCGCCCAAGCGGCGGTAGGCGTATCAACATTTGTTGACACGTTCGGGCGTGAAGAGGATGCTTCAGTTCGCAGAGCTGGAGGTGCGTCCGTGCAGGTGCTGATCAAGAAGTGGGGCAACAGCGCCTCGGTGCGCATTCCCGCCACCGTGATGGCCGCCGCCTCGCTGAGCGTCGATCAGGCGGTTGAGGTGCGCGAGGAGAACGGGCGCATCGTGATCGAACCCATACGCGCGCCCACCTACACTCTGGACGAATTGCTGGCCGACATGAGGCCAGAGAGCTTTCCGGACGATGAGGGCTTTGGTCCCGCTGTCGGTCAAGAAGCCTGGTGATGACAGGCTACGTGCCCGAGGCCGGCGACATCGTCTGGCTGGAATTCGATCCGCAGGCGGGGCACGAGCAAGCCGGTCATCGTCCCGCTCTGGTGTTGTCGCCCGCCGCCTACAACGGCAAACGCGGCATGATGGTCTGTTGCCCGATGAGCAGCCGGATCAAAGGCTATCCCTTCGAAGTGGTCGTCCCCGGCGAGGAGCCGAGCGTGGTCCTGGCCGATCAGGTCAAGAGTCTGGATTGGGTCGCACGCCGGGCCCGAAAGAAGGACGCGGCGCCCGCGCCGGTTCTGGCCGAGGTCCGGGCCAAGCTAAAGGCGTTGTTGGCGCTGTGAGGCTTAGGGCAACTTCCACGGTTGTGACGGTCGCATCGCTACGCTAGAGATTGCGTCCTGGGGTGGGCGTTTTCTTGATTTTCGTGGCTTTCGTGAGTTTGGCCGGCGTCGCGCAGGCCGCTGTTCCGGCGGTCGAGGCGGCGTCTCCCCCATCCTCGTCCCCCTCGTCTTCGCCCGTGTCGCTGGAGGCGGTCGGGACCGAGGTCGGCTGGCTGATGTCGCGCGGCGAGTGGCGCAAGGCCCAGGCGGCGCTGGAGCGGCTGCCGCCGGCGGCGCTGGGCGCCCCCGACGTTCAGTTCGTGCGGGCCTTCCTGGCGCGACGGCTGGGCCAGCCCGACAAGGCGGTCGACTTCTACCAGCGCATGCTCGACGGCGACGGCAATCTGCTGCGCGTGCGCCTGGAGCTGGCCGACACCTTCCTGGAGGCCGGCGACGACCGGGCCGCCGAGCACAACTATCGACTGGCCCTGGCCTCGACGCCCCCGCCGGCGGTGCGCGAGCGCGTCGAGGCGCGGCTGAAGACCATCGCCGAGCGCCGCCGCTGGCGCTACAGCTTCAACGTCGCCGTCGCGCCCGACAGCAACGTCAACGCCGCCACCGACGCGCGCGAGCTGCGGATCTTCGGCCTGCCGTTCGAACTGTCGGACGAGGCGCGCCGCACATCGGGCGTCAGCCTCAGCACCGCGGCGTCGGCCGAGCGCACCGTGCCGCTGCGGGGCTCGACCCGCCTGGCGCTCGGCGGCTGGGGCCGGTTCACCGACAACGAAGGCAAGAGCTTCGACGACGGGGCGCTGGGCTTCCGCGCGGGGCCGCAGTTCTGGCTGGGCGCGGTGCGGGTCGACGCCCAGGTCATGGCCGACCGGCGCTGGTTCGGCGGCGAGGGGCTGTCCAGGACGGCCGGGGTGCAGACCGACCTGCAATGGGGCTGGGGCCAGTCCCAGCGCCACGCCACGTTCGCCGCCCAGCGCCTGGACTACGACGTCGGCGACGCCCGCGACGCCTGGATCTACAGCGCCGAATGGGACCGCACCCGTTTCCTCAGCGCCACGCGGTTCTGGCGGCTGACCCTGGCGGCCAATCGGGCCGATGCGGCGGCGGACACTGAGTCCTTCTGGCTGGGTCGGGCCTCGGCCGGCCTCTACCAGACCTTGCCGGCGGGCCTGGCCGTCTGGGTCGAGCCTTCGGTCGAGCGCCGCGACTACGACGCGCCGGGCGCCTTCAGCGACAAGGCGCGCCGCGATGTCGAGCTGGCCCTGGCCGCCCGACTGTTCAAGCGCGATTGGCGCTGGCGCGGCTTCAGCCCCTATGTCGGGGCGGAGAAGAGCCGCAACTTCAGCAACCTTGACATCAATGACTACACTCGACTTAAGGTCGAATTCGGGGCGACGCGGACGTTCTGAAGAAGAGCTGTCCGGCTGGGGGAATTCATGAAGACCATCGTCAAGATCCTGCTGATGAGCACGGCGGCCAGCGCCCTGACCGCGTGCGGCGGTGGAGGCGGCGGCGGCGGTGGCGGCGGCGGCGGTCCGGACACCGGCGTGGTCACCTCGCCGCCGCCGCTCGCCACCCTGCTGATCTCGCCGATCGCGGGCCTAGTGGGCGGCTCCGGCGGCGCGGTCGTCGGGGCTGACGCCAACAGCCTGGCGATCAGCGACCCCGACGCACCCAACGCGACCACTTATGGGGCGCTGAAGATCAGCGGCAACGAGACGGTGCGAGTGAGGTTCTCGGCCGGCGGCGCGACGGTGGACGAGACCTTGGCGCCCTCGACCTATAAGGGCTCGGTTCGGTTCGTCACCGGTTCGTTTCCCACGACCGGCGGCAACTACATTCGCGGTCTGGACAGCCTGCAATGGGGCACCGACCGCAGCACCCTGGCGCTGATCAGCCTGGAGGAAGGCGCGGTGTCGATGGGCGTGCCGGCCCTCAGCGGCGACGTCACGGACTGGGTGACGGCGGTCTATTGGACGAACAGCGCGCTCAACGGCAGCGGTTCCAGCAACGTCTTCGGCCTGTTGGGCGACCTGGCCACGGGCGCGCCCACCACCGGCGTCGCCCGCTTCCGAGGCGAGGCGATCGGCAGCCTGGACACTTCCCGGCGGTTCTGGGGGCGGGCCGGGCTCGACGTCGATTTCGCGGCCGGAACCGTGCGCGGCGGCGTCGAGGACATCGTGCTCGACTTCACCCCGGTAACCACGCGCTACGATTTCAGCTACGAAGGCGCGCTTTCGGGCGGCAAGTTCAACACCACCACGGTCAAGGCGCTGTTCCTGCCTGGCGCCACGGGCGAGGTGCATGGCCAGCTCTACGGCGCCGGGAGCGATCTCGAAGCGGGGGGCTCCTTCGCGCTGACGACCTCGGCGGGCAAGATGGTCGGCGTGTTCGTGGCCGGCAAGCCGACCACGGACGGCCTGTTCGGGGCGGCGGCGCTCACCTTGCGGCCTTCGGTGGCCAACCTGTTGTGGGACGCCAGCACCAGCAGCGCGACCTACAACCAGAACAATATCGAGCTGGGCGGCAACAACGAGCTGGTCAGCTTCACGCCCGGCGGCTTCGACGGCGGCGACGACAGCTACGAGTTCTATCTCGACAACGGCGCGGCGATGATGAACTTCGCCTTCACGCCCGCCGAATACCAGGGCGTCAAGACGACGACGATGGCGCGCCCGGGCACCTACAGCGCGCTGGCCGGGACCAACTTCCGCTGGCTGCAGACCGACGTCTGGACCCGGTCCAACGGGATCACGCTGAACCGCTACCGGCTGGGGATCAACGTCGACAACCGCTGGATCCAGCCAGCGCTGGTGCAGGCCCTGGAATACGTCAATCCGATCATCTCGGCCGGCGTCGAGCATCGCGCCTATGTGCAGACCGGCGCGCGCGCCCTGGCGCCCACCACCGGGACCGCGCTCTATCGCGGGGAATCGATCGGCGCGATGGCCGACAACCAGTCGGGCATGCGCTACCGCACCACGGCGCGGGCCACCGTCGAGGTGCTGTTCGGCTCGGGCGAGGTGCGTGGGGTCCTGGACAGCTTCACGCGCTACGCGCCCGACGACACGGTCGCCTTGAGCGGACTCGGGGTGATCGAACTGGCCTTTAACGGCACGGTGAACGCCGCTCGCGGCTTCGACGCCGCCGTGGTCAACCAGACCTTCTACACAGGCATGACGCCCACGACCCTGACGGGGCATGTGCGCGGCGACTTCTACGGCCAGACGGCGTCGGAGATGGGCGGTATCTACGACGTCAACATCGGCGCGCTGGGTTCGATGGCCGGGGTCTTCGTGGCGGGCCGCAACGCCTGGACGCCCAGCCTGGGCTACGTGCCGGGCCAGGTGTACACCGACACCCCCGGCGACAGCCTCGCGGCCATGACGACCGCGCCGTTCAGCAACATCCGCTTCAGCTGGACCCGCAACGGACCCAGCGACTACGACGATACCGGCCGTCTTCAGGCGAGCGGTGCGCGGCCCGTCAACGTGACCTTCAACCAGGCCGGAGGCGGACAAAACGCCGAGGCCATCGGCGACCAGTGGAGCGTTCAGGGACTGGTCGGCTACAACACCGCCACGGCTGTTCCCAACTCCCCCGTCTTCGCCAGCGCGGTGGAGCGGGTTTCCGGTCTGGACCTGAACTACGCCAGCCTGGTCTCCTGGGAGGAACCGCTGCTCTCCGACCAGCAAACCTTCGTCGCCGTCGGCCAGCGAACCCTCGACATGCCCACGACCGGCGCGGCCGAGTACAAGGGCATGATGTTTGGCCAGTATCGCTTCGCGGGCGGCGGGGTCGCCGCCAGCCAGGGCGAGGCGACCATGTCGGTGAACTTCGCCACGGGCGCCCTGACCGGTACGGCCAAGAACGCGTATCCGAGCAGCGGGACGCCGGACCTGGGCTTCACCTTCAAGGGCGCGATCGCCGGCGCGCAGTTCAACGGCGACTTCGCCAACAGCGACAAGACGCTGGCCGGCGATATCAAGGGGCTGTTCGCCGGACCCGGGGCGGCGGAGGCGGCGGCGACCTTCATGTCGACCCAGGCGCCGGCCGGGGCGTCGTACCACGGCGGCTTGGTCGTGAAGAAATAAGCGGCGCCGACGCCGTCGTCCGTGCGCGGACGGCGGCGTGGGCCGTGACAGAACGTCGCTACCCGTCCATAACGGCCGTGTTCAGCCTCTATTCAGCCGCGACGCTCTAAACCGGAGCCCATGAAGCCGATCCATTTCCTCTTCGCCGCCGCCCTGGCCGCCGCCGCCCTCCCGGGCGTGGCGTCCGCGCAGCGCGGCCCGGACTCGCTGGGCGCCGACTGGCGCGCCCGGCAGGACCAGGCGCGTGGGGGCGTGCAGTCGGGCCAGCTGGTGCCGCTGAGCCGGGTGATCGAGCAGATCGGCCGCCGCACGCCGGGCCGCGTCCTCGACGCCGGCCTGGAAGGCGACAACTATCGCGTACGTTGGGCCACGACCGACGGCCGCCGCATCGACTTCATCGTCGACGCCCGGACCGGCCAGATCCTCAGCGCCAACTAAGCCCCTCACAGCGTCACGAGACAGAGGCTCCCCCATGCGTATCCTGCTTGTCGAAGACGATCCGGACCTGTCGCGCCAGCTGAAGCTGGCCCTGGGCGACGCCGGCTACGCCGTCGACCACGCCGCCGACGGCGAAGAGGCCCAGTTCCTGGGCGAGACCGAGCCCTATGACGCCGTCGTGCTGGACCTGGGCCTGCCCAAGGTGGACGGCGTGTCGGTGCTGGAGCGCTGGCGGCGCGGCAGCGTCGCCACCCCGGTGCTGATCCTGACCGCGCGCGGCTCGTGGAACGAGAAGGTGGCGGGCTTCGACGCCGGCGCCGACGACTACCTGACCAAGCCGTTCCACACCGAGGAACTGCTGGCCCGCCTGCGGGCCCTGCTGCGCCGCTCGTCCGGTCACGCCTCGCCGACCCTGTCGTGCGGCGGCCTGCGCCTGGACCCGCGCGCGGCCCGGGCCAGCGTCAACGGCGAGCCCCTGCGCCTGACCTCGCTGGAATACCGCCTGCTGCACTACATGATGATGCACCAGGGCCGGGTGATCGGCCGCACCGAGCTGGTCGAGCATCTGTACGACCAGGACTTCGACCGCGACAGCAACACCATCGAGGTGTTCATCGGCCGCCTGCGCAAGAAGCTGGGCAGCGACCGCATCGAGACCGTGCGCGGCCTGGGCTATCGCCTGACGCCGCTGGAAGGCGAGGCGACGGAAGGCTGACCTTGCGTCGGCGTCCATCCATCAACCCCGTTTTCCCGGCGAAGGCCGGGACCCAGATTCATCCGGAGCGTCTCGTGGGTTTCACCTGGGCCCCGGCCTTCGCCGGGGAGACGGAAATGGGTTCGGGCTCGACCTCCGCTTCGACGGGCGGGCGCTGACCATGTGGGACTTCAGCAAGCCTTCGCTGGTCCGTCGGCTGGTGCTGCTGGCCGGGGTGTGGAACCTGGTGGTGCTGCTGGTGGCGGGGGTGTTTCTGACCGCCCAGTTCCGCGACGCGGCGATCCGGCGGTTCGACCAGTCGCTGGCCGTGCTAACCGACGACCTCTATGCCGGCTCCACGGTCGAGGACGGCGTGCTGAAGGCCCCGGTCCTGACCGACATCCGCGCCACGCGGGCCTATTCGGGCCGCTACTGGACGATCTTCGACCAGCCGCCGGGCGGTGGTGGGCTGAACGTGATCGAGCGCTCGCGCTCGCTGTTCGACAGCGACCTGATGATCCCGGTCGAGCAGTCCGAGCGGTTGATGGCCGAGCCGGGCAAGACCCTCTATTTCGACCTCAAGGGCCCACAGAACCGACCGTTGCGCGCCGCCGCCCTGCTGGCGCGCCTGCCGGGTTACCCGCGGCCGGTGGTGTTCATCGCCGCCGAGGACCGCTCGCCGATCGACGCCGACGCCGACCGCTTCGCCCGCATCACCGCCTTCGCCCTGCTGATCCTGGGCGGCGGCCTGATCGCCGCCGTGGTGGTGCAGGTGCGGGTGGGCCTGCTGCCGATGTTCCGGCTGCGGCGCGAGGTGGCGTCGGTGCGCCGTGGCCGGGCCGAGAAGCTGGAGGGGGCCTATCCCGAAGAGCTGGAGCCCCTGGCCGTCGAGCTGAACGCCCTGCTGGCTCACAACCAGGAGGTCGTCGAGCGCCAGCGCACCCACGTCGGCAACCTGGCTCACGCCCTGAAGACGCCGCTGTCGGTGATGCTGACCGAGGCGGGCCAGCGGCCCGGCGCCCTCGCTGAAGTTGTCGAGCGCCAGGCCCAGACCATGCGCGAGCAGGTCGACCACCATCTGCGCCGGGCCCGCGCCGCCGCCCGCTCCCAGACCTCGGGCGAGCGCACCCCGGTCGAGCCGATCATGGACGAGCTGGCTGTCACCCTGGAGCGAATCTTCCAGGACAGGAACGAAGGACGGGGCGTCGAGATCGATTGGCGCTGCCCCGAGAACCTGTGCTTCCAGGGCGAGCGCCAGGACTTCATGGAGCTGGCCGGCAACGTCATGGAAAACGCCGGCAAGTGGTGCAAGGCCAAGGTCCGCGCCGAGGCCGTGGCCAGCTCGCCCGAACAGATGACCCTGGTCGTCGACGACGACGGCCCGGGCCTGCCGCCGGATCGCTGGGCCGACGCGTTGAAGCGCGGCCAGCGGATGGACGAGCACACCCCGGGCTCGGGCCTGGGCCTGTCGATCGTCGACGAACTGGCCCGCGCCTACGGCGGCTCGGTCACCCTGGGCGCCTCGCCGCTGGGCGGACTGAGGGTGACCCTGGTGTTGCCGAGATCGGAAGGGTGATCCTTCTCCTCACCCGCGCAGCGGGGGAGGTGGCGCGGCGCCGCTAGGCGGCGTGACGGAGGGGGCGTCCCAGCCGTGCCATTTGTCTTCTGGAATTTCAGCCGCCGCCCGACGCCCCCTCCGTCACGCTGCGTATCCGCAGCGCGCCACCTCCCCCGTTTCACGGGTGAGGAGAAGGTGCTCAACCCAGCATTTCGTCGGTTTTCGACAGACACCGGCGGCAGGCGTCCAGCGACCGTTTGACGCTGCTCCGCGAACCGCGAAAACTTATGGTTTCGGAAAGTCTTAACCTCGTTGGAGACATGGTTGACGCGGCCCGGATCGGGCCTGTCCGGTGGGGGGTTATGGCAGCAGTCGCCGCCAACAAGTTGCTGATGGTTCGGAAGCTGGTGGAAACCGCGCCCGACGCCGCGTTGCGCAGTCTCGAGCTCGCCCTGTCCGGTCCGGCCGGCGGGCAGGGCGCGTTGGCGGCCGTGCGCGGCCTGGTCGAGGACGAGACCGCCGCCCGCTACGTCCGCAACAGCGTGCTGGCCCCGATCGTGCCCCTGTGCGCCAACCGCGACACCGAACAGACCTCGTTTCCGCCCCGCACCCTGACCCTGCTGTGGGTGGCCCTGAAGACCCAGGCCCCCAGGCAGGTCGAGGAAGCCGCGGCGCGCTGCAATCCGTGGGACCTGGAGCAGGGTCCGCCCGACGTCTTCAACGAGCTTTGCAAGATCGCCTCCAAGGGCCTGCGCGCCCAGGCCGAGCCCGGCTTCCAGGCGCTGGACGCGATCTGCGACATCGACGAGCTGGCCTCGTGCCTGGAGCTGTCGGCCATCGTCCGCTCGGCGCTGCCCAAGCTCCAGGAGTGGGTCAGCAAGATGAGCGAGGAGCGCGCCTCCTCGGCCCGGCTGGCCTACAAGGACGCCTGCGCCATCCGCCCCGACGCGGGGCCCCTGCTGTTCGAGATGCTGGCCGCCCACCTGCCGGACGACTGGCGGATCCTGCGGGTGATCTCCGCGGTGATGGAACGCCCGAACGACAAGTTCTGGGCCTCGTCCGAGGTCAGCGTGTTCGGCGAGCGGGTGCTGGCCGACATCGAGAAGAACATCGCCTTCATCGAGACCTTCGACCCGACCAAGGGCGAGGCCGAGGGCCGCAAGGCCGCGCAGGGCGCCCAGAAGATCGCCCAGCAGATCACCGAGTTCGAGCAGTCGGTGAACCTGGCCAAGGACGGTCCGTGGGGCCGGCGCATCGCCAAGCACAAGCAGGCCGTCGCCCAGGCGGTCGAGGGGCGCATGAACAAGGCCGAGAACGAACTGCTGGCGGCCCTGCCGCTGCGGCCGATCTCGATCCTCGGCGGCAAGAAGGGCAAGGGCGTGCCGCAGCTGACGGCCGAGCCCGACGAGATCCTGACCAAGCGCCTGACGGCGGTTCTGGTGTTCATCGCCGAGGTCCGCGGCTGCGCCCTGCAGAGCGGCTATGGTTCCAGCCGCGCCAAGGTGCTGGAGAAGCTGAACGGGCGCCTGGACCAGTATATCGAGGACATCCTGCACATCGTCCGCACCGGCGACGGCGGCGACCAGGGCCTGGCGCGCCTCTATGTCGACCTGGCCGCCAGCTACATCGCCTACAGCCGCGACGAGAAGACCGCCGAGATCGTCCGCCGCCGCGCGGCCGCGGCCATGGCGGCGGCGGCTTAGGGCCCCAATACATCCGCTCATCCCGGCGAATGCCGGGATCCAGCTGGAATAGCGGTGTGGCTGACGCCAAAGGCGCTGAGACTTTCCAATCAGCCGCCCAGCCATGGGATCTGGGTCCCGGCATTCGCCGGGATGAGCGGAGTTGGGGAATGGGCCCCCTTACGGAATTTTTTCGCTAACGGCCGTCCGCAATCCCCGCTAACACGCGCCCATGATCGCTTTCTGGATCGCCGCGGCGGGATTGTCGGCCGTCGTCGCCGCCCTGATGCTGCGCGGGGCCGCGCGCGCGTCCGTGGGTGTGGGCGACGACGCCAGCCTGGCCGTGCACCGGCGGCAACTGTCCGAGATCGACGACCTGGCCGAGCGGGGCCTGCTGGCCGACGCCGAGCTGAAAGGCGCGCGGGCCGAGGCCGGCCGCCGCCTGATCGCCGCCGCCGATCACCAGGCCCCGTGGCCGGCCGCCAATCCCAAGCTGCGACCGCTGGTGCTGGCCCTGGCGGCCGTAGCGCCGCTGCTGGCGATCGGGATCTACGGAATGGTGGGCGCGCTGGGCGTGGCCGACCAGCCCTACCTCAAGCGCGTGGCCCAGTGGCGCAACACCGATCCGACGCAGCTGGAGCCGGCGAAGATCGCCGCCGTGCTGGAGCAGATCGCCATCCAGCGTCCCGCCGATCCCGAACCGCTGAAGAACCTGGCCCTGGCCCGCATGGCCGCCGGCGACGCCACTGGCGCCGCTCAAGCCCTGCGCCGCGCCGTGATCATCGCCCCGACCCGCGCCGACCTGTGGGCCGGGCTGGGCGAAGCCTTCGTGGCCGACGGCCAGGGCGACATCGGGACGGACGCCCGCAAGGCCTTCGCCGAGGCCCTCAAGCGCGATCCCAAGAACGTCAGCGCCCGCTATCATCTGGGTCTGGCCCGCATCAGCGACGGCGATGTCCAGGGCGGCCTGGCCGACTGGAAGGCCCTGCTGTCCGACCTGCCGGAGGGCGACCCGCGCCGCATGGGCTTTGGTCACCAGATCGCCCAGGTCCAGGCCGACGGCGGCCTGCGCGCCGAGGCCGCGCCGACCGGCCAGCCGGCCGAGGCGGCCCAAGGCGATCAAGCCTCCAATGTCCAGGGCTTCATCCAGGGCATGGTCGCGAGCCTGGCGGCCAAGCTCGAGGCCAATCCCGACGATCCCGACGGCTGGATCAAGCTGACGCGCGCCTACGCCGTGCTGGGCGACACCGCTCGCCGCGACGCGACGCTGGCCAAGGCCCAGGCGCGCTACAAGGATCAGCCCAAGGTGCTGGCCGCCCTGCGCCAGGCCGCTCAGACCCCCTCCCAGAAGATTCGGCCATGAGTTTCCTGCCCAAGTCCCGAAAGGCGCGCCGCCGCCTGACCGTCCTGGCCGTCGCCGCCCCGGTGGTGGCCCTGGCCGTGGGTCTGGCGCTGTGGGGCATGCGCGACGCCATCTCGTTGTTCTACACCCCCGCCCAGGCCGCCGCCGCCCACGTGCCGGCCGGCCGCAAGGTGCAGCTGGGTGGGCTGGTCAAGGCCGGCAGCGTGGTCAAGCATCCGGACGGCCTGGTCGAGTTCGTGGTCGCCGACCAGCGCTCCACCGCCCTGGTCCGCTATCAGGGCGACCTGCCCGACCTGTTCCGCGAAGGCCAGGGCATCGTCGCCTCGGGCAGCTTCGACGCGTCCGGGACCTTCGTCGCCAAGCAGGTGCTGGCCAAGCACGACGAACGCTACATGCCGCGCGAAGTCTCCAAGGCCTTGAAGGAACAGGGCGAGTGGCGCGGCGACGGCGCCAAGCCGTCCTACGATGCGCCGGCTTACGGCCCGAAGACCAAGTCATGATCACCGAATTCGGCGCCTACGCCCTTGTCCTGGCCCTGGTCCTGTCGGCCCTGCAGCTGATCCTGTCGGCGGTGGGCGGCGCGCGGCGCTCGGCGCTGCTGGCCGGGGCCGGACGCGGCGCGGCGGTCGGCGCCTTTCTCTGCACGGCCCTGACCTTCGTGGCCCTGGTCCACGCCTTCGTGGTGTCGGACTTCTCGGTGGCCAATGTCGCGGCCAACTCCCACACCGCCAAGCCGATGCTCTACAAGGTGGCCGGCGCCTGGGGCAGCCACGAGGGCTCGATGCTGCTTTGGTGCCTGGTGCTGACCGGCTACGGCGCGGCCGTGGCCAGCTTCGGCGAGGCCCTGCCGCCGCGCCTGCGGGCCTATGCGGTGGCGACGCAAGGCGCGCTGGGCGTGCTGTTCCTGGCGTACACGGTCTTCGCCTCCAACCCGATGGCCCGATTGTTCGACGTTCCGGTCGAGGGCGCGTCGCTGAACCCGCTGCTGCAGGACCCCGCGCTGGCCTTCCATCCGCCGTTCCTCTACTGCGGCTATGTCGGCTTTTCGGTGGTGTTCTCGTTCTCGATGGCCGCCCTGATCGAGGGCCGGGTCGACGCGGCCTGGGCCCGCTGGGTGCGGCCCTGGACCCTGGCGGCCTGGAGCTTCCTGACCGTCGGCATCACCCTGGGCGCCTTCTGGGCCTATTACGAGCTGGGCTGGGGCGGCTGGTGGTTCTGGGACCCGGTCGAGAACGCCAGCTTCATGCCCTGGCTGATCGGCTCGGCCCTGCTGCACTCGGCCGTGGTGTTGGAAAAGCGCGGGGCCCTGCCGGGCTGGACCGTATTCCTGGGCCTGGCGGCGTTCACATTCTCGATGCTGGGCGCGTTCCTGGTGCGCTCGGGCGTGCTGACCAGCGTCCACGCCTTCGCCGTCGATCCCACGCGCGGCGTCCTGCTGCTGACCATCATGGGCATAGCGGCCGGGGCGGGCTTCGTGCTGTTCGCGATCCGCGCGCCCAGCCTGAACGCCGGCGGCCTGTTCGCCCCGGTCAGCCGCGAGAGCGCCATCGTGCTCAACAACATCATCCTGTCGACCGCCACGGCGGTGGTGCTGGTCGGCACCCTGTTCCCGCTGATCCGCGAGGCGACGGACGGCGAGGCGGTGTCGGTGGGCGCGCCCTTCTTCAATCTAACTTTTGTTCCTTTGATGATCCTGGCCATGGCCGTGCTGCCGGCCGGGCCGCTGCTGGCCTGGAAGCGCGGTGACGCGCGCCTGGTGGTCCGCCGCCTGTGGCTGGCCCTGGCGCTGGCCGCGATCCTGGGCCTGGTCGCCTTCGCCGTTGTCGCCCCGCGCAGCGCCCTGGCCAGCGGCGGTCTCGTCGTCGGCTTCTGGCTGATCGGCGGCGCGGTGCTGGAACTGGCCGAGCGGGTCAAGGCTTTCCGCGCCCCCTGGGCCGAGGTCCGCCGCCGCGTGACGGGCCTGCCGCGCGGCGCCTGGGGCACCACCCTGGCTCACGCCGGCCTCGGGATCTTCGTGCTGGGCGCCTCGTTCGAGACCACCTGGCGGGTCGAGGCGGCCCAGGCCCTGAGCCTCGGCGGCCAGCTGAAGCTGGGCGCCTATGAGCTGACCCTGACCGACGTCGGCACGGCCGAGGGCGGCAACTACATCGCCGAGCGTGGGATCGTGCGGATCACCAAGGCCGGCGCGCCGGTGTGCGAGGCCAAGCCCGAGCGCCGCTTCTATCCCACCGGCAAGCAGACCACCTCGGAAGTGGCGATCTGCCCCAAGGTGCTGGACGATCTCTACGTGGTGCTGGGCGAGCGCCGGGCGGGCGAGGGCGGCCAGCCGGCCTGGCTGGTGCGGGCCTTCGTCAATCCGTGGGTGCGGCTGATCTTCCTGGGACCGCTGATCATGGCGATCGGCGGGCTGGTGTCGCTGTCGGACCGCCGCCTGCGTTTTGGCGTGGCGCGCAAGGTGGAGAAGGCGGCGTGAAGCGGCTCCTGATCGCCCTGGCCGCGATCGCCTGCATGGCCGGCGCCGCCGCCGACCCGGCCGAGCGCCTGGCCGATCCCGTCCAGGAAGCCCGGGCCCGCACGATCTTCCGCGAGGTGCGCTGCCTGGTCTGCCAGAACGAGTCCATCGACGACTCCGAGGCGTCGCTGGCCGGCGACCTGCGCCAGGTCGTGCGTGACCAAGTGAAGCAGGGACGCAGCGACAAGCAGATTCGCGCGTTCCTGGTCGAACGCTATGGCGAGTTCGTACTGCTGAAGCCGCCGTTCTCGGCGGGGAACGCGCTGCTCTGGGCCACGCCCGCGATTGCGCTGATTTTGGGCGGCGTGTTGATGGTGCTGCTCCTGCGTCGGCGAACCGCCTCGACGGCCGACGAAGAGGACGCTCAAACACTTTCTCAGGTGGAGGAGGCGCGTCTTCAGGTGTTGTTGAAGGACGAATGACACGATTGCGCCGCGAAGACGCCGCAAGACCATCTTGAGCGTGGGCGCATGATCTCTTCGAAGACCATTGCGCCTTTCGCCAGCGCAACTAGGTTCTCAAGCCAAGGACCCGGCGCCGCGCGCCGTGGGTGAGGAAAGACGTAAGATGGCTGCTAGGAAGTCTGGTTTCTTTGTCGGTGCGGTGGCCGGCGCGGGCGTGGCCTGCGCGGCGCTTGCCGGAGTGGGCATGCGCATGGGTCCGGCGGGCGCCGCCGAGCCGGCCCAGGTGGTCCGTACCTCGGGCGTGGCGGGCAACCCCGCCCCGATGTTCGCGCCCCCGCCCGGCGCGCCGATGTCCTTCGCCGACATCTTCGAGCAGGTCTCGCCCGCCGTGGTGCAGATCGACGTGACCTCCAAGGCCGCCGCCGCGCCGAAGCTGCGCATTCCCGGCCTGGAAGGCTTCGACATCGTGCCCAAGGGCCAGAAGGGCGATGACGGCGAAGAGGCCCCCGGCCCCAAGCAGCAGTCCTCGGGTTCGGGCTTCTTCATCTCGGCCGACGGCTATCTGGTCACCAACAACCACGTCGTGGCCGACGCCGACGACGACGGCATCAATGTCGTGATGAAGGACGGCCGCGAGCTGAAGGCCACCATCGTCGGTCGCGACGAGGGCACCGACCTGGCGGTCCTGAAGGTGGTCGACCCCAAGGCCAAGGGCGCGGCGTTCCCCTATGTGAACTTCGAGAACCAGGCCAAGCCGCGGGTCGGCGACTGGGTGATCACCATCGGCAACCCGTTCGGCCTGGGCGGCACCGCCACGGCCGGGATCATCTCGGCCTATAACCGCGACCTGGGCGACAGCTCGTCGACCTTCGTCGACTACATTCAGATCGACGCGCCGATCAACCGGGGCAACTCGGGCGGTCCGTCGTTCGACATCTACGGCCGGGTGATCGGGGTCAACACCGCGATCTTCTCGCCGACCGGCGGCTCGGTGGGCATCGGCTTCGCCATCCCCGCCGACGTGGCCGAGAACACCGCCAAGCAACTGATCGCCGGCGGCAAGGTGGTGCGCGGCTATATCGGCGCCCAGATCCAGCCCTTCACCAAGGAAATGGCCGAGGCGCAAGGGTTGGGCGACGTCAAGGGCGCGATCGTCGCCGATCTGGTCGCCGGCGGTCCGGCGCAGAAGGGCGGCCTGATGCCCGAGGACGTGATCACCGCCGTCAACGGCGTGGCGATCAAGAGTGGCTCGGAACTGACCCGCGAAGTGGCCAAGGGCCGTCCGGGCGACACCCTGAAGCTGTCGGTCCTGCGCGGCGGCAAGCCTCGCACGGTCGAGATCAAGTCGGGCGTGCGTCCGACCGAAAAGGAACTGGCGCTGAACGACGACGATAGCGACGAGGGCGGCGCCGACGCGCCGACCAAGCCGCAGATCCAGAAGTCGGAAGCCCTGGGCATGAGCCTGGCGCCGATCGACGACGCGGCGCGCCGCACCTACAGCATCGACCCGGCCGTCAAGGGCGTGCTGATCGACGGCGTGAAGACCAACTCGGACGCCGGCGAAAAGGGCCTGCGCAAGGGCGACGTGCTGACCAGCGTCAATGGCGATCCGGTCACCTCGGCCGCCCAGGTCAACGCGGCGGTCGATGCGGCCAAGAAGCTGCAGCGTCCTAGCGTCAACCTGCGGATCATCCGCGCCGGTCGTCCGACGATCGTGCCGCTGAAGATCGCTCCGTAAGGGGTAACGCCGATACGCGGGGGCTTTCGCCCGCGCGCGGATCACGTCACCATCGGTTTGACGTGACGACAACACGATAGAGGGCGTCATCGATTCGCACGGTGGCGCCCTTTCGTGCATCTGGGGATTGGCTGGCATGCGTATTCTGATCATCGAGGACGACCTCGAGGCGGCGGCGGCGATGAGCCACGGCCTGACCGAGGCCGGTTACGAATGCGTCCACGCGCCCGACGGCGAGGCCGGCCTGACCGCGGCGGGCAAGGGCGGTTTCGACGTGATGATCGTCGACCGCATGATGCCCAAGAAGAACGGCGTCGAGGTGGTCGAGACCCTGCGCCGTGAAGGCGACCAGACGCCGGTGCTGTTCCTCTCGGCCCTGGGTGAGATCAACGACCGCGTCGTGGGCCTGCGGGCCGGGGCCGACGACTATCTGGTCAAGCCCTACGCCTTCGCCGAGCTGATGGCCCGGGTCGACGCCCTGTCGCGCCGTCGCGAGACCGGCGCGGTGGCCACGACCCTGAAGGTCGGCGAACTCGAGATGAACCTGATCAACCGCACGGTCCATCGCCAGGGCAAGGAGATCGATCTCCAGCCCCGCGAGTTCCAGCTGCTGGAATTCATGATGCGCCACGCCGGCCAGTCGGTGACCCGCACCATGCTGCTGGAGAAGGTGTGGGAATACCACTTCGACCCGCAGACCAACGTCATCGACGTGCACATCTCCCGCCTGCGCTCGAAGATCGACAAGGGCTTCGACCGCGCCATGCTGCAGACCGTGCGCGGGGCGGGCTACCGGCTCGATCCGTAGGCGGCGTCACGTCCGCGCGGTCCGGGTGAAAATTGCTTCACTTGCCCGCGCCGGTCGCGGACGGTCATCTAAGCGCGGCGGGTTTCCGTCCGCCGTCCTTGAAGAGTTTCGCTAGCCCATGCGCCTGCCGCGCCTGATCCGATCGACGCCGTTCCGGCTGACCCTACTGTTCCTGGCCCTGTTCGCGGCGGCCGCCAGCGCGTTCCTGGGCTATATCTACATCGCCACCGCCGGCGAGGTGAACCGGCGCGCCGACGCCGACATCACCCGCGAGATGGAGAGCCTGGAGGCCGCCTATCGGGTGGGCGGGGTCAACGCCCTGAACCAGACCATCGTCGAGCGCGCCACCGGCGAGCGGCCGTTCCTGTATCTGCTGCTCGACAAGGACGGCAAACGCATCTCCGGCTCGATCGAGGAGTCGCCGATCGACGACTTCACCGGTCCCGGCCCGACCTGGGAGACCTTCAAGCTCACCGAGACCGACATCGACGGCGCCGAGGTCAAGCGCGCGGCGCGGGGCGTGCAGGAACGCCTGACCGGTGGCGAGGCCCTGTTCGTCGGGGCCGACGTCCAGGAGTCCGAAGGCTATGTAATGAAGATCGTCCGGGCCCTGCGCGGGGCCGGGGCGCTGGTCATCATCCTGGGCCTGGCCGGCGGGGTGCTGATCAGCCGCAACGTCTCGCGCAGCATGCAGGGGCTGGTCGACGTCGTGAACGCGGTGCGGGCCGGCGACCTGCACGCCCGGGCCCGGGTGCGCGGCACCCGCGACGAGTATGACGAGCTGGCCGAGGGCCTCAACGACATGCTCGACCGGATCGAGCGGCTGATGGGCGGCCTGCGCCACGCCGGCGACGCCATCGCCCACGACCTGCGCTCGCCCCTGACCCGCCTGCGCGCGCGCATGGAAGTGGCCCTGATCGACGCCGAGAACGGCAAGGGCGACCCGATGGCGGCCCTGGAGACGGCGCTGATCGACGCCGACGGCGTGCTCAAGACCTTCAACGCGGTGCTGGCCATCGCCCGGCTGCAGGCGGCCGGCGAGGCGCCGAACCAGGAGACGTTCGACGCCAGCGAACTGGCCTCCGACATGGCCGAGCTCTACGAGGCCAGCTGCGAGGACAAGGGCCTGGACTTCAAGGCCGAGATCGTTCCGGCGCTCAGCATCCGGGGCAATCGCGAGTTCATCGCCCAGGCCCTGGCCAACATTCTCGACAACGCCATCAAATATACGCCCGAGGGCGGGGCGGTGATGCTGCGGGCCCGGCGGACGTCTTCGGGCGAGCTGGAGTTCTCGGTCACCGACACCGGCCCTGGCGTGCCCGAGGCCGACCGCGCCCGGGTGGTTCAGCGCTTCGTGCGACTGGAGAACAGCCGCAGCGAGCCGGGGGCGGGTCTGGGCCTGTCGCTGGTCCAGGCCGTGGCGGCGTCGCATGGCGGGCGGCTGGAGCTGGCCGAGGGGCCGGGCGAGTACGGTGGCTTCGGGCCGGGCCTGCGGGTGGCGTTGTTGCTGCCGCGGGTGGAGTAGGGGGCCGCGGCTCACCCACTTGCCCCCACCTGGCGACTTTGTCGCCTGTCCGCCCCCATAGGGGGCGGAGCGCTCTTCCCCCTCCGGGGGAAGACGACCGCGAAGCGGTCCGTAGGGGGCAAGTGTTCAACGCCCATACGCCACGTCGAAACACCGCTCCCGCCCCAGCCTCGTCGGGCAGAACCCGGTCTCGTCGGAGCCTTCGCGGATGACCACGTAGCGGTCGCGCTTGCAGGCCCACCATTCCTCCTCGAAGCCGGGCCGGCCGTCCTGTTTGAACACCGGCTCGTCGCCCTGGGCGTAGAAGCGGGTCATGCCGGTCAGGCCGCCGAAACTGCCCCAGCCGTTGACCAGGCCGCAGACCCGGCCGTCGCGGCGCGCCCAGACCTGGCCCAGCTCCAGCGAATGCGGCTGGGCCAGGCGGGCGATCAGGCGCGGCTTGACGCTGGCCCAGCGCACGCGACCCATCGACTTGGCGGCGGCCAGCCGCGCGCCGCTGGCCGGCGGCTTGGGCTCGACCTTCAGCTCGTACTGGACGGTGAACATCACCATCAGCCCGACGGCGAAGGCGACCAGGGCCATGACGCTGAGGTCGAAGGCCTTTTCCGCCAAGGATCGACGACGCATCCTGGCGCCGCGCGGTTGCGGCATCCTGAGAACGAAGGTCATGATCGCGCCTCGTGATTACGTCTGTAGATTTAAAAAGTTACAGACGTAATCCGAATCGTCAAGCCATGGACGCCAGGCGATGGTCGCCCGCTGGGATCAGCGGTGCAGGTTGGGCAGGGTGATGCCGTCGACCGGACCGTCGCCGACGAACCGGCCAGGCCAGGAGATCTCCTGGTTGGGCAGGGGACCGCGCGGCGTGACCGTCCAGACGCCCAGGGCGGTGATCACGGCCATCAGGGCGATGGCGGCGGCGCCGGCGGTCTGGCGGCGATAGCTGGGCTCGGGCCGGGCCAGCAGCTTGACCCGCATCAGCAGCGGATGGGCCGCGAAGAAGCAGGCCAGGGGCGAGCCGGTCCGGCGGGTGTGCGCCTCGACCAGGGCCTCGGCATAGGTGCGCCGCAGGTTGGGGCGCAGGCTCAGCACCGTGGCGTCGCAGGCCATTTCCTGGTCCAGCCGCGCGCACAGGGCGCCAAGGTGGATCACGGGGTTGCACCAGCCCAGGACCTGGATGCCAGCGATGACCAGGTTGGCGATCGGGTCGCCGCGCTTGATGTGGGCGCGTTCGTGCAGGTCGACGATCTTGCGCGCGGCTTCATCGAAGCGCGTGGTGAAGTCGGCGGGCAGCACGACGCGGGGCCAGAAGACGCCCATGACCGCCGGACCGGCCCGGCCGGCCTCGGCTCGGGCCCGGAAGGCGCGTTCCTGCAGCACGATGACCGTGGCCAGGGCCACGCAGCCAACCATCCAGGCGGCCATCAGCAGCACGGCGCGCTCTTCGCCCATCAGGGGCGGCGGGACGCCCGAGCCCAGGGTCTCCGACAGGCTGGGGAACACTGTGGCGATCGCCGCCACCGGCACCAGGGCCCACAGGCGATAGGCCAGGCCCGCCCCGAACACCGCCCGGGTGGGGCCGCGCAGCAGCAGGACCAGCAGCACCGCGGCGGCGGCCGCCGCCTGGGTGCGCAACAGGGTCAGGGCCAGCAGTTCAGCCATCATGTTCGAGACCCTCGATCAGAGTCTTCAGTTGCTTGATCTCGTCGGTCGACAAGGCGCGATGCTGGGCGAAGTGCGCCACCAGCGGCGTCAGCTGGCCGTCGAAAAGTCGGTTGAGCAGGCTCTGGCTCTCGGCCTGCACATAGTCGGCGCGTTGGATGATCGGGGCGTAGCGGGCCCGCCCGTCGATGCGGTCCGAGCGGATCGCCTTGCGCTTCAGCAGGCGGTTGATCAGCGTCTTGACCGTCGCCTCGCCCCAGCCTTGAGCCTCGGCGACCTCGGCCATGATCTCATCCACCGTCAACGGCTGTCGCGTCCACAGCGCGTCCATGATGCGGCTTTCGGCCTGGGTGATGTTCATGGCGTTTCGGTCTCCAACGCCAACGATTACGCCTGTAACATGGGCTGTCAAGCGGCTGCGAGCGCCTCACGAGACGGGATGACCTGATCGCGCTCCCGCGCCACAGTGCCCGCCATGACTCGCCTGCTCGAACGCCTCACCCCCTGCGGCCCCGTGGTCGATCCCAAGGCCGCCGAGCGCGCGCACGAGACGATCACCCGGCGGGTCGGCGAGGCCGCGCCCCTGGTCGAGGCCGCCTGGCCCGCCCTGGCGCCGGTGTTCGCCGCCTCGCCCTACCTGACCGGCCTGGCGCGGCGCGATGGCAAGCGATTGCCCTCGATCCTGGACGGCGATCCCGAGGCGCGGCTGGCCCGGATCCTGGCCGAGGCGGAGGCCGTGGGGGCGGAGCCCGACTTCGAGACCGCCCGCCACGCGATGCGTGAGCTGAAGGCCGACCTGCACCTGCTGACCGCCCTGTGCGACCTGGGCGGGGTCTGGGACCTGGACGCGGTGACGGGCGCCCTGACCCGCTTCGCCGACGCCACCCTGCATGCCTCTCTGGCCCAGGCCGTGCGGCTGGAGGTGGCGCGGGGCGCCCTGACCCATGTCGGCGCGGGGCCGGACGGCCCGGCGCCGGGCCTGTTCTGCATCGCCATGGGCAAACACGGGGCCTTCGAGCTCAACTATTCCAGCGACATCGATTTTTCGATCTTCTACGCGCCCGAGACCCTGCCGGTGGCCGAGGGCGTCGAGCCGCAGGGCGTGGCGGTGCGGATCGCCAACCACCTGGGCCGGCTACTGGCCGAGCGCACGGCCGATGGCTACGTGTTCCGCATCGACCTGCGCCTGCGCCCCGACCCGTCCTCGACCCCGCCGGCCATGCCCATCGACGCGGCGCTCGATTACTACGAGAGCGTCGGCCAGAACTGGGAGCGGGCGGCCCATATCAAGGCGCGGATCTGCGCGGGCGACTTCGCGCGCGGCGAGGCGTTCCTGGCCGAACTGCAGCCGTTCATCTGGCGCAAGAACCTCGACTTCGCCGCCATCGCCGATATCCATTCGATCAAGCGCCAGATCCACGCCTACAAGGTGGACGACCGGCTGACCGCCAAGGGCGCGGATATGAAACTGGGGCGCGGCGGCATCCGCGAGATCGAGTTCTTCGTCCAGACCCAGCAGCTGATCCTGGGCGGCCGTCATCCGGACCTGCGCAGCCCGCGCACGCTGGACGCCCTGGCCGCCCTGTCGGAGGCGGGCCACGTGACGCCCGAGGACCGCGACTATCTGATCAAGGCCTATCGCGACCTGCGCGCCCTGGAACACCGGGCCCAGATGATCGCCGACGACCAGACCCACAAGCTTCCGGAGTCCGACGCCGACCGCAAGAAGGTGGCGGCCCTGTGGGGGCATGGTGCGCTGCGCAGTTTCGACGCCGTGGTCGGCCAAATCCTCAAGGGCGTGAACCGCCGTTACGGCGCGCTGTTCAAGGGCGAGGAAGAGCTGTCGTCGCGGTTCGGCAGCCTGGTGTTCACCGGCGTCGAGGACGATCCGGAGACTCTGGCCACGCTGAAACGCATGGGGTTCTCGCACCCCGAGCGCGTGGCCGCCACGATCCGGGGCTGGCACCACGGCCACATCGCCGCCACCCGCACCGAGCGGGGGCGCGAGCTGTTCACCCGCCTGGCCCCGCGCCTGCTGGACGCCGCCAACGCCACCGGCGCCCCGGACGACGCCTTCAACCGGTTCGGCGACTTCTTCTCGTCCCTGAGCAGCGGCGTGCAGATCCAGTCGCTGTTCCTGGCCCAGCCGCGCTTGTTCGAGCTGATCGTCGAGGTCATGGCCTTCGCCCCGCGCCTGGCCAGCACCCTGGCGCGGCGGCCCACGGCTTTGGACGCCCTGTTGGACCCGGCCTTCTTCGGTCCGATGGAGGTGCCCCGGGACGCGCCGTGGGACCCGGCCGATTTCGAGGGCGCGATGGACGCCGCCCGGCGGCTGTTCCGCGACCAGACCTTCCGGATCGGCGTGCGGGTGATCAGCGGCACGGCCGGCGCGCGCGACGCCGGCGCGGCCTTCGCCGACCTGGCCGACCTGATCGTCGGCGGTCTTGCCCCCGCCGCCCTGGCCGAGGTCGACCGGCTGGGCGGGGCGTTCCCGGGCCAGGTGGCGGTGGTCGCCCTGGGCAAGGCCGGCTCGCGCGAGATGACCGCCAAGTCCGACCTGGATCTGATGACGCTTTACGCGGCCGATGATCCGGCCGGGATGTCTTCGATCAAGGCCTGGGGCGCGGAAAGCTTCTACGCCCGCTTCACCCAGCGCTTGACCTCGGCCCTGTCGGCGCCGACCGGCGAGGGCACGCTGTACGAGGTGGATCTGAAGCTGCGGCCTTCGGGCACGAAGGGGCCGGTGGCGGTCAGCTTCGCGGCCTTCGAGGACTATTACGAGCGCGAGGCCGAGACCTGGGAACTGCTGGCCCTGACCCGGGCGCGGGTGATCTGGGCCTCGTCGCCGGACTTCCAGGCCCGGGCCGAGGGCGCGATCGCCGCGGCCCTGCGCCGGGCGCGCGACCCGAAGAAGACCGCCGTCGACGTGCTGGAGATGCGCCAGCTGATGGAGGACGAGCGGCCGGGCAAGGGTGACTGGGACCTGAAGCTGACTCCCGGCGGCCTGGTCGACATCGAGTTCGCCGCCCAGTTCCTGCAGCTGGTCCACGCGGCCGATGGCGGACCGCTGGCGCAGAACACCGGCGAGGCGCTGGCGGCGTTGGGGCGCGCCGGCCTGGGCGACGCGGCGGCCTTGGCGGCGCTGGAGGCCGCTTGGCGGCTGGAGCAGGACTTGTCGCAGTTGCTCAAGGTGGCGCTGGAGGACGGGCATGACCCGGACACCGAACCCAAGGCGTTCCGGGCCTTGCTGGCGCGGGCCGGCGGGGTGCGGGCGTTCAAGTCGCTGAAGGGGAAGCTGGCCAAGGCGAAGGTCGAGGCGCGGCGGGCGTTCGAGGCTGTGGTTAGAGGTTAGCGGCTCACGCACTTGCCCCCTACGGATCGCTTCGCGATCGTCTTCCCCCGTAGGGGGAAGAGGCCGCGAGGTTCGAGCCTCCGCCCCTATGGGGGCGGACAGACCGCGAAGCGGTCAGGTGGGGGCAAGTGTCGATTTCCACGATCCCCTGTAACCATTCCCCCGGCCAGCACGTATCTTCCAGGGTAGCCTCCCCGGAGCCCGCCCATGCTGATCCGCCACGCCCCCGACCTGACCGACAACGATGTCACCGATCGGAGCCTCTATCTGCGACGGCGCGAGTTCATCGGCGGCGCGGCGGGGCTTGGCCTGCTGGCGGCGGCCGGCGCGGCCAGCGCGCGGGGCCTGGCCTACAGCCCCGGCTTCTCCACCACCGAGACGCCGACCCCCAAGAAGGACATCACCAGCTACAACAACTTCTACGAATTCGGGGTCAACAAGGAGGATCCGTCCGAGAACGCCGGCTCGCTGAAGACCCGGCCCTGGACGATCCGCGTCGACGGCGAATGCGAGAAGCCGGCCAGTTTCGCGATCGACGACCTGATCAAGGCCAACAAGCTGGAAGAGCGCATCTATCGCATGCGCTGCGTCGAGGGCTGGTCGATGGTGATCCCCTGGGTGGGCTTTCCGCTCAAGGACCTGCTGACTCAGGTCAAGCCGACGTCCAAGGCCAAGTTCGTGGCCTTCGAGACCCTGATGCGGCCGTCCGAAATGCCGGGCCAGCGCTGGGACACTCTGCAGTGGCCCTATCGCGAGGGCCTGCGGATCGACGAGGCGACCCACCCGCTGACGATCCTGGCCGTGGGCCTGTATGGCGATGTCCTGCCCAACCAGAACGGCGCGCCGCTGCGGCTGGTGGTGCCGTGGAAGTACGGCTTCAAGGGCATCAAGTCGATCGTCAGGATCAGCCTGGTCGAGCGCATGCCGGCCACCGCCTGGAACGTGCTGGCCCCGCGTGAATACGGCTTCTATTCCAACGTCAATCCGGCCGTCGATCACCCCCGCTGGTCCCAAGCCACCGAGCGCCGGATCGGCGAGTTCCGCCGCCGCGAGACCCTGCCGTTCAACGGCTATGGCCAGTATGTCGCCGACCTCTATCGCGGCATGGACCTGAAGCGGAACTTCTGATGGACGCGTCGGTCAAGCGGGCGGCCAAGGCCAAGCGCCCCTCCAAGGCCCAGGACAACCTGGTCTACGCCGCCGTCTGGCTGGCCTGTTTCGCGCCGCTGGTCTGGCTGGCCTGGCGGGCGTTTAGCGGCGACCTGGGAGCTAATCCGATCGAGGCCCTGATCCGCCAGATCGGCGTCTGGGGCCTGCGCCTGCTGCTGGTCGGCCTGGCCGTGACCCCGGCCGCGCGGATCCTGAAGAAGCCCCGCCTGGTCCGCTTCCGGCGCACGATCGGCCTGTTCGCCTTCGCCTATATCTGCCTGCACCTGCTGACCTATATCGGCGTCGACCTGTTCTTCGACTGGGGCCAGCTGTGGAAGGACATCCTCAAGCGGCCCTTCATCACCCTGGGCATGCTGGCCTTCGCCCTGCTGATCCCGCTGGCGGTGACCTCGACCAACGGCATGATCCGGCGCCTGGGCCGGGCGACCTGGCAGCGGATCCACTGGCTGATCTACCTGATCGTGCCGCTGGGCGTGGCCCACTACTACCTGCTGGTGAAGGCCGACCACCGGCCGCCGCTAGTCTATGCGGCGATCCTGACGGTGCTGATGGGGTGGCGGTTCTGGGATGCTTGGCAGAGGCGCGCGCGTTCCTGAGTCTGCATTTTTGATCCGCTCATCCCGGCGAATGCCGGGACCCAAATCCTAAGGCTGGATGGCTGATTGGAGGAGCTCAGCGCTGCTGGCGTCCGCCTCACCGATATTCCATCTGGGTCCCGGCATTCGCCGGGATGAGCGGGATCAGAAGAGTTCCGCTTCCGGATCCCGCGTCTGGTCGCGCTTCCACCAGCCGCCCAGCTTCGCGCCGCCGCAGGGGCCTCTCTGGGTCAGCACGACCGTGTCGGCCGTGAACGCCGCGTCCAGCCGGCAGGCGTCTGGCCCCGTCCCGGTCAGCGGAAAGCTCACCACATCCTGACCGACCGCGACCTTCACCGGGGCGGTGTCGTCGGTGAAGCCCTGGCTCGCCTTGGCGTCGGCTAGCTGGTAGGCGAAGTCCAGGCCGGTCGGCGTGGCCTTGATACGCAGGAAATCCTGGCCGCGCGCATAGATCCCGCTCAGCCGAAAGCCCGGGTTTCTCAGCACCGCGATGCGGTCGGCGTGGATGGTCCGCAGGCAGGGCAGGGCCGTCTCGTCGTCTTCGCAAAGGATTCCGCCCCCGCTCATGCCAGGCGTCTCCAAGGCCCGGGAGCCCACCCAGCCGCGCTGGGTCAGCTTCACATAGGCGGCGATCTGACCGTCCCAGAGCTTCTGAGCTTCCGCATAGGCCTTGGCCAGGTCCTCGTCCTGGCGCGACAGCTGCGGGTCCTTGCAGATCAGTTTCTCGACCTTGGAGCGGGCCTTGGCGCAGTCGAAGCTGGCGGCGCTCGCGGGCGATGCCAGCACGATCAGCAACAGGCCGGCGAGGACGGCGACAAGACGGGTCCCAAAAAGGGTCATGGGAGTCTACTCCGACAGATAGGGCGACTTGGCCGGATCGCGGCGGAAGACGGTCTCGTCGGTCCCCAGGGCGCAGCGCTCGGTCTTGGGCGCGGACAGGGTCGCCGTGTCCTGAGTGAAGGTCAGGGTGCGCGGGCAGCCGGCGTCCTCGAAGCTCAGCCTGCCCGAGGCGTCGACCACCCCGTCGGCCTGCAGCAACATGTTCCCCTTCGGATCGGGGCAGAGGTAGAGCTCGACCCCGATCCCGACGTCGGGATAGTTCTGGGCCACGTCCAGATAGACCCCGTCGCTGGGGCAGCGCCCGGCGACGTAGCGGCCCATCCATTTCAGGCCGGGATGGGTCAGGAAGCTCAGGCGTCGCGTGTAGTCCTGCTTCAGGCAGGCGACGTCGGCCTTGCAGATGGCGTTGCGGTCCTTCAGCCATTGCCGTTGTTCGGTGCGGA
Source organism: Caulobacter soli (assembly GCF_011045195.1). Lineage (GTDB taxonomy): Bacteria > Pseudomonadota > Alphaproteobacteria > Caulobacterales > Caulobacteraceae > Caulobacter > Caulobacter soli. The sequence continues at coordinate 4,108,215 of NZ_CP049199.1, read as the reverse complement.
TATAGCTCGCCCAGTTTCCGGCCGGCCACAGGCTCTGGGCGGACTTGAAGGCGGTGGCCACCTGGTCGTCCAGCTTCGAGACCGCCGGGTCGCCGCAGATCGCCTTTTCGGTCGGCGTGCCCGCCTTGGCGCAGTCGAAGCTGGCGGCCGAAGCAGTCGTCGGAGCGGCCAGCCAGAGCAGGGTGGCCATGCCAAGCAGGATGGGGCTGGCCCAGGACGCGACACGGATCATGTGGAAACCCCTCCCAGCGACGCCGGGAGAGGCTATCCGAGAACGACGTTATTCGAAAGTGCGTCCTACTTCGCGGCGGTTTGCTTGGCCGCGTAGTCCTGGGCCTGACGCACCACGCGCAGCACGTTGCCGCCCCAGATCGCCGCCACGTCGGCGTCGGTGTAGCCGGCCGCCTTCAAGCGGGCGGTGACCTTGGGCAGGTCGGCCACGTCCTCGAAGCCGATCACCCCGCCGCCGCCGTCCCAGTCGGCGCCGACGCCCACGTGTTCGGGCCCGACCACCTTGAGGGTGTGCAGCAGGCTGGCCATGAAGTCCTCGAAGCTGGCGCGGACCGGCGGGTACTTGGCGTCGATCTCGGCCTTCTTTTTCAGGAAGGCGACGATCTCGGCTTCACTCGCCGTCTCGCTGTCGGGAACCTTGCCCAAGGCCTGGAACGCGGCCTTGCGTTCGGGGCTGGTGGGCGTGTCCTTCAGATAGACCGAGTTGATGCAGATCACCCCGCCGGCGTCGGCGATCTTCTTCAGCCGGCCGTCGTCGAGATTGCGCGGGTGGTCGTAGATCGCCTTGGCGCCGGAGTGCGAGGCGATGATTGGGACCTTCGACAGGGCCACGGCCTGGTCGACCACGTCATCGGAAGCGTGGCTGACGTCGATCACAATGCCCAGCCGGTTGGCCTCGGCCAGCCAGCGCAGGCCCAGCGGCGAGAAGCCGTGCCAGATCGGCTTGTCGGTCGAGCTGTCGGCGAACTGGTTGTTTCTGAAATGCACCGGCCCGGCCAGGCGCACGCCGGTGGCGTAGAAGGTCTGCATCAGGGTGAGGTCCTCACCCATCGGCCAGCTGTTCTCGATGCTCTGGAAGACGAACTTCTTGCCGGCCTTGTTGATCCTCGCGGCGTCGTCGGCGGTGTAGGCCAGCTCGAACTTGTCGGGGTGCGCCGCGACCATCTCGCGGATCTCGGTGGCGCGTTCCAGGGCGAAGTCGCGGGCGAAGCGATAGCCCTCGGCGGTCAGGGCGCCTTGGGCCGTGTAGATGGCGAAGAACCCGCCATCCAGGCCGCCGGCGTTCATCCGCGGCAGGTCGACCTGGGTGCCGTCCACCTTGACGTCGTGACGGTCGACCATGCTCCAGCCCTTGCGGGCGAAGTGTTCGGGCGTGTCGAGGTGGGTGTCGAGGGTCAGCACGCTTTCGTGCAGGGCCCTGTCTTGTTTGGAGACTGGCGTGTCGGCCGCGTGGGCGCTGGTGGCGAGCAGGGCGGCGGAGCCGAGGAGGATGGTCAGCAGGCGGGACATCTGGGCTCCGACGCGAAGGGTGCGACGGCCACGCTCGGGGATCGGCGGAGCGGGGTCAAGGCGCGACGACGCACTTGCCCCCACCTGACCGCTTCGCGGTCTGTCCGCCCCCATAGGGGGCGGAGGACGCCGCACAACGCGCCTCTTCCCCCTGTGGGGGAAGACGACCGCGAAGCGGTCCGTAGGGGGCAAGTGTTCGCCGCGGCGACGCTAGTAGAACGCCCCGTAGATCACGTCCTCGATCCGTCCGGTGCGGGTCTCGACCAGCAGCAGGTCGGGTCCGTAGCGCACCCAGCGATAGCCCCAGGGCGGCCCCTCCAGCCCCATGCGCCAATAGTCCTCGTAGTAGTAGCTCGGCGCCAGGAACAGCGACGGCAGCACCACCCCGATGGTCCAGCGCCGATAGCGATAGCCCGGCGGATAGCGCCAGCTGGGTCCATGGATCGGGCGGAAGCCGGGCGGACGGCCGGCGCCGGGGCGGTGCGGGCCCATGGGCGGCGGCGGGCGCGGGCCGGGCGGCGGGCGGTGACCGCCCGAGGGCGGACGTGGCGGGGGCCTGGGCGTGGGCCTGGGCGGCGGTCCGCCGGGGCCTGGACCGGGGCCGTGCCCCGGGCCTCCGCCGGGATTCGGCCTGGGAGGCGGACCCGATCCCGAAGGCGGGCGGCCGCCGCCCGATCCTCCGCCCGGTCCGCCACCTTGTCCTGGAGGACGGCCGCCGCCGCCTTGCCCTCCGCCGGGCCTGTCATGTTGTCCGCCCGATTGAGCCAGGCCGACGCCGGGGATCAGAAGACCCAGGGCCGAGGCCAGGAGAAGACGCCGATGCATCGCAATCCTCCAAAAAGCCCCCCGGCTGTGGTTCGACTATAGGCGGCGAGGCGAAATCGGGAAGAGGCCGCTTCAGAACAGGTTCAGGGCTTTGAAGCTGGCCACGCCGTCGCGGCCGACCACCAGGTGGTCGTGGACATTGATCTTCAGCGCCTTGCCGGCCTCGACGATCTGCTTGGTCATCTCGATGTCGGGCCGCGACGGCGTCGGGTCGCCGGACGGGTGATTATGGATCAATAATTATAAGAGTTTAAGTTATTGATTTATGTATAAGTTTCCCGGATGGCGCTCTTTATTGGGGTTGGTAACTGATGCGGTATTTCAGAGCTGCGTGCGGTGATCATGATCATTCATGGTGTTCAACGATCGTCCACTTAAATTCGAAATTCAATACCCTTTATGTGTGGAGGCGGCCGCGTCGATGACTGGCGATCGTTCGACGCGGCATGGGCCCTCGCCTGCTAGATATTGGGGGAGGTTAGGCGTCGGCGACCCACGACCTTCGGCGCGAATATCGTCGTCGCTCATCGCGGCCCATTGTTCCGGGTCGATCGACAGGCCGATGCAGAACCGCCCGTTCTTGATGTTGCGGGGCTCGGGACCGAGCAGCGCGACGGGACGATGGTAAGCTTCGTTGCCGAAAAACTCGGTCAGGACAAAACCGTCCTCGGCCTTGATGAACTGGTCGACGCTGGCCTTTTTCGAGAAGCGGACGAAGCGTTGCCAAACATCGGTCGATCGATCCCTGATGAGCCGGCAAAGCGACAGGGTGACGTCAACGTCGGAGAGGGCGTCGTGGGCCTTGTCGTGGATGGAGCGGCACGGTTCATCTATTCAGTCGGTGCGTTGCTCGTGGCTTCGTGGCATAGGCGGCGCGCGCGTGTCGCCGGATCGTTCGGAGCTTAAGGCGTGTCGGCAGGCGTGGGGACCGTGTGGTTTTGACTCGCGGCGGGCATAACGGTCGAGAACGGTCGTGGAGGCGGTCGCGATTCATTGGCGCGGCGGCGTCCGCCGTCGTCGCCGTGCTGCTGGCGTTCGACGCGGGGGCCAAGGCGGTCGATTCCGACCGACCCGTTTCATCCAACGTCGCGCGGCTGTTCAACATTCCAAGCCAGCCGCTGCGGCCGGCGTTGGAAGCCTACAGCGTCGTAACCGGCGCACAGTTGATCTACGACAGTCGCCTGGCCGAGGGGCGTCGCTCGCAAAGGGTCGTGGGCGTGTTCAAACCGGAGACGGCGCTGCGCATGCTGCTGGAAGGGTCGGATCTGACGGTGCGCTATACGGGCCCGCTGGACATCACCCTCGTGCCGATCGAGCGAAGCGCGGACGCTCCAGAGGCGTTTGCCGAGCGCCCGTCGTCCGAGAGATCGGGCGCCCTGGCGCTGGACACCCTCTATGTGGAGGTCGCGCCGGGCAGCGAGGATCGGCCGGATTTCAGCCGGTACGGCCACGCGGTTCGCCAGGCGCTGAAAGAGGCCCTGGCCAGGAATTCGGCGACGTCCGACCGGATCTACCAGGTGCAGTTCGATCTCTGGATCAATGAGCGGTGCTGGCGGGCGGCGACATTCGCGAGCTGTCGGTTTCGCTGCCGACCACCTGGTATCTGACCGGCTCGGGCGACCGTCTGAACCGGACCGTCAACACGGTTGGCGGCGGCGATCTGCTGGTCGAGGCGGGCGGCGACATCCTGGGCGGCAGCTATTTCGTCGCCAAGGGGACCGGCCGCATCGACGCCGGCGGCGGCGTCGGCCCATCCTTCACCTACAAACCGGTGACCACATTGGGAGTCACGGGTCCAGTGTCGACGATCCTGGGCGTCCAGGACGCGCAGGTCCAGGTGACGGCGCGCGGCGACCTCGATATTGGTCGCGTGCAAAACCCTGGCGACGTCAGGGGCCTCCTGTTCTCGACCTCGCTGACGCCCTACACCACCGCTTCGTCCCTGCGGCTCACCAGCGTGACCGGCGATATCGGCTTCGATACGTTGAACGCACCGGGCGCTTTTTTCGGGGCCTATACCGGCAGCGGCTACAACCTGAACGTTCTCCTGCCGGCCACATTGGAGATGAACGCGCTAAACGGCGGCATCAGTGTCTTCTCCGGCGGCCTGCTCTATCCCTCGGCGACCGGGCAGCTCAGCCTGCTTGCCGACGGCGATATCCGATTGACGAACACCGGTACGGTCCGAGCCTTCGGCCTGTCGGAAAACAAGCCATCGAAATATCCGTCGATCCTCAATCCCCTGTCGTCTTTCAGTGACGTCATCCCTCCGCCCACTGCGTTACCGGCTTCATCGCTCGCGGATATCGATGGCCTGCTTCATGCCGACGATCCCGATCCGGTACGGATCTACAGCCTGACCGGGGACATCATCGACGGTCCCAACGCAAGCCAGTCCGCCCTGAATCGCAATCTTCAGAACATGCTTCTCCAGTTGCCCAAACCGGCGCAGATCCGCGCCGGCCGCGACATCGTCAATCTGCTGTTCCTGGGCCAGAACCTGAACGACGGCGACGTGACCAGCATTATCGCCGGGCGCGACATCATCGACCTGCCGCTGATCCTGAACCAGAGCGGCGGTATCCTCGTCACGCCGGGCCTGATCCAGCTGGCCGGGCCGGGCCGGCTCGACATCCAGGCTGGCCGCGACCTGGGGCCGTTGAGCCGCGACATGCCGGTCACGGGCATCCAGACGATAGGCAACCTCTACAACGCCTATCTGCCGCGCCAGAGCGCCGACATCTCGGTGCTGTTCGGCACGGGGTCGGGCGTGGCCTGGAACGCCTTCGCCGCCGCCTATCTCGATCCGGCGGCGAGGGATAGGGACCTGCCGTCGTTCAGCGCCGACCTGGTCGCGGCGGTGGCGAAATACCAGGCCGAAACCGACAAGCGCGCGGGCGGGGAGGGCGCCCTCCCGTCGCTCACCGCCGATCAGGCTTGGGCCGCGTTCCAGGCCATGCCGGAGGCGCAGCGCGAGACGCTGGTCGAGCAGACCTTCTTCAAGATCCTCGCCGTCACGGGAGCCGACTACAACGATCCGGACAGCCCGTTCTTCAATAAGTACGCCCGCGGCTATCAGGCCATCGAGACTCTGTTCCCGTCGGCCTTGGGCTATACGAAGAACAACCTTGAAGGCGGCGTCAACGGCGCGGCGACCCTGATCCCGACCGGCAATCTCGACATCCGTGGCTCGACTATCCAGACCCAGATGGGCGGCGACATCAACATCATGGGCCCGGGCGGCCAGTTGCTTGTTGGCTCGACCTCCTCGCCGCCCTACGTGCCGGACTTGCCCGGCAAGACGGGCATCGGGCCGGAGGCGCTCGGCATCCTGGCCTGGGAAACCGGGGCGGTGAACATCTTCTCTGATCGCTCGCTGTTGCTGGCGCAGAGCCGTGTCTTCACCGAGCGTGGGGGGGACATGACGATCTGGTCGTCGAACGGCGACATCAGCGCCGGCAAGGGCAGCAAGACCTCAAGCGAGATCAAGCCAGTGCACTTCCTGTGCTCAACGGACTTCTACTGCCGGGTTGACGCCTCCAGCACGGTCACCGGCGCGGGCATCGCCGCCTTTGCCGGTCAGCCGGGCGATCCGAAGCCGACCGTCACCTTGGTGGCGCCGCGCGGCACGGTGGACGCCGGCGATGCTGGCATCCGCGTGGCTGGCAATCTGATCGTGGCGGCCCAGTTCGTGGCCAACGCCGACAACATCCAGGTGGAGGGCTCGACGATCGGCGTGCCGACCAATGCGGTCGATGTCGGCGCCAACCTCGACTCCTCTAGCGCGGCGGCCAGCGCCGTACAGGAGGTCGTCCAGACCATGCAGCAGAACCGCCGCAACGAACGGCCGTCGGTGATCACGGTGACCATTGATGGCTTTGGTCCCGAACCCAGCGATTGCCCGACAAGCGCTCGCAACTGCCCGGCGCGCTGAGCGGCGGGCTGAGACTGAAGTAACGGAGACTTTTCGTGACTGATCTTACCCAGCGGCCCTTGCCGCTGTTCTACCAGGACCCCCAGCCGCTGAACGCCCTGACCCACGGGGCCTTGCGCCTGAAGGACGGCGATTATGGTTTCGCCGCCCAGACCAACGCCGCGCCGCTGACCTTGGTCGAGTTCGCCTCGGCGGCTCGCGGCTATCCGGTGGTGTTCTCGCAAGGCGAGACGCCGTTCCCCATGGCCATCCTGGGCCTGGGGGCCGGCAACCGCTTCGTCGCCGACGGACGCTGGGCCGAGGGGGTCTGTGCGCCCGCCTATGTGCGCCGTTATCCGTTCGTGTTCATCGAGGCCGGCGGCGACAACCTGGTTCTGGGGATCGACATGGCGTCCGAGCGGGTCGTCGTGAGCGGGGAGGGCGGGGCCGCCCTGTTCGAGGACGGCAAGCCCTCGGCGCTGACCGAGGGGGCCATGGCCTTTTGCCGCGAGTTCCATGCTCAGCACTTGCAGGCTCGGGCCTTCGGCGCGGCCCTGGTCGAGCACGACCTGCTGATCGCCCAGCAGGCCGACGCCCGGCCGGCGGGCGGCCAGCCCCTGAGCCTGGGCGGCTTCCAGGTGGTCGACCAGGCCCGGTTCGCGGCCTTGCCGGACGCGGTGGTGCTGGACTGGCACCGCAAGGGCTGGTTGGCCCTGGTGCACTTCCATCTGGCCTCGCTTGAGCGGTTCGTCGATCTTCTGGCCCGAGAACAGACCCCGGCGGCCGTCATCGCGCCGTCAAAAGTCTCGGTTGAAGTCTGACGGCTCCTTCGACGGATCTTAGTTTCGAACGGCTCGATCGCGAGAGTCTTTTTGAGCCGGAGCGTCGTCTTTCTGGAGGTAAGCCAACGGCAGCTCATGACGCATCTTGGTCAAAGGCGACTGTCTTGGACCTAGTCCACGTATCCGGCGGCTATCTCTCTGAATTGCCCGGCATTTGGCTGTGGCTATGCTCGGTTTTGAGGCCGCCGGGGTAGGTAACCCGCATGCCTGATCAGCGATGGCCACGCCTATAAGTGGGTGTGAGTGGATGCCCGTGAATGAGCGTTGGATGGTTGTGAAGCAATAATTTACAGTATTTAAGTCGCTGATTTTGGAGAAAATTCGCCTATAGTTGCAACAAATTGGTGTTGGTTATTGGTGAAGTGTTCTAGTGATGGGTTATTCTGGTCATGATAATTCATGAAATATAACGGGTGACCACCGGAATCCGAAAATTACTGCCATTTTTTGTGTGGATGATTAAGGTGTCGACGTTGAGAGCCGTTCGATGGGAAATGCGCGGCGAGACCCAAGTGCGTCCTCGCCGCTAGATATCGGGCGAGGTAAGGCGTCGGCGGCCCACGACCTTTGACGCCTTGCATGTCACCATGTTTGAGCGCTCCCAGGCGTCGAGGACCTCCACCGGGTAGAGCACCTGCTTTCCCACTTTCAGGAAGGAGGGGCCTATCTGTTGGAACCGCCAGTTCTCCAGCGTGCCGACCGAGATCAGGCCGCGATAGCGCTGTGACACTTCTTCCGTCGTTAAAAACTTCAAATCCATCCGAACGCTCGTACTTGTAAAGCCGGACACGATCGGCCGGCGTTTCGGGGTGCTAGCTCCTATGAGATGAAAAATGGTCGCAACCTGGCGCTAAGTCGAACTGTCGGACTCCGCCTTCATCCACCCCCTCTTCGCCAGCCAGGCCGCGAACACCGGCAAGGCCAACAAGGTCAGCGAGGTTGAAGTCAGCAGGCCGCCGATGACGACCGTGGCCAGCGGCTTCTGCACCTCCGCGCCGGGGCCGATGGCGAGCGCCATGGGCAGGAAGCCGAGCATGGCGACGAGGGCTGTGGTCAGGACCGCGCGTAGACGGCTGACCGTGCCGCTGATCACCGCCTCGACCGGCCCCAGCCCTGCGGTCAACTGCTGCTTGATGCTCTGCATCAGCACCAGGCCGTTCAGCGTGGCCACGCCTGACACCGCGATGAAGCCGACTGCGGCCGAGATCGAGAACGGTATGCCGCGCAACGCCAACGCCACCGCCCCGCCGACCAGGGCCAGGGGCACGCAGGCGAAGACCAGCGCCGCCTCCGCCGCCGACCCCAGGGCGAAGTAGAGCAGGATCACGATCACTAGGAAGACGACCGGCACGATCACCGCCAGCCGCGCCGAGGCGCGCTCAAGGTTCTCGAACTGACCGCCCCAGTCGAGCCATGAGCCGGCGGGAAGGGGAACCTCATCGCGTACGGCGGTCTTGGCGTCGGCGACGAAGCCGCCCAGGTCGCGGCCTCGGACGTTGGCCTGGACGACGATGCGGCGCTTGCCGTTCTCCCGGCTGATCTGATTGGGGCCTTCGGCGGCGTCGAAGCGGGCCAGGGTCGAGAGCGGGATCGCCGCCGTGCCGGGCGGCGCGCCCTCGGACATCACCGGCAGTTGCCCCATGACGGCTGGATCGTTGCGGCGCTGCTCGTCGAGGCGGACCACGACGTCGAATCGCCGGTCGCCCTCAAGGATATGGCCGGCCTCGCGTCCGCCCAGGCCGATGGCCAGGGCGTCGGCGGCGTCGCTGGCGTGGACGCCGAGCGCGGCGGCGGCCGTGCGGTCCACCGTGGCCGTGATGGTCGGCTGACCCGAGACCTGCTCGACCTTGACGTCGGCCGCGCCCCGCACGCCACGCAGGGTCTTGGCGATCTTCTGGGCGGTCTGGTCCATGATCGCGAAGTCGTCGCCATAGACGCTGACGGCGACGTCCGAGCGGACCCCGGCGATCAGTTCATTGAACCGCATCTGGATCGGCTGGGTGAACTCGTAGGCGTTGCCCAGATGCTTGGCGAGCGCACCCTCCATGCGCTCAACCAGCGCGGCCTTGGGCAGGCGCGGATCGGGCCAGTCCTTGCGTGGCTTGAGGATGACGAAGGTGTCCGAGGCGCTGGGCGGCATGGGGTCTGAGGCGATCTCGGCGGTGCCTGTGCGGGTGAACACTAGGGCCACCTCGGGCATGGCCGACAGGGTCTTTTCGACCCGGAACTGCATCGCCTGGCTTTGCTCCAGCGAGATCGACGGCACGCGAGAGGCTTGAACCATCAGGTCGCCTTCGTCGAGCGTGGGAATGAACTCGCGGCCCAGACTCGCGAAGGCGACGACGCCGATCAGCAGCGCCAGGCCGGCGCCCGCCGCCACCGCGACCGGTCGGCCGACCAGGCGGCGCAGGGTCGGCTCGAACCGCGCCTTGACGGCGGTCATGACCCGGGTCTCGCCATGCCCCTTGGGTTCGCCGATCAGCAGGGCAGCCATCGCGGGCACGAAGGTCAGGGACAGCAGGAACGCCCCGGCCAGGGCGAACATCACCGTTGCAGCCATCGGGCCGAACATCTTGCCCTCGACGCCCTCGAAGGCCAGCAGGGGCGCATAGACCATCAGGATGATGGCCTGACCGAAGGCGGCGGGCCGCGCCATCTCCCGGGCGGAAGAGGCGGCGATCTCTATGCGCTCGCGGGCGTCCAGAGACCGGCCCAGTTCGCCACGGCGAAGCGCCAGGCGGCCCAGGGTGTTCTCGATCACCACCACCGCACCATCGACGATCAGGCCGAAGTCCAGCGCCCCCAGGCTCATCAGGTTTCCACTGATCCCGAACCGCCGCATGGCGATGGCGGCGAACAGGAACGACAGGGGTATGACCAGGGCGGTGATGATCGCCGCGCGGATGTTGCCCAGGGCTACGAACAGCACGGCGATGACCAGCAGCGCCCCGAAGGCCAGGTTGTGCTCGACGGTGCGGATGGTGGCGTCGACCAGGTCGGTGCGGTCCAGCACCGGCTTGACCACCACGCCGGCCGGGAGGCTGGCCTGGATGTCCTTCAAGCGGTCGCCGACCCGCGCGGCGACGGTGCGGCTGTTCTCGCCGGCCAGCATCAAGGCGGTGCCGATGACGACCTCACGGCCCGCCTCGCTCGCCGAACCTAGGCGCGGGGCCTGGCCGATAACGACGGTGGCGACGTCGGAGACGCGGATCACCGCCGACCCGCGCCGACCCACGGGGGTCTCGGCCAATTCGCCCAGGCTCTTCACCCGGGCGTCGGCGCGAACGATGTAGGCCTCGCCGCCGCGCTGGACGTAGCCGGCGCCCTCGACGCGGTTGGCGTGTTCCAGGGCGTCGATCAGTTGCGGCAGGCTGATGCCGAACGCCGATAGCTTGGCCGGGTCGGGCTGGACGACATATTGCTTCACATATCCGCCCAGCACATCGACCCCGGCCACGCCCTTCAAGGTCTTCAACTGCGGGGCGACGATCCAGTCCTGGACCGTGCGCAGATAGGTGGCCTTCTCGATGTCGGTGGTTAGGCGGTCACCCTCGGGGGTGACATAGACCGCGCCGGGCCGCGCCGTCGGGCCCGCCAGTTCGACGGTCCAGATATAGACCTCGCCAAGCCCGGTGACCGGCGGTCCCATGCTGGGCTCCAGGCCTTCGGGCAGAGTGGCGCGGGCGGCTTGAAGCCGCTCGTTGATCAGGTTGCGGGCGAAGTAAAGGTCGGTGGCGTCGGTGAAGACCGCGGTGATCTGCGAGAAGCCGTGACGCGACAGCGAGCGGGTCTCGACCAAGCCGGGAATGCCGGCCAGGGCCGTCTCGACCGGGAACGTGACTTGGCGCTCGACCTCCTCGGGACCGAGGGCCGGAGCGATGGTGTTGATCTGCACCTGGCGGTTGGTGATGTCGGGAACCGCGTCGATGGGCAGGCCGGCGAGTTGGGCGCCGCCATAGGCCAGCAAGGCCACGGCCAGCAGGGCGACGATCCAGCGGAAGCGGACGGAGAGGTCGATCAGTCGAGCAAGCATGGTCAGTCCTCGTGCCCCGCTTCGCCCTTGCCGAGTTCGGCCTTGAGCAGGAAGGCACCTTTGCCGGCGATGCGCTCGGCGTCCGTCAGGCCGCGCAGGATTTCAGTCGAGCCGGCGGTGACCCGGCCAGGCGTCACCGGCTTGGCACGGAAGCCTGCCGCCTCGATCACGAAGACCACCGGGCGGCCCTCGACGGTCTGGACGGCCTCGCTGGGCACGATGATCGCGCCGCTCCCGCCGGCTCCCGTCATCACCCGCGCCGAGACGACGGACCCGACCGGCGCGGTCTTGCCCGATGGCGTCGCCCGCACGGTGGCGGTGTTGCCGCCGGACGCGCCCGGGGCCACGGCGCTGATGGTGGCCGGCGCTTCCTGACCGTCCGGCGTCTGCACATGGATCACCTGGCCAAGCCGGATGGAGCCAGCGGCGGCGGCGGGGGCGTCGAAAACGTATTCAGCGCGGCTCTGGTCGGCGATCTCGGCGACGAGCGCGCCCTGGGTCAGGAAGCCGCCGACCTGGGTCTCGATCCGCGTCACGACCCCGGCGATGGGGCTGCGTAGAACCGTGACGCCATTGGCCCCCGGCCCGCCCATGGCGCGAACCTGAGCCTGGGCGGCGCGATAGTCGGCCTGGGCCTTTTCGGCGACGGCCTGGCTGGCTTCCCAGTCCTGACGGGCGACGACGCCGGCGTCGAAGAGACGGCGGTCGCGGCTGGCGGCGGCCTGAGCGGCTTTTACTCCAGCTCCAGCCGCATCGAGGTTGGCGCGGCCGGAGGCGGCGTCGGCGCTCCGCAAGGTAGCGATAGGCGATCCGGCGGCGACGTTCGCACCAGCCGAGACGTGAACGCGTTCCACCGTGCCCGACACCGGCGCGCCGAGGGCGGCCAGGGCGTTTGCGGCCAGGGTCACCCGTCCGGGCAACAGGATGTCCGCGCCGCCGCCGCGTCCTGGCGTGATGACGGAGACGCCGGCCGCCGCCGCGTCGGCGAGCTTCAGGGGCACGAGGTCGGCCGCGCCGTGTTCCGCGTGCTCGCCGCCTTCTTCCTCATGGGCCGGAGCAGCCGAGCGGCTTCCGACGAACTGGGCGGCTCCGTATCCAAGGCCGGTGGCGGCGATGAGGGCGACCGCCGAGGCGATGACATGGCGACGAGCGATCATGGCTGATCTCCGAAGGGGATGCGGCCCTGGGCGCGGGCGAGGTCGGCGAGCGCCTTGACGCGCGCCAGCTTGGTGTCGACGGCGCGGCCCCGCGCGGCGATCAGGTCGCGACGGGCGGTCAGCAGTTCGGACAGGGGAAGGCGACCGGCGTCGTAGCCGATCCGGGCCAGGCGATAGGCCTCGGACGCGGCGCCTTCCGCCTGCCGGGAGGCTTCCAAGGTCTGACCGGCGGCGGCGACCTGGGCGGTCGCGGCGCGGCGGTCGCCATCCTGTTCGGCCTGCGCCATGGCCAGCCGGGCCTGGGCGGCCTGAGCATTGGCCGTGGCGGCGGCGACCGCGCCCCGGTTGCGGTCGAACAATGGCAAGGGCGCGGAGATGCCGAAGACGGCCGCCGTGGAATCGTCGCTCTGGAACTGCCGGACCCCGAAGCTGACGGCGAGGTCCGGAACACGACGGGCGCGCTCCACCGCGATCCGACGCTCGGCGGCGTCACGCTCTGCACGAGCGGCCGCGATGGCCGGACTGAAGGTCGGCCCTGGCTGTGGCGGCGCGGGGACGGCGTTAAGGAGGCCGCCAGTGACGGCGATGTAGGTCTCGGACGAACCTATCAGCGCACTCAGGCGGGCCAACGCCGCCTCGGCCTCGGCCCGGACGGCGGCCAAGTCGGCGTGAGCCGTGGCCAATCCTGCCCCGGCCTGGACGGCCCGCACCTGAGCCTCCTTGCCGTTGTCGACGAGCAGGCGGGCGGCCTTGGCGTCGGCCTGGGCCAGATCGACGCCATCCCTGGCGATGGCGAGGCGCTGCTGGGCCGCCTCGGCGTTGACGTAGGCCAGCGCCAGGTCACGGGCGAAATCGACCTGCCCCAAGGCGGCGCGCGCCTGGGCGGCGGCGAAATCGGCCTGGGCCGCCGAGGTCCGTGCCGCGCGCTTACCGCCCAACTCCAGCGGCTGCTCGATCGACAGCGTGGTCTCGGCGCTGTCGAAGTCTTTGTAGGGACCAGACCCGGCGGCGTTCTCGACCATCAGGCCCAGGGTCGGGTTAGGGCGGGCGGCGGCTTGCACCGCCTGGCCCTCGGCCACGCGCGTTTCGGCGACTCCAAGCACCAGGCGCGGCGCGGAGGCCTGGGCCTGTTTCAGCAGGACTTGGAAAGGCGGGGCGATCTGGGCCGCGACGGATGTGCAGAACACCCCGGAAGTGGCGCAGACCAAGGCCGCGCGCAGCGGCCATCGGTTCGATGACATAAAGGTTCCTCGCGAAGGATGAGCGACGGCGCGCGAAAGGCGCGCGGATCGGTCAGGCGCGAGGCGGTCGGTCGAGGCCGGAGAGGGCGCGGGAGGCGAGGACTTGGACGGACGCCAGCGCGTGCTCAGGCGCGGCGGGAGCCAGGGCAGGGACCTCCGCGACGGCCGTATCGAGCATGGCCCCGCCATGATGACAGTGGCCGCTCACGCAGCACGCGGCCTCACAGGGGGCGCGGTCGCCCGGCTGGTCACCTTCGACGGCCTGAACGGTGGCAATGCTTGTCTGGATGCCGACGACGGGCGCGTCATCGGCGCATAGGCAGGTCGCCATGCTGACCGTGGGCGCGACGATGAGCAGCGCCAGAACGCAGGCGGTCATCAGGCCACCCAGGTTCCGCCACCATGTCATCGCTGGACGCATGGTCGCTCTATAGCTTCAGGGGGCGAACTTGAGAACGCGTTACATGATTACAGAGCAGGCGAGAGCGCGGCCAAGCGCCTCAGCCGAATGTCCAGTTTCCGGCGGAGGCCCAAGGTCCGTTTAGTCTGCGTAGCGGCCTACCTGAAGGTCCGTTCATGACCCTTCGCGGCCCCCCCCCGATCGGCCGCTGACGGAAAGCGTAGTTTAGAAGGCTGCGGCGTAGGCGTAGCCCTCCTCCCCATTCAATTCTGCGCACCTATGCGGCGCATCTGCCGTTACCCGCTCGCTCTCTGGATTGAACCTCGGCGCGGCGCGGCGCGACCGGTGTCGGGGTTTTCCATTCGTCCGCGCTGGTTCCTGACTATGCGACCGACATAGAACTCGTTGTTGATGATCCCCGATGGGAGAGGCAGAACTTGCGTCTGCGGCAGTGTCATACACTCGAGGTTGACGACTGTGCTCAAGCTTCTAGAAGGTGATGAGATCGGGCCGCCCTGGCGGTGTTCGAAAACTCCACCTTGCTGCCTTCCGTGCCCCTGAAGGCTGACGAACTGATGCAACGCCTCGCGGGATTGGCCGCGCTGCGGTGATCTTCGATCGCTCGTTCCTGATAATTTCGACCTCTCAAGAGGCCTGCCTGTGACGCACCAGCTTAGTTCCCTTGCGATGCGTCGGTTGGCGTTACTGTGTCTGTGCGTTGGCGCGAGCGCGACGGGGCCGTGGGCCTGGGCGCAGGATGCGTCCGTTCCGGTTGTCGAGGCTCCGGCTGCCGAGGCGTCGACGACGAACGGTCAGGCGGACGAGGCGAGCGACGCCGCCCTGGTCAAGGCCAAGATCGCCGACCCTGTCGCCAATCTCCAGCCCGAGCCCGATCCAACTGACGGTGTGGCGCATCCGCCGGGCATCCGGCCCCCGGTCTATTCGGCGACCGACGCCAACGGCGTGAACCTGCTGACCGGCGACTATTCGCAAGGCGAGGCGATCAACAGCATCGGCAGCGGCGGCGCGCGCGGGCTGGCGACGAGCAATTCGTACTTCTCGGGCACGGCCCGCGGGTCGATGAACTCCTACTTCCAGCTGTCCGACGACGGGCACTCTGTCTTCACCAACCTGGTGCTGCAGGGCGAAAGCATGACTTTCCGCGGCAACCCGACCAGTGGCTGCTGCACGCCCGTCGGGGACTCCGTCGGAAGCTGGTCCTATCCGGGCTCGGTGATCACCTACACCGCGCCGGACGGCCGGGTGGCGATGTTCGAGAACCGCACCTGGGTCACAAACAACCGCACGCCGATCGGTCTGATCACCAGCCTGAAATATCCAACTGGCGAGGTTCTGACTTTCACCCGGGACGGCAGCGAAAACACCAAGGTCGAAAGCAGCCTGGGCTACGCCCTGGTCGGTTCGGCTGGCGGCGCTTTTGCGGCATTTTCTCCAGCGGCGGCTAATCTCAAGAACGGCGGCTGCGACACCGGCGCGTGCGCTGGCCCGACTTACGCTAACCAGGCCGATCTTGGGCGGGTTCTTCTACAGGGTGGTGGCTTCAGCTTCCGTAACCCCACTGGCGACAAGCCGCGAACCTACAGCCGTAACATCACCACGGACGATCAAGTGGCGCGGGTGACGTCGTTCACCGACGGCGTCTCGACTTGGACCTACAGCTACACCTATGTCGTGGACACGCGAGATTCGAGCAACGCGCCGATCGACGGTATCCTGACGACGACGACCACTGACCCGCAAGGTCATGTCCGGGTGGTCAAGTCGCGCACCGGAAACGGCCACATCCTCAGCGACACCGACGCCTTGGGTCGCATCACCACCTATCAGTATGTCGGCGACGATCAGGGTCTGCTGGGCAAGGGTAAGCTGGTCCAGATCACTTACCCCGAGGGTAATCGCGACTATTACAAGTTCGACGGCTATCGCAACGTCATCGCCAAGTGGAGCCTTCCCAAAGGCGCGCCGGCCGGCGTCGATCCGGAGGTGACGGCGGTGGCCGGCGCCACCGTCGTGCGCGCGGCCTACACCTGCCACGCCAATGTCTGCGATCAACTCGACTGGGTGCGGGACGCGCGCGCCAACCAGACCGACTACACCTATGACGCCACGCACGGCGGGGTGCTGACGGTGACGCGACCGGCGGCGGCCAATGGGGTTCGGCCCCAGACCCGTTACGCCTACGGTCAGTTCACCGCGAGGTACGTGCGAGACGGGGTGATGCAGGCGGCGGCCGCGCCGGTGTGGCGCGTGACCCGGGTCTCGACCTGCATGGCCGGGGCCGCGCCGGCCTGCATCGGCACGGCCGACGAGGTCGTCACGGCCTACAGCTACGAAGACAGCGCCCAGCCCAACAATGTGCGGCTGCTGTCCAAGACCGTGCGCTCGGGCAATGGCGCGCTGTCGGCGACGACCAGCTATGCCTACAACGATCGCGGCGACGTGGTGGCGATCGATGGGCCGCTACCAGGCGCGGACGACACCACTCGCGCGGCCTACGACGCCTCGCGCTGGCCGATCGCCGAGGTGACGCCCGATCCGGACGGCGCCGGACCGCTGAAAGCCCGGGCGACCAAGACAACCTATCGGGCCGACGGCCAGGTCAGCCTGGTGGAGCACGGCCAGGCCTCCAGCCCGAGCGATATCGGCCTTGCCACCTTTGGTTCGCTGCAGAGCGTTCAGACCTATTACGACGACCAGGCGCGCCCGCGCATGGTGGTCAATGTCGGCTTTGGCGAGACCAGCAACATCAGCCAAGTCAGTTACGACCAGCTGGGACGCCCGCAGTGCCAGGCCATGCGGATGAACCCGGCGGTGTTCTCCAGCCTGCCTCTGTCCGCCTGCGACCCGAGCACGGCGGGAGCCTATGGCCAGGACCGCATCACCTACAGCGAATATGACGCGATCGGCCGGCTGACCCGCGTTACCTCCGGCTATCTCAGCGCCACGCCGCGGGTGGAAAAGACCGTCACCTACACCCTCAACGGCCAGGAGCAGACGGTCGCCGACGGCAACGGCAACCTGACGACCTACGCCTATGACGCGCTCGATCGCCTAGCCAGTGTCCGCTATCCCAACGCCTCGGGCGGGGGCAGCTCCAGCAGCGACTACGAGACTTATGGCTACGACGAGGCGGGCAACCGCACCAGCTGGCGGCGGCGCGACGGCAAGACGATCGGCTTTGGCTATGACGCGCTCGGCCGAATGGTCCTGAAGGACCTACCCGACGCCTGGCCCGACATCACATACGGCTACGACAACCTGGATCGCCAGATCGCCGTGGGGCCCACCGGCGCCAGCCAGGTCAATATCGCCACGATGACCTACGACGCCTTGGGCTGCCTGGTCACCCGGGTCAGTCCTGGCGCGCCCAACTCCAGCTACGGGGTTGGGGCCACCTGCGATCAGGCCGGTCGTCGCACCTCGGTGACCTACCCCAACAACGCTACCCTGACCTACACCTACGATACCTTGGGCGAGCTGACCGGGATCTGGGAGGGGGCGGGCACGTCCGTCAACCTGGCGACCTATGCCTATGACGACCTGGGTCGCCGCGCGATGCTGCACTACGCCAACGGGACCGAGCAGCGCTACGGCTATGACGGCGCCTCACGGCTGAAGACCCTGACGCATGACCTGGCCGGAACGGCGCAGGACCAGACCTGGAGCTACGACTACAATCCGGCCAACCAGGTCATCAGACGAGCCAGCGCCAACTCGGCGCTCTATGATTGGAGCGGGAGCCAATCGAGCCGGAGCTATGGCGTCAACGGCCTCAACCAGGTGACCAGCAGCGTCGGGACCGCCAGCGAGGCCTATGGCTATGACGCCCGAGGCAACCTGACCTCCAGCGGCGCCAAGACCTATGCCTATGACGTCGAAAACCGCCTGATCTCGACCAGCGACGGTCAGTTGCTCTACGACCCGCTGGGCCGATTGTCGGCGATCGTCCCGGTCAGCGGCGCGCCGGTCTACTTCGCTTACGACGGCTCGGACGTGGTGGCCGAATATGGCGGCATCGGCTTGCTCCTGCGCCGCTATGTCAACGGTCCCGGGGCCGACGATCCGATCATCACTTATGAGGGCGCAGACCTGACCCAGAAGCGCTGGCTGATGTCGGACGCCCAGGGCTCGATCGTCTCGTCCAGCGACGCCACGGGCGCGGCCCAGACTCCCAACAGTTATGATGAGTACGGCATCGGCTCAGGCAACCCGGGGCGCTTCGGGTACACCGGCCAGATGCGAATGCCGGAGTTGGGCGATCTCTACAACTACAAGGCCCGCATCTACTCGCCGACCTTGGGACGGTTTCTACAAACCGACCCCACAGGCTATGACGATGGGCTCAACTGGTACGCTTATGTGGGCAATGACCCTCTGAATAAAGTCGATGCCGATGGACGAGACGCCATTGTCTTAAATGATCGCTTCAGCCCATGGTGGGCCCCGAGGGCTGACCATCAGGCGATAATTATAGGCAGTGATAAGGGGGGGTGGAAGTATTTCTCCAAAGATGGCTCTTTGGACAAGCGCAACGCTGCCCAAGGGCCGCCAAAGTACACCACTGCTAAGTTCAAGGGATCGCTTAACGATTTCCTAAAGAAGGATAATCTGTTCCGTAGATACGATACCGCCTACAGAGTGGCTTCGTCTGGCACGCAGGATGCTAAGATGATGGATGCGGCGCATCAGGAACTTCTCAAAACCTATAATGTGGCTTGGTGTAACTGTGGTGATCTTGTTCACGACGCTCTGGTTGCTGGCGGCATATCTTTTCCGGACACTGTCAATCCATCTGATAGCGTTTCATTTATGGAAAAATCTTCTGCATGGAGCGAGATGAAATTTCCGACGTCCGGCGAAGGCCGAGGTCAGCCCTCAGTATTTTCTTGTGATAAGTATCCAATGTTTTGCAATCCGGGTCATGTGGACGGTATAGCGAAATGAAAAAGAGACATTTGACCGCTCTTGCGTCGCCACTTTTGTTTTTGGCAATCGAGACTGTTTTACATATTGTAGATTCATCTCTAGGAGAGATGAGTACAATGCTGATCGTTTTTATTCCTGCTGGTGTCATATATGGGATAAATGGGATATATCAGAGGCTGAACTTGTGGATAATGTTAATTATATCAACTATTCTTTCTTATTTATTTGTAGTAATCAATATTAACTTTGTTCGATGGTTGGAAGTTGATTGGCTAAAAATAAGAGAATTTGATATTTATTGGGAACTTGCTGCTTGGTACCAAGCTCTCACCACGCCGGCGGCGTTTGTGGTCTGTCTTTGTTTGTTGGGCGGCCTACTGGTCAAGCGGAGAGCGGGAGTACGGTGACAGGGCGCCGTAACTGGGGGAGATGACGGCGTTTGTGGTGGTGAAGGTCGGCTGAGGCTGCACGAGCTTTCCGCGCGCGGCCGTGGAGGGGCATGTGAGGGCCAGGCACGGCCTTTGCCCGCCCGAGGTCCTGGCGCACCTGGTCGAGCTGCTGGCGGCCCCGGGAATGGGGCGAGCCGGTGACGATCGGCCAGGCCTTCGGTCTGGTGGCTCAGGCCCACGTCCGCCACGCCTTCACCGACTACGCCCGCCTGCTGCGGATCCCGGGCATGACGCGTGACGAGGCGCTGCTGATCGTCCGGCCCGAGGTGGCGGCGATCATCGCCGGCTGGGCGACGCCACGTGGCGGCCGGGGCGTGGTTGCTGATCCACCGTGCGAGGCACCGGTTTAGCGGCCTGGCAGGGGCTCGGCATGGTCGGGGCTGTCAAACGGCGTTCAAAACTGACCCCCGATCGGCGTCCAAAATTGACCCCTCTACGCTCTGTTCCCGGACCGGCGGCGAGGCGCGTAGCGATCAGCTAGCGCAGCGCGTCGCCGCCTAGTGAGCCACTGATCGATCATCTGCCCGGAGGGGATCTGGGGGAGGTTGAACAAGTTGTGGATGACGCTGGGCGCGCCGGTCAGGCGCGGTTCCTGAGCCGCCAGCTGTCACGGCGCCTCACGGCTGAAGACCCTGACGCATGACCTGGCCGGAACGGCGCAGGACCAGACCTGGAGCTACGACTACAATCCGGCCAACCAGGTCATCAGACGAGCCAGCGCCAACTCGGCGCTCTATGATTGGAGCGGGAGCCAATCGAGCCGGAGCTATGGCGTCAACGGCCTCAACCAGGTGACCAGCAGCGTCGGGACCGCCAGCGAGGCCTATGGCTATGACGCCCGAGGCAACCTGACCTCCAGCGGCGCCAAGACCTATGCCTATGACATCGAAAACCGCCTGATCTCGACCAGCGACGGTCAGTTGCTCTACGACCCGCTGGGGCGGCTGTCGGCGATCATTCCGGTCAGCGGCGCGTCGGTCTACTTCGCCTACGATGACGTCGACGTGGTGGCCGAATATGGCGGCATCGGCTTGCTCCTGCGCCGCTATGTCAACGGTCCCGGGGCCGACGATCCGATCATCACTTATGAGGGCGCAGACCTGACCCAGAAGCGCTGGCTGATGTCGGACGCCCAGGGCTCGATCGTCTCGTCCAGCGACGCCACGGGCGCGGCCCAGACTCCCAACAGTTATGATGAGTACGGCATCGGCTCAGGCAACCCGGGGCGCTTCGGGTACACCGGCCAGATGCGAATGCCGGAGTTGGGCGATCTCTACAACTACAAGGCCCGCATCTACTCGCCGACCTTGGGACGGTTTCTACAAACTGATCCGACTGGGTATGGGACGGGTCTGAACTAGTACGCCTATGTAGGGAACGACCCGATCGCACTGAAGTGCTGCGAGGCAGCTCTAGCTGGACGGGACTTGTTGGAAGCGGCAGGACGCGCCATGCGTGCCTTATCCTTCAAGCGTCACCGATTTCCGGCCAAGGTCATTCGCTACGCTGTTTGGCTCTATTTCCGCTTCACCCTGAGCCGCCGTGATGCCGAGGAACTGCTGGCGGAGCGTGGAATCGAGGTCAGCTACGAGACTATCCGCTGCTGGACGATCAAGTTTGGCCTGCAGATCGCCAGGGACTGCAGCGCCGGCGACCCGCACCGTCGCCAGACCCTTCGCCGGTTCCGCGGCGAAGCTATGCGCATCTGGAGCGGAGCAGTCGTTTGAGGCGGCGGCTGCTCGGGAATAATTGCGCCCGAGCGAATCAACCTGACAATCCTCAGGCCCTGCATCTCATCAGGAAAATCTCTCAACGTTCATTGAACCGTATCGCGAGTTTCGCGTCTGGGTGTAATCAAGCTTGACCATGCACAGAGAGGGCGCTGCGGGTATGCGCAGGTTTTGTACGATTGCTCCGCTGCTTCCGAGCGCTGATTTGGCGCGTCCGATATGACCCCGATGAGACCATTGCGTTTTTTGTCGTTGATGGCGCTTGTGGCGACCACAGCGCAAGCTCAGGCAACAACAGAATACGCCTATGACGCGCAAGGTCAGCTCATTTCGGTTTCCAGCGCGAACGAGACCGTTTCATACACCTATGATGCGGCAGGAAATCGCATCCAAGTGCGGGCGGGTGCGCGGGCCAGTCCGTATTTCGGATCTAGCGCCGCGTCTGGCGGCTGGACTGACCAAGTCGTCAATCCACGGCTTTTGGCCGACGTGAACGGCGATGGCCGCGACGATATAATCGGCTTCGGCGGCAACTATGTCTTCGTCGCGCTGGGCCAAGCCAATGGCGCCTTCGCCTATCCTGTCACCGCGACGACCAGTATGACTTTGGCCTTTGGCTGGACGAGCAACACTGTCTTTCCACGCATGGCGGCGGACGTGAATGGCGACGGCAAAGCCGATATCGTCGGCTTTGCCAATGACGGAATCTATGTCGGCCTGGGCCAGGCGGACGGCACATTCGCAACTGCTTCCAAAGCCGCGAACGGCTTTGGATACAACGGTGGTTGGACCAGCCAGGACACGCTCCCCCGTTTCATGGCGGATATGAATCGCGACGGACACGCCGACCTGATCGCCATCGCCAGCGATTATGTCTGGGTCGCCTTGGCGCAATCGTCGGGTGGCTTTGGTGTCGAGACGGCCGCAAGCACCCAGTTCACGAGCTCGCAGGGATGGACAAGTCAGAACCTGACGCCCCGTACGGTGGCTGATGTGAATGGTGATCGATATCCCGACCTCGTCGGCTTTGCATCGGACGGCGTCTATGTCGCCTTGGGGCAGGCCAACGGCACCTTCGCTACGGCCTTCAAGGCCATCGCCGGCTTTGGCCAGGCGACAGGCGGGTGGACGGACTTCAACACCTACCCCCGCTATGTGCGGGACGTAACGGGCGATGGCTTGGCCGATATTGTCGGTTTCGGCAGCAACTACGTCTATGTGTCGGCGGGTCAGCCCAACGGAACGTTCGCGATGTGGCAGGCCTATACGACAAAATTCGTTTCTGGGATGGGGTGGGGCGCGCAGGCGACGCAGCCTCGTCTCGTTGGCGACGTCGATGGCGACGGCAAGCCCGACCTGCTCGGAATTGCTCCTGACGGCGTCTACCTGGAACGCGTCCCCAGCGTCGCTGTGCTCAGAGCAACCAACTCGACCAAATCGGCGACGACAAACATCTTCCCGATGGCGGCGGCGCAGGCCCCCACTGCCGAGCAGCCTTCAATGACCTTGCCAACGACATCGGATCTGTACACTGGGCCGGTAAGCGACCAACCGATCCCCGGTCTTGCAAACTCACTCTCCGGGACAGTGCCGCCCCCTCTATTCGAGTCTCCAAGATAGGACGGTCCGGCGCCGTCGGGCCAATCGCCGCCATGTCGTGTTGATCGACGGGCTCGGCGCCTGGGCCCGCAACAGCTGCCAGGGCAGAGGAGCGCGGCAGGCGCGCCCTTTCGTTCAAGCGTCCCCGGTTCCTCGTCGATGTTATCCGCCACGCTGTCTGGGTTCGTTTCCGCTTCAGTCTGAACTCCCGGACGTCGAGGAACTGCTGGCTGAACGTGGCATCGAGGTCAGCTACGAGACCATCCGTTGCTGGACGCTCAAGTTCGGAACACAGATCACCCGGAACCTGAAGCAGTGGCAGCCCGCGCGGTCACCGCATTGGCATCTGGACGAGACGGTTTGCGATGTCGGTGGCAGGCGCATGTGACTGTGGCGCGCCGTCGACGACGTGGGCGAGGTTCTCGGCCTTGTGGTGCAACGCCGGCGCGACCGCCGCTGCGTCGAAAGAACTGAAGTTCAGCGACCTCTACCGTCTCAAGTCGATTGCACGAGAGCGGGCCGAGCCGGAAAATTCATACCTGCCAAACTCCGTTCTACGGAAACGTCACCCGCCAAGCCCGGTCAGCCAGATCTTCGTAAGGCGCGCAGGCCTGCACGGCACGGACACCGGCGCGTTCAGCGAGCAGCAGTTGCGGATCGGCGGGGGCGGAGATCTTGCGGACGGCCTTAGGCAGGCCGACCAGATGGCCGTCGGGACCAAGCTCGATCAAGAGTGTCGCTTTGCGTGCCGCCGCTGGGCGCCAGCACGGCGCCACCTTCTTCCAGAGATCGCCGGCCGGCGGTGAGGCGGGGCGAGCGCCCACGTTCGGCAGGGACGCGGCGGCGTAGAGGTCGACGCCCTCGGCGCTTTCACCCTGGCCCAACCCCCGGTCGGCCCGGCTGGACCCGGAGGCGCTTAAGGCTGTCGCCGCATCCGCCTCGCTATTGGCGGACGACCGCTCGGCTTTCGCTGAGGTCGAGGGGGGGGTGGCGGTGTCCGGCGCGATGAGGCGATCGAGGCGTTCGCCGCTAGAAGCGTCCGGGGCGGGAGCTTGCGAAGCCACAGTGGGCGCCGCAGATGTGGCTGTCGCATGAGTGGCTAGAGCCGGCGCCGCGGCTCCGCCTGGCGCGCCGCTGACCAGGGTGACCCCGACCACGCCGGGCGGGACGACGATGGTTCGGCTTTGGGCGCCAAGCCACAGCGCCCCCAAGATGATCACGGCATGGCCACTCAAGGCCGCCAGCGCCGAGACGGTTGTGATCCGAGTGTCGTCAAGCGCGTTCGGAGAGGATCCTGACATGATGCGGCGAACGTCTTGCTGAGCTCATAGGCGATGGTGTCACAACGGTAACGACCCGGGCGCTTCGGGTCTACTTGGCGCTGCAACTTTGAAGACGCCGGCTGTTCATCCGCCTGCATCGCGTGATATCAGGCGCTAGGAGGCCAAGCCTCCGGGGTATGCGCGTCGGGGCGCGGAGTGGGGCATATGCGTCAGGAACCAGGTCCGATCCGGGGCCAGGAGGGCTTCGCGGCCGTTGACGCCCTGGTGGCCGTCACCATCCTGTCGTCGAGCCTGGCCTTGTCGCTGATGGCGGTCCAGGTCGGGGCGCGTGCCAGCCGCTCGGCCGGCGAGACCCGCGACGCCGAACTGCTGCTGCGCGAACGCCTGGAAAGCACCACTGGCGAAGCCGGCGTCTGGAGCGGCCACGACCAGGGCCTCGACTGGCGGGTCGAAGCCCATGTGGCTGGCGATACGTCGCCTCACCGGGCGACACCCTGCGTGCGCACCGCTTCGGCCAAGGCCGCCAGCGGTCGTATCTATCGCATCGCCACCGTCGACACCTGCCTGCCCGAGACGGTCGGATGACCGACGACGGCTACACCCTGGCCGAGATGCTGGCGGCCCTGGCGATCCTCGGCATGGCCATGGGCGGGCTGGGCCTGGTCGCCAGCCTGATCGCTCGCCAGCAATTGACCTCGACCCGCATTTCCACACGCCTGGTCGATGATCGCGCGGCTGATCGCGCCCTGACCACATGGCTGGCCGAGCAGGACGTCGAGACCTTAAGCGGCGACGATCGCGGTCTTTCGGCGACGTGCGGGACGACGACCTGTACCGTTCGGCTGGAAGCCGACCGGCGGCGCACCGTCCTCGTCCTTCAAGGGCGGTCGGGATCGCGACGCGTCCGTCTTCGTCAGCCGGATGTGCGGTTCAGCTATCTGGACCGCCGTGGCGCGGTCGCGGCCTGGCCGCCAGCCGCCACGACGGGGGAAGATGTCCAGGACGCTGCGCCGCGGGCCATTCTGCTGTCCGCTGCGAAGCCGGCTCGGCCGCTGGCGGTGGCGCGAGTCTGGGCCTTCGAGCCCCGCGATTGCCAGTTCGACGCCATCGCCGGGGCCTGCAGGATCAAGACGCCATGAGGACGCCCCTGGATCTGCGCCTGGTCGAGGCGGACGGCGAAGCCGTGACCGACATCGCCTTTGACGAGGCTCCCGCCGCGCCGCCGCGTGTGTTCACCCGCGCGATCCAGGCGCCGGCCGGTTGGCCGTGGGAGCAGCGGCATGGCGCCCAGTTGGCGGCGCGCCATGAAGCGCCGCTGCCGATGGATCAGGTGCACCTGCAACTCAAGCGCCTGACGCCCTGGCGTTCCAACCAGAGCGCCCTGTTCGCCGCTTGCTATGTGCGCGTTTCGGAAATTCAGGAACGGTTCGAGGCGGACGTCGAAGTTGAAGGCCGGCGGGCGCAGGTGGTGTTCGAGCCGCCAGAGGCCCAGGCGCGCCGGGCGAGACGCGCGCTGCTGGTCGGCGTCGCGGCGGCGGGCGTCGCGGCCCTGCTGGTCGTGTCGGTCGCCGGGGCCTTGCTGGCCCGCGCTCAAGGCGAGGAACAGCTGGCGACGCTGGAGCACGACGCAGCGGTGAAGCTGCAGCGCGCCGAGGCGAGCCAGCTGGTTCGCCGGCAGTCGGCGGCGCTGGTCGCCGCATCGCCGGAGGATCGGGTCTCGTCGCCGCTGACGGATTTGGCCTGGGCGATGGCGGCGCGCGGTCCCGACGCTCGCATCGAAACCTGGCGCTGGGATCACGGCGTAAGCCAGGTCGAGGCGCGCGGCGAGACTTCGCCGTTCATCGATCTCCATCGCACGGTCACCCGCGTGGGGGCGACCACATGGCGGATCGAGCCCGAGGAGGCCGGACGATGAGCCGCGAACGCGCTGGCGGTCCGGGCTTGGCGGTCGCCGCGGCGATGATCGGCGGCGCCATGGCCATCGCCACGGCCACGGGTCTGTCGGCCTTGGCCCGCCCTGACGATCGCGCGGCGCGATTGGCGGAACTGGACCGAAAGCTCGAGCGCATCGAGACCCTGCAACGCGCCGACGCCGGCGGCCCGGCCTATCCGCGCGGCGCGCTCTGCCGGGAGGGCGTCGGGCGCGGCGTGGGGATCGTCGAGCAGAAGCTGCGCGGCGGTCTTGGCCAAGCCAAGTTGGCCACGATCGCGTTTTCGCCCTCCACGCCGGTCGGCGACAGCCTTCTGGTCGTCAATTTCCGCTTCGAGACCGTGGGGTCCTACGAGGACGCCACGGCTCTGCTGCGAAGCCTGGACGCGGCGCGGCCGATCCTTTTCGCCGACTCGGTCGATCTGGTCTCCAAGACCTCGGCTGTCTCCCTTCGGTTTTCAGGACACTTCTATTGCTCGACCTCCGCGCGCCTTTGATCCCGATCTGCGCCGGGGTGGGGCTGGCACTGGGCGCGACCGCCTGGCTGGCCGCTGGCCGGCAGGATGTTCTGGCTCCGGCGCAGGATCGCCTGGCCGCCCTGCATGTCTTTAGCGCGAAACGCGGTCTGGAGAGCGACCCGCCGTCGCTGTCGGGTCCTCCATTGTTCGCCCTCTCCACCGGTCCCAACGCTGTGCGCGATCCGGCGGTGGCGATGCTGGGCGTGTCGCGCATGCCGGGACGCGCAGCCGCCCTGCTGGCCATCGACGGTAAGCCTCCGGCCTGGCTGGCCCTGGGCGAGAGCCGCGACGGCGTGGTGCTGCGCGACGTCGGGTCCGGCCGGGCCGCGCTGGACCTGCCGCTGGGCGTGCGGACCTTGCGGATCGGCGAAGCCACGCCCGTCGCCCCGGGAGGGCCGATCGCCAGCAATAGCGCCTCGTCCGCGATGCCGATGTCCATGTCGGGCGACTTGCCGCCGCCCGGCTTCAGGTCGCCCCCGCCGCCCGCCAGCGCGCCCGGCTTTGGCGGATAAGACGTGTCTCAAGTGAAGCTTTTCATGACGTTCAAGCGCATGCTCTGCCTCGTCCTCAGCGGGACCTGCCTGATCCTTCCCATGGCGGGCTCGGGGTCGGCGAGGGCAGCGCCCGCGGCGGCGGCCGAGCGTGCGGAATCGTTCACCTTCGCCTTTCGCGACGCCGACATCGCTCAGGTGGCCGAGGAGATTCTCGGCAACGCCCTGGGCGTGCCCTACACGGTCGATCCCGGCGTCACCGGCAAGGTGTCGTTCCGGATCGACCGGCGGCTGACCCGCGCCCAGCTTCTCGAAGCTTTCGAGGCGGCCTTGGCGGTCAACGATGTCGCTCTGCTGCGCCAGGGCGACAGCCTGGTGCTGGCGCCGCGCGACAAGGCCCGCTCGTCAGCGGCGTTGCGCGATCCCAGCGCGCTCAGCGGCGCGCGGCGCGGCGGTTATGATATCGTGGCCGTGCCGTTGTCGTTCTCCGCCCCCACCGAAGTGGCCAAGGCGCTGGAGGCGATGACCGGCTCCAAGGCGGTGCTCTATTCAAACGATAAGCTGGGCCTGATCGTTCTGGGCGGATCGGGTACGGAGGTGCAGTCGCTGCTGGAGACCATCAAGGTCTTGGACCGCAACGTCTTCGAGGGTGCGCGCATCCGCTGGTTCGATCTGCGCCAAGCCTCGGCGGGCGCGGTAGCGACTGATCTGGCCAAGATCCTGGCCACCGCCGGCGTGCAGGGCGTTTCGGTGTCGCCGCTGAGCCGACTGAACGGACTGATCGTTTCGGCCCGCACCGAGACGGCGATGAACGAGGTGGCCGGTTGGATCGCTCGCCTGGACACCCCTTCGCGCGATCTCTCCACCCAGCTCTACGTCTATCGCCCCCGCAGCGCCTCGGCCGCTTCCTTGGCCCGGACCCTGTCACAAGTCCTGGGGACCGGTAGCGGGAATGGCGGCGAGACCATCGACCGCTCCGCTGGCCGCGATGTCTCCCAAGCCGTGGACTCCGCCGCATCCGTCAAGGATGACGGTGGCGCGAAATCCGGCGGCGGGAACGACAGCGAAGGCTCGAGCGATCAGAAGCTGGAGGATGGGGTGCGCATCGGCGTCGACCGTGACAGCAACACCCTGATCGTCCGTGCTCCGGCCGCGCGCTGGATGAGCCTGCTACAGACCCTGGCCGAGATCGATCGCCCGCCTGCCCAGGTGATGATCGAGGCCTCGATCATCGAGGTCAGCCTGACCAACGACTTCCGTTTCGGCGTCGACTGGTCGGCGGTGAGCGATAGCGGCAAGCTGGGGGGTAATTCGGTCTACACCGACAACGGCGTGGTCGGCCCCAAATTCCCGGGCTTCTCGATCACCTATTTGGGCGGTGATATCGACGCGGCCATCAACGCCCTAGGCTCGCGCACGACCATTGACGTGGTCTCCGCGCCCAAGCTGATCACTCTGGACAACCACAAGGCCCGTCTGCAGATCGGCGACCAGGTTCCGATCGTCACCCAGACGGCCACCAACACCACCACGTCTACGCCGGCCATCGTCAATACGGTGGATTACCGCGACACCGGCGTGATCCTCGAGGTCACGCCCAGGATCAGCGGTGACGACAAGGTGGTGGTGGATATCGCCCAGGAGGTCAGCGGCGTGTCCAAGACCGTGACCTCGGGCATCGACTCTCCGACCATCCAGCAGCGCAAGTTGTCCAGCACCCTGGTGCTTCAGGATGGCGCGGTCGTCGCTCTGGGCGGACTTATCAGCCATCGTAGCACCGACTCCAACAGCGGCGTGCCGGGCCTCAAGGACGTCAAGGTGCTAGGCAACCTCTTCAAGTCCAAGTCGAAGGAGGGGGCGCGCACCGAACTGGTGGTGTTGTTGACCGTCAAGATCATGCGCGATCCGGCCGCCTCCAGCCTGATGACGCGCGATCTGCTGGCCGACATGCGCGAGATCGAGAGCCGTGGCCTGCTGCCGCGCTGAGGACCAGGGCGACGGGGGCTACGCCACGGCCGCGGCCCTGGCGGTCAGCCTGGCCATCGCGATCCTGGCGGCGGCCCTGGTCATGCGCGGCGTCGCCGCCCTGAAGCTGGCGCGGGCTGACTATCGACGCAGTCAGGCCGAGTACGCCTTGTCCGGCGCGCAGATGCTGGCGGCGACCAAGCTTCTGAACGGGTCTGGCCCGGGGCGGCTGGCCTGGAGCGTCGGCGGGCTCGACGTCAGGGAGGTTTCGCTATTGGCCGAGGCCGAGGCGCCCAAGCTGCGACTGGCTCTGGCGAGTGACTTGGACGACAAGACATTGATCGGCCTGGGCGCGGTCGATCCGGGCGGGGCTCGTCAGCGGTTGGCTGGGCTGGAGGCGAAGACTGCGGCGCCGGACCAGATCCAGGCGGCGGACGATGGACGTGGCTGGCGCGCTTGCGCGGCCAGCGCCATCTCGCCCTGGGGGGCGGCCAAGGTCGTCAGCCTCGGCGGGACCCGCCAACCGGTTGAGGAACCGGGCGGGGCGCGCGCGGGTCAGGTCTGGCGAATTCGCGCCAGCACTGAAGATGGCTGGATGGACGAGCGGATTGTGAGATTGATCGGGCGGGCCGAGAAACCCAGCGCGGTGATATGGCGACGCTTCGGACGAGGCGTGGGGAAAGGCGTGACATGCGACAAGACCATCGAGCCTCCAACGACGGGCGAGAGCGGAACGGACGGGACGCCGGCTACACCCTGACCGAGATGCTGGTGGTCATCGCGATCATCGGCCTGATTGCCGCGGTGCTGACGCCAAACCTGATGGGGCAGCTGGGGCGCGCCCGTGTGAAATCCGCCCAGCTGCAGCTGGAGTCGGTGGCCGCCGCCGTCGAGATGTTCCACTCTGACACCGGCCGCTACCCAACGGCCGGCGAAGGACTCAAGGTGCTGATCACCGAGCCGGCTGACGTCGAGGGCTGGACCGGTCCCTATCTGAAATCGGCCGCCAACCTGAAGGATCCGTGGACCAACGACATCCTCTATCGCGTCGTCGACGATGACGGGGATTTCAAAGTCGTCAGTCTCGGCTCCGACCGCAAGGTCGGTGGATCGGGGACCAAACGCGATCTGGTCGCGCCGAAATGAACCTGCTGGGCGCCATTCTGGCTCTGCCCGTAGGGGCGGTCGTCGGCAGCTTCGCCGTCACGGCTGGTTTGCGCTGGGCGCGAGGCGAGCAGGCGCTGAGCGGGCGCTCGCGTTGCGACGGTTGCGCCACGCCTCTGGGATATGGCGCCACCGTCCCGATCGTCTCCTACGTGCGGTTGGGCGGGGCTTGCGCGTGTTGTCGCGCGCCGATCCATCGGGGACACTTCGTTGGCGAGGTCCTGGGCGCCGTACTGGCGATGGTCAGTGTCGCGACCTTGCCGATCGGGTCGGCGCTGGCGGCCGCCGCGCTTGGCTTGGTGTTGATCGCCGCCGCGGCCGCCGACGCCGTCGTGCGCCGGTTGCCAGATTTGGCCAGTCTGGCCGTGGCGATCCTGGGCGTTGGTCTTTCGCTGTTGCGGGGACCCGAAGCCGTGCTGGCCGGCCTTGTCGCGGGCGTCCTGACGGGCGGCGCCCTGCTTCTGCTACGTCGAGGTTTCGCCGCCCGGCGAGGTGATCCCGGCCTGGGTCTGGGAGACGTCAAACTGGCCATCGCCCTGGCCCTATGGCTGGGCGCGGCGACGCCCTGGGCCGTGGCGCTGGCTGGCCTGTTCGGCCTTCTCCAGGTCCGCGTGGCCAAGCCCGCCGACGGCAGAATCGCCTTCGGACCCGTCCTGGCGGCCAGCGGCTGGGTGGTCGGCCTAGCCCTGCAGGCGGGCCTGTTCGGAGACCTGATCCCATGACGCCGGTCCGTAGCCCTTCGCGCGCCGAGGCGCGCGCGCGCCTGCTCGAGGACCTGATCGAGCGCGACCTTGTCGAGACCGCCGCCCTGTCCCGGGCCGAACTGGTCGCCGTGCGCACGGGCCAGCCGGTCGAGCAGGTGCTGAACCAGCTGGGCGTGCTGTCGGACGAGGATCTGACCAACGCCTACGCCCAGGCGGCGGGTTGCGAGATCTGGGAGCCGCGTCGCCAACCCGTGACCGTCGAGATCGCCAGCCTGGGCGTCACCACCGACTTCCTACGCCGCGCCCGCCTGTTGCCGATCGACGCGAGCGGCCCGGCCCTGGTCTGTGCCGCCTGCGATCCCTTGGACGACGAGGCTCTGGCCGGCCTCGTCTTCGCGGCCAATCGTCCGGTCAGCGTGCTGGCCGCGCGTCCCGCCGAGTGGCGGCGAGCTTTCGATGAGCGCCACGGCCCCGAGGGCGCCGCGCCGGCTGAGGCGGTGGACGAGCGTCGCCTGGCCCGCGAGATCGACCAAGTTTCGGATGGCGCGGTAGAGGGCGGCGGCGCGCGTCTGGTGGCCGAAGCGTTCGAGGAGGCCATCGCCCTGGGCGCGTCCGACATCCATTTCGAACCCCGCCGCCACGACCTGCGCGTCCGACTGCGGGTGGACGGGCGGATGGTCGACTACCGTGTGGTGGCCGCCGACATGGCCGCGCCGGCGGTGTCGCGGATCAAGGTGATCGCCAACCTCAACCTGGGCGAACGACGCCTGCCGCAGGACGGGCGCACCTCGTTCGTGATCGGCGGCAAGTCGGTCGATGTCCGGGTGGCCACGGCCCCGACGGTGTTCGGCGAGGCCGCCGTGCTGCGGATTCTCGACCGCAGCGCTGTCCCGCTCGAACTCGACGGCCTGGGCCTGGCGCGGGACGTGACCGAGGTGCTGCGCCAGGCCGGCCGCGCGCCGCACGGCATCTTCCTGGTCACCGGCCCCACCGGCAGCGGCAAGACGACCACGCTCTACGCCCTGCTGGAAACCTTCACCGGCTCGCCCAAGAAGGTGTTGAGCGCCGAGGACCCGGTCGAATACCATTTCGATCACGTCTCCCAGACCCAGGTCGCCCCGCAACTGGGCCTGACCTTCGCCGCCGCCCTGCGCTCGTTCCTGCGCCAGGACCCGGATGTCATCCTGGTGGGGGAAATTCGCGATCCGGAGACGGCGGCCGTGGCCATCCAGGCGGCCATGACCGGCCATCTGGTCCTGGCCTCGATCCACGCCAACGACGCCCTGGCGGTGTTGCCTCGTCTGCTGGACATGGGCGTGGAGCCGTATCAGCTGGCGGCGGCGTTCCGGGGCGCGGTGGCCCAGCGGTTGGTGCGGCGTCTGTGTCCGCACTGCCGGGAGACGACGGCGCCGACCGAGGCCGAGCTGGGCTTCGTCGCCAACCAAGGCCTGGCCGCGCCGATGCGGATCTTCCGCGCCCAGGGGTGTCCGGCCTGCAAGGGGGCCGGCTTCCGTGGGCGCGTGCCGATCGCCGAGGCCTTCCTGACCGACGAGGCCCTGCTCAGGGCCATCGCCGATCGTCAGTCGGCCGCCGAGATCGGACGCCTGGCCCGCCATTTGGGCCTGGCCAGCATGGCCGCCGACGGCCTGGACAAGGCGATGCGCGGCGAGACCACGCTGGAGGAAGTGATGGGCGCGGTCCATGACTGACGGCCAGACCTTCGCCTATGTGGCGCTGGGGGCCGACGGCAAGCGCGTGCGCGGCCAGGTGCAGGGACCCAGCGAGCAGGCCGCCTTCGAGCGCCTGCGCCGCCAGGGCTTGTCGCCGCTCAAGCTGCGGCCGGCGGCGGCTCAGGTCCGCGGCGGCGGCGACCCCGGCCTCGGGGACCGGGAAAGCGCCGAGGTCCTGCTCAGCCTGGCGGACCTTCTGGAAGCCGGCGCCGACATGCGCTCGGCGCTCAACGTCCTGCTCTCCCGGGCCCAGGGCTCGCGCGTCGCCAACGCCTGCCGCCGCCTGCTGCAGGACATCAGCGCCGGTGAGGCGCTCGACGCGGCCTTCGCCCGCACCCTGGCGCCCCGGCACGGCTTCGTGGCGGCCCTGGTCGCGGCGGGCGAGGCGTCCGGCGATCTGCCCCAGGCGCTGCGCCGGGCCGGGGAGATGCTGGAGGCGGCCATCAAGCTGCGCCAACAGTTGGTCGGCGCCCTGGCCTATCCGCTGTTCGTGCTGATCAGCACCCTGGCGGCGGCCGGCGTGATCCTGCTGGCCGTCGTGCCGTCGCTGGAGCCGCTGGTCAGCGAAGGCGGCGAGGGCAGGGCGCCGATCCTGTCGGGATTGCTGGCGGCCAGCCGCCTGTTGCGCGAGCAGGGCTTCGTCTTCGCCGGCGGTCTTGGCGGCGTGATCGTCCTGACGCTGATCCTTAGTCGAGCCGGACTGCTGGCCCGGCCCCTCGACCGTCTCTGGCTCGCGGGGCCCTGGCGGCGCACAACCTGCGCCCTGGCGTTTGGGGGCTTCGCGATCTCGCTGGGTTCGATGCTGACGGCTGGCGCGCCGATGAGCGACGCCCTGCGGCTGGCCATTCGCGGCGTGCGCTCGGACCTGGCCAAGACCCGCCTGCGGATCGTGCTGCAGCAGGTGCGTCAGGGCGTGTCGCTGTCCCAGGCCCTACAGGCCGTAAAGGGCTTTCCGCCAACCATCGTGCGGCTGGTCTCGGTGGGGGAGTCGGCAGGGGCCCTGGGGCGGATGCTGCAGCGTTCCGGCAAATTGGAGGAGGACGCCGCGGTGCGCGATATCGAGGCGGCCGCACGACTGTTGGGACCGGTCCTGATCGTCCTGCTTGGCGGGCTGATCGGCTTGATGATGGCCGGATTGCTGTCTGGCGTGACCGAGCTAGGGCAGGCTGCGCTGAACTGAGAACTATCGCATAAATTTTAACGCCCCTTGGTTGCATGGGTCAAAAAGCCACCATAAGGTCAAGCTTGGTCGGGGCTTGGGTGGGGGCGTTCAGTGGCTTTTATGGTGCGGTCGCGCGTGGCGATCGCTTTGGCCTTGCTTGCCGCCGCGAGCATGCCGGTCATGTCGTCGGCCCAGGTAACGACAACCTACACCTATGACCCACAGGGGCAGGTCAAGACCGTCGTTCGGTCGAACAAGACGGTGACGTACGCCTACGATGCGGCGGGCAACCGGACCGCGCTCGCCGTAGACGATGCGCCGACCGCGGCCGATGGAACGCTCAGCGTCGCCTACAACAGCACCGCCAGCATCACCCCCTCGACCTCAGGCGTGGTCACGGGATTGGTGATTGACAGCAATCCCGCCAAGGGCACGGTCGCGATCTCGGGTACGACCCTGACCTATACGGCGGTCTGGCCCAACTACGGTGCTGACAGCTTTACCTATCACGCCGTTGGTCCGGGCGGCCCGTCGCCGACGCGCACGATCAGCGTCACCATTGGAAACGGCGCGCCGCCGGTCGCCAACAACGGGTCGATCTCGGTCAACTACAACACGCCGATCACGTTCACCTATCCCGTCGGCGGCGACTATGCTCTAGCGGCGATCGACACCTCGCCCGCGCATGGTTCGCTCTCTGCGCCGACCTATGTCATCAATGTCGGCAATCAGTCTGTCTACACCCCACAGGCTGGCTACAGCGGGCCCGACAGCTTCACCTTTCACGGCGCCAGCCCGTTCGGCAACTCGCCGGTCCGGACAATGTCCGTCACGGTTGTTCCGTCGTACCCCGCGCCGACGGCTCCCAATGCGTCGCTGAGTTCGTCCTACAACGGTAGCGGCGCAGTGACTCTGCCGGTTGGTGGTCCCTACACCAGCATCGCTCTTCTTACCGCTCCGGCCCACGGCTCGGCAAGTTTGAGCGGCGCGACCGTCACCTACATTCCAGTGGCCGGTTACTATGGCGCGGACAGCTTTACTTACAACGCCACGGGACCTGGCGGGACCAGCGGCGTGGGTGTCGTTTCGGTCAGCGTCGCCAATCCTCCCGCGCCGATCGTGGGCAACACGTCGCTGGCCTCATCCTACAACGGTAGCGGCGCGGTAGCCCTGCCCGTATCTGGGATCTATTCCAGCATCGGCTTCCCGGTCGCGCCGGCTCACGGTTCATTGGGCTTGAGCGGCACGACGGTCACCTACTATCCGGCGAGCGGCTATTTCGGAACCGACAGCTTTGCGTTCAACGCCACTGGTCCAGGTGGAACCAGTGCTGCGGGCTCGGTGGCGGTGTCCGTCGCCGGCGCGCCGGCGCCGGTGCTGAACCCGGACACTGCGGACGTCTATTCGCATCAGACGGTGTTCGTGGCTCCGCTGGCCAATGACAGCGATCCGAACGGCTATCCGCTGACCATCACCGGCGTCAGCGTCAGCGGCGGCGGCACCGCCTCGGTGACCGCCGGCGGAACCCAGGTGCAGTTCAACGCCCCTGTCGTGGCCACGAAGCTCAGCAAGACCGTGACCGTCACCTACACCGTCAGCAACGGCCATGGCGGCGTTGCGTCCTCGACGATCAGTATCTTCGTCGAAACTGAATATTGGGATCACTAGTGCGAGGCTCGACCGTGAAAAATCCGATGCTTTCGCGTTGGTCTCAGCTATTCGCCATGGCGACGATGCTGGTTTGTATCTGGGCTGGCGTTCCTGGCGTGGCGACGGCTCAGGATGAACTGCAGCCTCCGGTGCGCAGTCTCGTCGACGAGAACGGCGTGGACCTGATGACGGGCGCCATCAGGATGTCGAGAGCCTCGGCTTCGGTGGGAAAGTCGGGTGAAGGGGCGTTGACGAACCAAGACGCCAACGGCGTGAGTGTCTTGCAGGGTAGTATCTCTGTCGATTTGGATGGTGTTACGACCGTATCGCTCAATGGTAATTCAGAGACGTTCAAACCAGTACCGAACACGTACGAGTTTGTGCCGAAAGAGCCCACTGGCGGTCGATTGTCCTACGGTGTTCTTGGGGGCATGCCGAATACAAGTGAATATTACTACGTAACCGGTAGCGGAGCAGTGGCGCACTACACGCGTCGCGCCACCATTGGGACGGCCTATCTGGACGACGTTGTCTGGCCGAACGGTGAAAGATTAATCTATACTTATCAGGTAGATTATTTTTGCGGGCAGGTGGATCCGGAAGACGGTAGTTGCGCGAATTACGCCAAGAAGCGATTGCTGTCCGTCGTAAGTAACTATGGATATGAGTACAAAGTCGATTATCCACCGGGCGGGAGGCTAGGCGCAACCGCCGTCCACATGATCAACAACGCCGTCGACTATTGCGCACCGGTTCCAGACACCTGCTCGACGTCCGTTGCTTGGCCGACGGTGACCTATTCCACGGGTGGTGACGGAGCGACCTACTCCGCCACGATCTCTACCGACTCGGCAGGTCGTTCGGCCTCGGTGAGGACATATCCGTCTTCTTCGGGCGTGACCCCCAGCATAGGCTACCGCCTCCTTGGGGCCGAGGTAGACTATGTGAGGGTCTCGCAAACGTCGGACGCCGTGGCGCGGACCGCGCACGCCGATGTCACGACGCCGGGCGGTTTATGGGCCTATGACTATGTCACCGTCACCGCCAACAACACCTACATTCGCACGGCGACCATCAAGGATCCGCTGCAGCATACCCGCGTCGTGGTTATGGACTCTTTGAACAAGATTCTGCTGTCCGACACAGACGCCCTGAACCGCACGACCACCTATACCTACGACACCTATAATCGCGTCACGCAAATCACGAACCCTGAAGGCGACGCCACGCAATACGCCTATGATGGCCGCGGCAATGTCTATCAGGTCACTCGGATTCCGAAGCCTAACTCGGGCTTGAGCGCCACCACGATCACCGCCGGCTACGACGGGGGCTGCGACAATCCCAAGATCTGCAACAAGCCGCTCTGGACGCGCGACGCCCTGGGTCATCAGACCGACTATACCTACGACCCCAACCACGGCGGCGTGCTCACGGTGACGGCCCCGGCCGCCGCCAACGGCGTTCGGCCCCAGACGCGTTACAGCTACACGCCCCTCTACGCCTGGTACAAGGACGCCTCGGGCGCTGTCGTCCAATCGGCCACGCCGGTCTACAAGCTGACGGGGACGTCGATCTGCAACACGACCGCGTCCTGCATCGGCACGGCGGACGAGACGCGCACCACGATCACCTATGGCGGTCAGGGGGCCCCGCACAGCCTGTTGCCCGTCTCCACGACGGTCGCCGCGGGCGACGGTTCGCTGTCGGCGACCACGACGGTGGCCTATGACGCCGTCGGCAACCAGGTTTCCGTCGACGGTCCCCTGCCGGGCGCGAACGACGTGACGCGCTATCGCTATGACGCCGCGCGGCGGGTCGTCGGAACCATAGGCCCCGATCCGGATGGCGCCGGGCCGCTGAAGTACCGCGCGACCCGAACGACCTACCGGGCGGACAGCGCGGTTCTATCGACGGAGCAGGGCGTGGTCACCAGCCCTTCGGACACCGATTGGGCGGCGTTTTCGGCGCTTAGCACCAACACCGCTGACTATGACGGCCTTGGGCGAAAGATCGCCGAGCGGACCATCGGTCAGGGCGCGATCCAGACCCTCGCCCAGTATGAGTATGACGCCCTAGGGCGTATGCGTTGCTCGACCCAGCGGATGAACCCCGCCACGTTCGGCGCGCCGCCTGCCTCGGCCTGTAGTCTGGGCACCGCCGGCACCGACGGGCCGGACCGGATCACTGTCACCGAATATGACATCGTCGGTCAGGTGGTCGACGTCGTGACTGGCTATCTGACCAGTTCACAGAGGATCGAGAAGCTCATCACCTATACGCCTAACGGCAAGATGGCGACGGTCGCCGACGGCAAAGGCAATCTGACGACCTACGGGTATGATGGCTTCGATCGACAGGCCTCTGTGCGTTATCCCAACGCTTCGGGCGGGGGCAGCTCGACCAGCGATTATGACGCTTACGGTTATGACGCGGCAGGCAATCTAACCACTTGGCGGCGACGCGACGGGACGTCGCTGACGTTCACCTATGACGCGCTGAACCGCGCCCAAAACGGGCTGCGCGGCGAGGCCTACGGCTATGACAATCTCGGCCGGCGCACGTTGACGTCCTACGCCGGCGGAACAGCCTCCTCCAGCTTCGATCCCCTAGGCCGGATGACCAGCGAGACCACAAACGGTCTGGCGATGTCCTACCAGTATGACCTGGCGGGCAACCGTATTCGGATGACCTGGCCCGATGGCTTCTTCGTCGCCTATCCGCGCGACAGCGTCGGCGAGGTCGTCGGCATCTATGAGAATGGCGTTACGCCGGTGGCGGCCTACGGCTATGACGATCTAGGCCGTCTTGGCCATTCCTGGCTCGGCCATGGCGCGCCGGCTGTCGACACCTGGCGAGCCTATGACGCCGCTTCTCGCCTTAGCGCCCTGGCTCACGACCCCGCTGGTACGGCCCAGGATATCGTTTGGAACTTCACCTACAGCGCCGCCGGCCAAGTCAAGAGCCGTACGGCCAGCAACGCACTCTATGAATGGGGCCAGGCGCAGGCCAACAAGACCTACACCATCAACGGCCTAAACCAACTGGCCACAGTAGTCAGTGGGACAACGGATACCGTGAGCTACGACCTTCGCGGCAACATGTCAGTCCAGGGCGGCACGACCTATGGCTATGACGCGCTTAATAACCTGATCAGCACCTCGTCGGGCGCGGCGCTGGTTTATGAGCCGGCCGGCCGTCTTTGGCAGGTGACGGCGAGCGGGGTGACGACCAACTTCCTGTATTCGGGCTCGGACTTGGTGGCCGAATACGCCAATGGCGCCGTGCTGCGCCGCTACGTGCCGGGCGTGGGAATGGACGCGCCTGCACTCTGGTACGAAGGGGCTGGCCTTGGCGATCTACGCTATCTGTCGGCTGACCCCCAAGGCTCGATCGTTTCGGTGGCCAACGCCGCTGGCGGGGTGATCAAGACGAATATCTACGACGAATACGGCAATGCGCCGCCAGCGCCCAATCTTGGACGGTTCCAGTACACCGGTCAGATCTGGCTGCCGGAGGCCGGGGTCTACCATTACAAGGCCCGGGCCTATTCCCCGGCCTTGGGGCGGTTTCTACAAACCGACCCCGCAGGCTATGGCGACGGCCTCAATTGGTATGCCTATGTTCACAACGATCCGCTGAATTTTAATGATCCAAGCGGCTTGCGGGGATGTGCATGGACGATTTGCGAGGCTGATCCGACCAATGTAACGGCCGGCGGCACGCCTGGCTGGCGGCCAATGGGGCGCAATGAATATGACGCGCGGCCAGGGCGCAGCATCGTTTCCATCTCGCGCTTCAAAACTATCAGCCCGCTTAGGCCGACGCCCGAGGGGCCGTCTGATGATGACGATGATTTTGATACAGAACTGAAAATTGAAATGAACGTTTGTCGCGGGCTTAAGCCGGCCGCTCTCAGGGCTGCCTGTTACGCTAGTGCTCAGGAGAGGGACTGGGCTCGACGCAACAACAGGCCCTTGCCGCCCCTGGTGACTTCTCTTTCTGTTCCCCATGTCAACATCCCTCTTCCTACTGCAAAGCAAGTTGCCCGTGGCGCCGTGGTGGTGGGTGCTGGCGTGGCGATTGGGGCGTGCGTGGTGTTGGAGCCGTGCGGAGCGGCCGCAGCGACTGCAATTGGTGTCGGGGGGCTCGCTGCCGCGGCAGCAAACTAGAGGGATTGAACGACATGGAAATTATAATGCGACGTGTGCTTCAGCTTGACGAAGTTGATGCAGTTCAGGTGGAAATATTTTCACCCGTTGAAGATGTGGGGTCTTTTGGCGATTATCTGTGTCGCTTTAAAATAAATGGTTTGGGTAAAAATGTGGAAGGATATGGGGCGGGTATTGATTCCATAAATGCATTAGTTGGTGCTTTAATAATAATTGGAAATAAACTATACACTACTGAAGAATATAAAAGTGGAAGGCTGAGTTGGAGTGGGTCTATAGATAGGGGAAAATTAGGTTTTCCTACTGCCGGGCTGATAAATTGGTAACTTGATAGGTCGTATGGCAATCGACAGTTCGGTGTGCGTCGGGCGTTGTTGGTTCAATATTGAATCCCGCTCTGCCGGGCCAGGCGCGGCGCATTGAGGCGAGTGGGGAGTAGGCCACGCATCCTGTTCTTTAGATGTCGTCGCTTTCGTTCACAAAATCATGAGAGCAAAAGCTTTGCGACGGCTGCTTGGTCACGAAACCCATTAGACCGGACGCCAACGTGGCAGCGGGTTTGGGCAGAGGCTCTTCGAGCGTTAGGCGATCACCGGCCCAAACTTCCTAGTCCAATAGTGAGTGTCTCATAACTGGCCTCAATCCCACGCTCAGTAAGTAGCTCTTGGACGCCCCTTAAGCTCGAACTGAAACGGGGTAGAGCCAGATCGCCTGCGTTATGACGTCCGTCGGAAAACACGTGTCGTTTGAAAGAAAGACGCTCCAGGATAGGACGCTAGACTTTTGGGGACAGCGTTAGCTTGCCGTGGGGTTCGCGAGGGCCAGCGTTAGGTTGCGGCCCTCAAATTGCGAGATCCAGCGTTTCTTTTGAATTCAATGGGTTGTCTAAGCGTCGTTAAGTTGTCCCGACACGAAGTGTGGTGCCAACTTAGAACGTGCCGGGTTCCAACTTAAGACGCGCAGAAATGCGCGCCGTTCGCAGGATCGTGGGAGAGATGGATTGCAGCATTGCGATCCGACTCCCGGCTTGTTTGGTCTCAATCTGACTCTTAGGCGACCGTTGGAAGGTCAGGTTCTGACGCCAATGTCGGATGAGCGTCATCGCGAGAAACACTCGTCGATCTTCTTTGGGTTGAAGTGACGAAATGAACCCGCCCGGCGCGCGGCGACATGAAGCTCGGGATCGGTTAGCAGTTTGGCATGTTCGACCGCCGTCGCGTTGTCCGGATCCTGTTCGCCGTCACGACGGCGCCGACGCTTGGCGCCGTCGTGACGGAGAGGACGAACGCCGCGTCGCATGAAGCTTCTGCGGCTAAAGTCATGCTGTTCAACATTCCAGCCCAATCGCTATCTTCGGCGTTGCTGGCCTACAGCGCGGTGACGGGGGATCAGGTCGTCTGCGACACTCGCCTCGCCGAAGGGCGACATTCGACGCCAGTAGTTGGTTTGTTCACCGCACGGACCGCGCTTCGCATGCTGGTCGATGGGACGGATCTCATCATCCACTACACCGGCCCCCAGGATATCACCCTGGTGAGCTCGGGCGCGACCCTCGGGGCCGACGGGCTGGAATCTACCGCACCGGGTGGTGGACCGACCGAGACGCTGACGCTCGATACGCTGCACGTCGAGGTCGCACTCGAAGCGGCGCAGAACGCGGATTTTGGCGACTACGCCCGCACGGTTCGATTGGCGGTGAAGCAGGCCCTGGCCCGTGATCCGGAGACCGCCGACCGCATCTACGACCTGCAGATCGATATCTGGATCAATCGCGAAGGTCGCGTGCGTCAGCCGCGCCTGCTGCGATCGAGCGGGCGTCCGGGGCTCGATACCGCCATCCGCCGGGTTCTGGCGACGATGGTTATCAAGTCGCCGCCGGTGGGGTTGTCCCAACCTATTCGGATCGCGGTTTCGGCGATCTGAAGTGGCGTGCTTTTGTCGAACTGTCACGTTACCTGCTTCGGTCTGTCACGAAAAAGCTTATTCGAGGCAAAGGCTTGACAGTGTGCCTTGCTGATCCTGTATCCGTCGCCCGTGCAGTTTACAGATCCCGCTGGAGATCCGCGCTCGAGGCGAATTCGGCCCGCTGGCCGCTCCCTCGTCGACGGCGTTTCGTCGCCGCCCCAGGCGGGGGCATAAGTCATGGTGACGTTGAACTGGGCCGGTCTGCGCCGGATGTTCGTCGAAGACTACGAGGAGTTGCGGCGTCGGCTGGCGCGCCGGCTTGGGTCCGCGGACGCGGCCGGTGATGCGTTGCAGGACACCTTCCTTCAGCTAACCCGCGAACGCGACGACGTGGAAGATATCCGCAATCCGCGCAGCTACCTGTTCCGAATGGCGATGAACCTCGCCAATAGCCGAATTCGGACCGAACGTCGGCGGCTGAGCCTGCTTGAAGCCCAGAAGCTGGAAGCTGCGCTCGACGTCGTCGACGATCAACTCGGCCCAGCCGACAGCGCTGAGCTTCATTCGGACCTACGGCTGTTGCGTGCGATCTTGGACGAGATGCCGCAGCGTCGGCGCGACATGGTGCTGGCTACGCTAATCGAGGGCGCGAGCCACCGCGAACTGGCCGACCGTTATGGGCTTTCGATACGCATGATCCAGATCGAGATGAAGAAGGCGACCGATCAGATCGCCGGACGCTTTGCCGGGACTGAGGTAATCGGTTTCGCTTTCAGCTCGTCCATGACGTCAAAGAGTGGGGCGGAAGATTGAGCGGATGGATGGCGACATACATGCGGCGTGATAGGGCGATCGGATGAACGGCTCCGACGATAGCCTTGATACGCGCGTGCGCGCCGAGGAGGCGTTAGCCTGGGCGTTTCGCTTGCGGTCTGGCGAGATGACCTCGGACGAGGTTGACGCATTGATGCGTTGGCGCGCCCGTACGCCCGCCAACGCCGAAGCGCTGAGCGACGCGGTCAGGCTCCGTCGACGGTTGGTCGGGGTCGCCAGGAAGATCGCTCGATCCGCGCAAACCGTTCCGATCGAGCCTTCGACGTCTGCGCGGCGTGTCGTCCTGGGGCGCCGTGCCTTTCTAGGCGGAGCGATTGCCGCCTCGGCGGCCGGCGTGGTGGTCATGGCGGCTCATCCGCCGCTTGATCTGTGGCCTTCGCTGGCCGAGTTGCGATCCGACTATCGCACGGGTATTGGCGAGCGACGCGTGATCGCCGTCGCGCAAGGTCTCTCCGTCGAGCTCAACACCCGCACCAGTCTCGCGCGTTATGACGACGTCGGGGCCTTTGGCTTCACGCTGGTCGAGGGAGAGATCGCCGTCGACGCGACTCGTCCCGATCATGCGATCGCCATTCGCACGGCCGCCGGCCGTGTGCTGGGGCGCGACGGACGTTTTGTCGTCCGCCTCGTCGCCGATGCAACCTGTGTTTCTTGTCTGGCTGGCAAGGTTTCGGTCCTTGATCGCGGCCGGCGGGCAACCGAACTTTCGGCTGGGAGGCAGATGACGTTCGGCACCAGGGGCGACGGGCGCGTGGCGCTGGTTGATCCCGTTCGCGTTGAGGCTTGGCGGCGCGGTCTGCTGGTCTTCAGTGGGCAGCCGCTCAGCGAAGTTGTCGAGGAAATCAACCGCTATCGCCCGGGCCGTATCGTCCTGGCCAATGCCGCCTTGGCGCGCTTTCCCATCACGGGCACCTTCCAATTGGCGCGGCTAGACCGCGCGGTTGCGCAGATCCGCGAAGTCGCGGGCGTCCACGCGACCGGCTTGCCCGGCGGGGTCGTGCTGCTCGGATAAAAATCTTTGGAAGGCGTTTCGCCTTTCCGGTCGTGATGACGACTAGTGCGTAGGAGGCATCCACGTGCTGATCGCCACAACCTTTCAAGAGAGCTTCGCGGCCGAGCGCGAGCAGGCCGTGAAGGTGCGACGCTCGCGTTCGCGAGAGCGTTCGCGCGCCTATTCGCTCGGCGAAGCGCCCTCAGACATCGTCGATCGGGTCAGGCGTTTCGTGCTGGCCAACCTTGGGCTGAAGCCGCGGGCTTCGGCGATCGTCGGTGCGTTGGGGGTGAGCGAGAGCCGGTTGCGGCGAGCGGTGCTGGCGGCCACGGGGCTGACCCTGGGCGGGTTGGTGCTGGAGCTGAAGCTGCTTCAAGCCCGGTCGTGGCTATCGAGCAACCGGGAGTCCCGGTCGCAGGGCGAGATCGTCGCGGCGCTGGGGTTTGCGTCGGCGGCGTCGTTCAGCCGGGCCTATGGGCGTCGGTTTGGCGAGAGCATGACGGCGACGCGGCGCCGGGCGGTTTCGGGATCGGCGCCGCAACCTGCGTTGCAAGATAATGGTGATGCTCGTCTAGATGTAATGCCTTGTAAGTCTTTGTCAGTGCAAGGTTTGTAAAAATGACCAAGCTTTAAAATACTGTCACATGGTGACTGTAGAGATTTCGTCAGACGCTAATATTTATTGAGTCTAAGTATTCAATAAGTACAGGCGCTGCATAAGCTTGGATTGATGGCGAGGGTTCGCCGTCGGGGGATGTCTTCCTA
The DNA here is from genome assembly GCF_011045195.1 of Caulobacter soli. GTDB lineage: Bacteria > Pseudomonadota > Alphaproteobacteria > Caulobacterales > Caulobacteraceae > Caulobacter > Caulobacter soli. The sequence goes on along the minus strand of NZ_CP049199.1, from coordinate 4,064,294 downwards.
TGTCGAACGGGCGAGGAACGCGCGGCGCTGTGCTGCGCGCGTTGATGCTGGGCGCTGGCCTGAGCGCGCTGGGCGGGGTTGCGGCCCTGGCTCAGGAGGTGGGGTCTGCGCCGGCGGGTCCTGCGTCGGAGGCCTCGGCCCCGCGTCGCGTGGACATCAACGAGTACTATGTGGAGGGCAACACGGTGTTGTCCGATCCGCAGATCGAGGCGGCGGTGTATCCGTATCTGGGTCCGGACAAGACGCTGGACGATGTGGAGAAGGCGCGGGCGGCGCTGCAGAAGGTCTACGAGGCGCGGGGTCTGAAGACCGTGTTCGTGGAGATCCCGCAGCAGAACGTGGTCGGCGGGCGGGTGCGGCTGGCGGTCAGTGAGGCCAAAGTCGGCCAGGTGACGGTGACGGGGGCCAGGCATACCTCGGACAAGACGGTGACGGCGGCGTTGCCGTCGGCCGCTACTGGCGGCGTGCCGGATCTGAACAAGTTCAGCAGCGAGCTGGTGGCGCTCAACAGCCGCTCGGCCGACCGCCAGGTGACCCCGGAGCTGAAGGCGGGGGCCGCGCCGGGCACGGTCGACATCGCGCTCAATGTCGAGGACAAGCTGGCCCTGCACGGCGGGCTGGAGGTCTCCAACCGCTATAGCCAGAGCACCACCCAAAGCCGCCTGCAGGCCAACCTGCGCTATGACGACCTGTGGGGGCGGGGTCATTCGATCTCCGGCTTCTACGCGGTGGCCCCCGAGCGCCCCGACGACAGCGAGGTCTATGTCGCCTCCTACGGCCTGCCGCTCAGCCAAGCCCTGCGCCTGGACGTCACCGCCCTGAAGTCCAACAGCGACGTGGCCACGGTCGGCGACACCAATGTGCTGGGCGATGGCCAGTCGGTGACCGGGGTGTTCACCAGGACGCTGAGCGGCGGCCCCAGCGGCCTCTACCAGCGGCTGACCGCGTCGCTGGCCTGGAAGGACTTCAAGGAAGACACCCGCTTTGGCCAGGTCAGCTCCAAGGCGCCGATCACCTATTATCCGGTCAGCCTGGGCTGGGCGGGGACCCTGACGCGCGATCGCAGCCAGCTGGGCTTTGACCTGTCGACCACGTTCGCCCTGCGTAGCCTGGGCAGCAATCCCGACGACTTCGACTTCAAGCGCTACCGGGCCACCGGGGGCTTTGCCTATGTGCATGGCGGGATCAACGACCGGGTCGACCTGCCGCTGGGCCTGCAGCTCTACGGGAACCTGGAAGGCCAGCTGGCGTCCGAGCCGTTGATCTCCAACGAGCAGTTCGCCGCCGGCGGGGCAGGCTCGGTGCGGGGCTTCCTGCAGAGCGAGGCGATCGGCGACAACGGGCTGCTGGCTTCGGTGGAGCTGCGCTCGCCGGTCATCGCCCAGGGCGGGATGCTGGATGAGCTGCGGGCCCTGGCCTTCGTCGATGCGGCGCGAGTGTGGCTGATCGATCCGCTGCCCGAACAGCAGCGCCAGACGAGCCTCCTGGGCGTGGGCGTGGGCCTGCGGATCAAGCTGCTGGGCCGGGTGTCCGGGGACCTGGATGTCGCCAGCGCCTTTGACGACGCCGGCTCCACCAAGGTCGGCGACACCCGCATCCACGTTCGGCTTTCCACAGACTTCTAGCTTTCCAGGGCCTTGAGCCCAAGCCGCCCATGCGCGCGGCCTCCAAGACGACGAGGGGTAACACGATGAAGACCAAGACCAAGATGTTGGGCCTGGCCCTGGCGGTCGCCGCCGTGGGCGCGATCGCCACGCCGGCGGCGGCCTGGTGGCAGCCCGATTACGCCTACCGCACCAAGATCAACCTCAACGCCAGCGCCGCCGGGATCACCGGCGAGGTGGCCCGCGCCCCGGTGCTGATCCGCCTGCACACCGGCAACTTCAGCTTCGACGACGTCAAGGCCGACGGCTCGGACCTGCGGTTCGTGGCCGGCGATGACCGCACCCCGCTGGCCTTCCACATCGAGACCTGGAACCCCGCCGAGCAGCAGGCCCTGGTCTGGGTGGATGTCTCGGGCCTCAAGCCCGGGGCCCCGGCGGCGATCTACGCCTACTATGGGGCCAAGGAGAAGAAGGACCTGAAGGGCGGCGCCGACGTGGCCGGGACCTTCGGCCCCGACTACAGGCTGGTCTGGCACTTCGACGCGGCCGGCGCGCCCAAGGACGCCACGTCGAACGGTCTGAACGGTTCGGGCGCGGAGACCCGCGGCCCCGGCCTGATCGGCCAGGGCCTGACCCTGGATGGAACCGCCGGCGTGGCGATCCCAGCCGGCGCCTTCACCGGCGGCCCCGCCAGCGTCAGCTTCTGGGTCAAGCCGGCTTCCGACGGCCAGCTGCTGGCCCTGCCGGGTCTCTCCCTAGCCTCGGAGGCCGGCTCGCTGGTCGCGCAGGCCAATGGCGTCAAGAGCGCCGGGGCGGCCCTGCCGACCGGGACCTGGGCCCATGTCGCCCTGGTCAATGACGGGACCAGGACCAGCCTGTACCTCAACGGCCAGGCGGCCGGCGAGGTGGCCGGGGCCCTCTCGGCCGGTCCGGCCACCCTGGGCCAAGGCTTCACGGGTGAGATCGACGAGCTGCGCATCGCCGGCGCAGCCCTGCCGCAGGCGGCCTTCCAGCTGGCCGCGGCGTCGGAAGGCCAGGGCGCGCGCCTGGCGACCTTCGACACCGCCGAGCAGACCGACGGCGGCGGCCACAACTACTTCGGCATCCTGTTCAAGGCCCTGACCCCCGACGCCTGGGCGGTGATCTGCGTGCTGGCGGTGATGCTGGCCCTGGCGGTCTGGGTGATGATCTCCAAGGGCCTGATGCTGGCCCGGGTGGGCGGGGCCAACGACGACTTCCTGGACGCCTACGAGCGGGCCAGCGCCGCGCGCTCCGAACATGCGGGTCTCGTCGACCTGCCGGCCGGCGGTCGAGCCTCGACGCTCGCCACTCTCTACCGCATCGGCCAGCGGGAACTGGCCAAGCGCCTGGCCGAGGGCAAGGCCTCGGGATCGCGCTTTGCCCTGCGCGCCCAGTCGATCGCCTCGATCCGCTCGGCCCTGGATGCTGGGCAAGTGCGCGAGGCCCAGAAGCTCAACAAGTCCATGGTGCTGCTGACCATCGCCATCTCCGGCGGCCCGTTCATCGGTCTTCTGGGCACGGTGCTGGGGGTGATGATCACCTTCGCCAGCGTCGCGGCGGCCGGCGAGGTCAACATCAACGCCATCGCGCCCGGCATCGCCGCGGCTCTCTTGGCCACCGTCGCGGGTCTGGCCGTCGCGATCCCCAGCCTGTTTGGCTACAACTATCTCTTGAGCCGCATCGAGGAGATCGGCGCCGACAACCAGATCTTCGTCGACGAGCTGGAAAAGCGCATCGCCGAGACCTGGCAGGACGTCCCAGCCACCGCCATCCACGCGGCCGAGTAGGGGAGGGCGTCATGCAGATCCAAGGCAAGAAGCCCTATAACGAGATCAACATCACCCCGCTGGTCGACCTGACCTTCGTGCTGCTGATCATCTTCATCCTGCTGACCACGGCGGCGGTGCAGGGGATCAAGGTCGACCTGCCCAGCGCCTCGGCGGCCAAGGTGCTGGACGCCCCCAAGGCCCGGGTGATCGCGGTGGCCAATGACGGCACGGTGTCGATCGACGCCGTCCCCGTCTCGATGAGCGAGCTGGAAGGCCAGCTGCGCACCATCATCGCGTCAGCCCCCGACACCCCGATCATCCTGCGCGGCGACCGGGCCGTGCAGTACGACCAGATCATGCAGGTCCTGGACCTGTGCTCCAAGGTCGGGGTCGGCAGCCTGGGCATGGCCGCCACCCGGCCCCCCGGCGGGGCCTGACCATGGCCGCCAGCGCCTTCTATCTGGAGCCGCAGGAGCCTGAAGATGGCCCACGCCGTCGGCGCTCGGGTCTGAGCTTCGGGGCGGTCGTGGCCATCGCGGTCGCGGTCCTGGCCGCCCTGCTGGCCCTGACCCTGCTGCGCGGGGCCACGGTCAGCGAGCACCGCAGCGACATGAAGACCACCCGCGTGGTCCTGCCGCCGCCGCCGCCGGTTCCGCCGCCGCCGCCCAAGCCGGACGTCAAGCCGCCCGAGCCCAAGCCCACGCCCCTGGAGCAGCCCACCGACGCCCCGCCGCCGCCCAGCGCCCCGGCCCCGTCGGCCCCAGCAACGCCAGGCGCCGACGCCCTGACCGCCCGCGAGGGCGCGGGTCCGTCCAGCTACGGCCTGGCCATCGGCGATGGCTCCGGCTCACGCGGCGGCGGCAAGGTCGGCGGCTTTGGCGGGTTCAACCGCGCCGCCTACGCCAGCTATCTGGAAGGGGAGTTCCGCCGCGCCTGGGAGAGCGACAAGGCCCTGCGATCCTCGGCCCTGCGGGCCAAGGTGCGGGTGTGGATCGAGCCCTCCGGCAAGATCGCCCGCGTCGAGGTCGACGGCTCCGAGAGAGCTCAAGCCGTCCGCGACGCCCTGGTCGGCCGCACCGTGCGCGCCCCCGATCCGTCCGTGGCCATGCCCGTGGCCCTGTCCCTCGATATCCGCCGGGCCGGCTAGCCGGTCCGTCTCACCCTCATTCGTCACGTTCGGGCGCGCCTGCGTCCACCAAGGGGAAGCTCTTTCAATGTCCTCCACCACTCAAGCCGGCCGCATCTTGGCCCTGGCCCTGCTGAGCGCCACGGCCCTGTCGGGCCTGGCTTCGGCCGCCCATGCCCAGGATGCCGGGCCCTCGCAGAACGCCACCATCAACCTGATCCGCGCCCTGGTGAAGAAGAAGGTGCTGGGCGCGGCCGAGGCCGAGGCGATGATCGCCCAGGCGCAAGCCGAGGCGGCCCAGGCCCAGGCCGTGGCCCAGGCGGCCACCAGCGCCAACACCGCCGCGACGACCGCCCAGGCCAGCGCCGCCAGCGCCGTGGCCGCCGTCTCGCCCGCCTCGGCCCAGCCGGGCACCTCGGTGCGCTACGTGCCCCAGTTCGTGCGCGACCAGATCAAGGACGAGGTGCGCGCCGAAGTCCTGGCCGACGCCAAGACCCAAGGCCTGGTCGCCCCGGAAGCCGTTCCGGAGTGGGTGCGCGGGATCAAGATCACCGGCGACCTGCGCGGCCGCTACGAGGGCCGGTTCTTCGACAACGGCAACGCCCTGGACTTCGTCAACATCGGGGCGATCAACGCCGGCTCGCCCTACAACACCGATCCGGCCACCAACCCCTACAACCCCGCCATCCTCAACTCGCGCAAGGACCGCACCTATCTTCGCCTGCGCGCCCGGGTCGGCATCGAGGCGGCCATCGATCCGCAGGTCACCGCCTATATCCGCATCGCCACCGGCGCGCAGAACAACCCCGTCTCCACCAACCAGACCCTGGGCGGCTACTTCAGCGACAAGGACCTGTGGCTGGACCGCGCCTATGTCGACTATCGCCCGGTCGACGGCGCCCACGTCCTGGTCGGCCGCATGGCCAACCCCTTCCAGATGAGCGAGCTGGTCTGGGACGACGACGTCAACCTGGACGGCGTGGCCGGCAGCTATCAGCGCAAGATCGGCTCGGCGTTCAGCGCCTTCGCCACGGCCGGGGCCTTCCCGCTGGACTATGTCGCCGACGACGGCCCCAAGACCGCTCTGTCCTCGATCAAGACCGACAGCGACAAGGACAAGTGGATCTTCGCCGGCCAGGTCGGCGGGGCCTGGCAGGCTGCCGACACGATCAAGGCCAGTCTGGATGTGGCCTATTACGACTACACCGGCGTCACCGGCGCGCTGTCGCCGTCCTGCTCCAACATCGCCGACTACTGCCTGACCGACTATAGCCGCCCAGGCTTCGCCCAGCGCGGCAACACCCTGTTCGCCCTGCGCGACATCACCACCGTGGATCCGGCCAACACCGCCTCGCCGCAGTACTATGGCCTGGCCAGCAAGTTTAGGGTCCTGGCGGTGTCGGGGGCCATCGACTGGGCCCTGGCCGACGACCTGCAGCTGAGCCTGACCGCCCACTACGCCCAGAACCTGGCCTATGACCGCGCCGACATCCTGGCCCGCGGGTTCAATCCCAGCTCGGGTCTCAGCCAGATCGCCAACAACAACGAGACCTGCTCGGTGGAGCTCTCCGGCGGGGTCTGCCCGGCCGGCAAGGCGGTGTTCAAGTCCGGCGATGTCGCCTGGATGGTCAAGGCCGCCATTGGCGCCCCGGCGATCGAGGAGGGCGGCGACTGGCGCCTGGAGGCGGCCTACCGCCACATCGAGCCCGACGCCCTGCTGGACGCCTTCACCGACAGCGACTTCCACCTAGGGGGGACCAACGCCGAGGGCTGGAGCTTGGCCGGAACCTACGGCCTGCGCCACCACACCTCGGTCGGCGCGCGCTGGATGAGCGCCCAGGAGATCTCCGGTCCCCCGTTCAAGATCGACCTGATGCAGGTCGACCTGAACGTCAAGTTCTGAGGCCGACGTGGTCATGCGTCACTTACCCGCTTCCCCCTTGGGCGCGCATGACACCCCACGCTGGCCTCAGCGCGGGTCGGACCGTCGGGGCGTGAGAAACCCGCCCGGCCCGACCCGCGGCCACCGGGGTCACGGACCCCTTTTGACCTGGGCCTTGCCAGGCCTGCTGGCTCTGAGCCTGGGTCAGGCGGCCCAGGCTCAGAGCCAGCCCACCCCGGTCGACGGGGTGATCGTCTCCCCGCCGGCCAGGGCCGGGGCGGGGCCCGCCGCCTGCGCCCCGGCCGACTACGCCTGTCTCGGCGCGGCCCTCAAGGCCGCCGCCGCCCACGCCAGGCCCGCCGCCCCCGTCCCGCTAGGCGACGCCGTCTCGGCTGACGTCCCCACCCGCGTAGGAACCTTCAGCCAAGCCGCCGTCGCCCAGCGCCTGGGTCCCAATCTCGGCCGCGCCGCCACTCCCTGGCGGCCAACCTCGGCCACCAACGCCAGCCCCATCCTCGCGGGAAGGCCGACGCGATGACGTCGCGCGCCTTCCGCTCCGCCCAACGCACCCACACGCCCAACCGGGAACGTCCCATGTTCAAGTCCGCTTACTCGCGCCGCCTGCTGCTGGCCAGCGCCAGCCTGGTCACCCTGCTGGCCGCCCACCCGGCCGTCGCCCAGACCCTCGCGGGGATGCGCGGGACCACCGGTTCGGTCTCCGCCGGCGCTCCAGCCACTGGCGCCCCCGTCACCACCATCCCGCCCATGGCCCAACAGGCCCTGGCCCGCCAAACCGCGCTGAAGGCCCGCGTCGCCAACGCCCTGGATCTCTCCAACCAGGCCCAGTCCGCCGCCCGCGCCGCCGCCCTCGCAAAGCCGTCGACCATCCCCAACGGGTTGGGAGCGGGCGGGCTGGTCCCGGCCGGCGCCATCCGCATCGACCCGACCCTATGGCAGAACGCCAACCAGCCCACTCAGACGGTCGGCGCCGACGGCAGGACCACCGTCGAGATCGACCAGACCGCCGCCAAGGCCATCCTCACCTGGGACAGCTTCAATGTCGGCAAGGACACCACCGTCCACTTCGACCAGACGGCCGGCGCCCAGAAGGACGGCTCCAACGAGTGGGTCGTCCTCAACCGCATCAACGATCCCAACGCCAAGCCCTCCACCATCGCCGGCAAGATCACCGCCGAGGGCAGCGTCTACCTCATCAACCGAAACGGCGTGATCTTCAGCGGAACGGCCCAGGTCAACACCCACAGCCTGCTAGTCAGCTCGCTGGCGTTCTTCGGCGAAGACTCCAACGACCGCGCATCGATCGCCGCCAGCGATAAGCTGTTCCTGGAAAAGGGCCTTGCGGGTCCCGCGCTGTCGCCTTTGGACAACTACAAGTTTGGGTTGATGCTCGGCTCACCCGATACCGGTCCTGATGGTGTCGCGCCGCCAAGTAAGCCAATTACGATCGAGGCCGGAGCGCAGATCGAGACCGGGGAGGCGGGTTTCTCGCTGTTCGCCGCCCGCGAAATCAACAACGCCGGCAGCATCGTGGCCAACGGCGGTCAGGCGATCCTGGCGGCGGCCGGCGGCCTGCGGACCGATGGTCGTAACGTGGACAAGCTGACCGTGACCGGGGTGCTCGACAGCAAACCGAAATTGACCAACACCGGCGTGGTGGCGGCGCTGCGCGGCAGCGTGACGCTGCTGGGCAGCGATATTGTGCAGGGCGGGGTGGTGCTGGCCACTACCAGCATCCAGCAGCCCGGCGCGATCACCATGACCGCCCAAAAAGCGGCCGGTACCTCTAACCCGGGTCTAAGCGACTCGACGATCACCTTCGCCCCGGGATCGCTGACGGCGATCCTGCCGGACGCCAAGGGCGGGACGACCACGTCCAGCGCCGCGGCCGACGCGGCGTTCAAGCCCGGCGCCGCCACGATCAACGCTAGCCGCGGCACCGTCTGGTTCCAGCAGGACTCCACGCTCTACATGCCGGGCGCCACCTTGAACGTCACGGCGCCCAACATCGACAATCTGACCGACGCCCATGGGGACGGCGTGCACGGCCGGGTCATGATCGACCATGGCGTTGTGCTGGACGTGTCGGGCCTGGCCGACGTGCAGCACGCCATGTCGGACAACCTGGTCACCATCCCGCGCGTCGGCCAGAACGAGTTGGCCGACAGCCCGCTGCAGCGCGACGGCATCCTCTACAGGAGCCCGTTCACCGTCGATGGTCGCGACAGCGGCACGCGCGACGACGGCCTGTCCTGGGTCGGCTCACCCGTGGTGGGGGCGGGGGGCTACGCCCAGAATCAGCCGCGGACCGTCAACGACATGCTGGTCAACGGCGGGACGATCAACCTGGCGGCGTCGGGTGACCTGATCATCGCGAGCGGCGCGTCTCTGAACGTGGACGGCGGCTTCCTGCACTACCTGGGCGGCCGGGTGCAGACCAGCCGACTGATCGGGACCGACGGGCGGGTCTACAGCGCGTCCACTGCCGATCCGATGATGACCTATGTGGGCTTCGCCGGCGCCACCGAGGTGGAGCACAGTCGCTGGGGCGTCACCGACCGGTTCGCCAACAGCCTGATGAACGGCGGCTACGAAAGCGACTATGTCGAGGGCGGGAACGGCGGCACGCTGGCGATGTTCAGCGGCGGGACCACCATCCTGAACGGCGCGATCAGTGGGCGGACGATCATCGGTCGCCACCAGATCGCCGACGGCGATCTGCCCAAGGGCGCCACCCTGGACCTGGGCAACCTTAAACTGGCCCAGATCGCTTTCTCCGACCAGCTGAGCAGCAGCGCCATCTCCTCCTACGGACAGGGTTATCTGCTGACGAAGGACGGTTTCTCGCTGGAGGCGCTGGGGCCGGACTTCACGATCGATACGTCGATCCGCACGCCGGAGATGCTGGCCAAGGCGATCGACGATCCGACCAACATCTTGCACATCAGCGGCATATCGACCGACATCATCAACGCCGGCGCCTTTACCAATGTGCTGGTGAGCGGGATCAACAATCCGATCACCCTGGCGCGGGACGCCGCGATCACCGTCCAGCCGGGCGGCACGATCAGCCTCAGCGGCGCGGGCCTGACCGTACTGGGCGACCTGACGGCGCCCGGCGGCCACATCAACCTGACGTCCACGGGCCAGATCAACCGCTTCCTGCTGGCGATTCCGGCTAACGCCGTTACGGGCGATCGGCTGAAGCGCAAGCCAGGCGACATCGTGATCGGCGCCGACGCCAAGCTCAGCGCCGCTGGCCAATGGGTCAACGACACCGGGGTCTTTGATGGCCTGGGTCATAACTTCATCGACGGCGGCGACATTTCCATCCAGGCGACCGCCGTGACTGGCAACGACGTCTTTCTGTCTCCGGCTTTTGGCGTCATGATTCAGTATGAGCTGTCGGGTGGCGCGACCTACGATCTGACCGGCGCGGTGACCCTTGAGAAGGGCAGCGTGATCGACGTGTCGAGCGGCGGCTACGTCGGCACGACGGGAAAATTGTTGATGAAGGGCGGCGCGCCGGCGGGGCAGGGCGGCGACATCACGATCGCGACCTATGCCCGTCTCCCCGCTTCGGCCGCGTCTTCGCCGCCGTCTTTCGTGGTCTATGGTTTTGGCGGCGTTCAACCGACCCACGGCAAGGTCGAGCTGGGCGCGACCTTGCTGGGCTACGGCTTCTCCGGCGGCGGCACGCTGTCGATCCAGGCGCCGGCGATCCAGATCGGCGGCGACGCGGCGAACGTGCCGGACTATGGACTCTACCTGCCCGCCGACTATTTCGAAGGCCAGGGGTTCGGCGCTTACAAGATCTCCGCGTCGTATGACGCGACCATTGCGGCCGGGACCACGGTGCGGGTCAGCCAGCGCAACTTCCTGCCCGACTACGCCGCGCTGCTGCATGCTCCGACCGGCGCCAATCTCTACGCGACCGACGCCGCCCATCCGCAGGGGCTCTATGCCAGCCTCGGCGTGACGGACGCCTACGACCGCCAACCGACCGACTTCTCGCTGCGGGCGGGCGACTATCTGCAGTGGCAGGGCAGCCTCACTAGCAACCTGCCCTTCGCGCCCAGCTATTCGGGGGTGACCGGCACGGCGCTGGTCGAGGCCGGGGCCTCGATCGTCGCCGACGCAGGCGCCGACATCCGGATCGCCTCGCCGGGGCACGTCACGGTGCTGGGCGACATCACCGCCCATGGCGGATCAATCACGCTGGACAAGGAACAGTCGGCCTTTTCATTCTCCGACCCTTACTATCACGACCATGGCGTCTGGTTGGGCGCGGACGCGACGCTGGACGTCTCGGGCGTGGCGCTGACCGATCCGCTGGTCAAGCCGGCGCGCGGTCCGGACGGCCTGTTCATGCCGCGCAACGGGCGGGTGCTGGATGGCGGTTCGGTGTCGCTGACCGCGATCAACGGCTATGTCGTCGCCGAGACGGGAGCCGTCATCGACGTTTCGGGCGCCAGCGCCACGTTTGATCTGCGGCGGGATGGCGTCCGCTACTTGCCGACCTCGGTGTGGAGCGACGCGGGCGCGATCACTCTGGGCGCCACCAACGGCCTGCTGTTCGACGGCGCGCTGGTCGCCCATGGCGGGGCGGACCGGGGGCGGGGCGGCATGCTGACCCTGGCGCAACTGACCGGGTTCGTCGGTGGCGGCGGCGAAAACTACCTCTCGGCCGATGCGATCCTGCTGCAGGCTCACGGCGACATGGTTCCGGTCGGCGCCGTGGCGGGCGGTGTGCTCAACGCGGGCCACACCATGCGTTTCGCCGTCGACCGGTTGGACGGATCGGGGATCGACACGCTGGTGCTCGGCTCCGATCCCACCAGCGACGGCGGCCCGGGGTTCACCGCGCCGCCATTGACCTTGGCCTTCGCGGGTGACGTGAACCTGACTCTGGACCGGGCGATCCTGGCCAACGCGCGCGACTATGTGCTGCTGCCGGACGGCGCCACGACGGTTCCCGCGTCGAGCGCGACGCCGGCCGCCACCGACACCCACGTCTCGATCACCGCGCCTTATGTGGCGCTCGGGGGCGAGTTCAGTTCGCGAGGCGGAGCCTATGCGCCGAGGGCGACACCGGGCGGCGGCGTGCTGGACGTGCGCGCGGGCATGATCGACCTGACGGGGCGGTTCAACATCCGCAACGTCCAGACCACCCGCTTCGTCGCGGACGGCGACATCCGACTCTATACGCCGGCGGGCTATGCCCTGCTCAATTCCCAATTCCTGCCGGGGACGCTGGTCACCGGCGGCGACCTGATCTTCCAGGCCGCGCAGATCTATCCGGCGACCGGCAACGCCTTCGTGCTGTCGGCGCCAAACGCGGGGGCGAGCATCACCTTCCTGGGCAATGGCAAGGCGGCGGCTCCGCCGCTGTCGGTCGGCGGCGCCTTGCTGGTCGACGCCGAGACCATCGTCCAGGACGGCGTGATCCGCGCCCCGTCGGGGACGATCCAACTGGGCGTCGGCGATCCGACCGACGCCGACACGATCAAGGCGTTCGGCGGCCTGCCGCTGGTGCGTACCCGTTCGGCGACCCTGGGCGACGGCAGCCTGACCTCGGTGTCGCTCGACGGCCGGGCGCTGCCCTATGGCACGACCACCGACGGCACCGATTGGCGGATCGCCATCGGCGATCTGCTCTACGCCTCGCCCAACCTCGCCGGCGCGCCGTCCAAGTTCATCGGCATCGCCGGCGACGACGTCAACCTCGCCAAAGGCGCGACGGTGGACCTGTCGGGCGGCGGCGATCTCTACGCCCAAGAGTTCGTGCCGGGCACGGGCGGCTCGCGCGATCTGCTCAACGCCGTCAACACGGTCTATTCGACCGGCGCGACGCCGCAGCAGGTCCCGCTCTACGCCGACGGTCGGCCGGTCTATGCGGTGATCCCCGGCTACGCCCCGCCGATCGCCGCCTACGATCCCAGCTTCGGGTCCACCGGCTCGGAGGTCGGCAAGTCGGTTTACCTATCGGGCGTCAAGGGCTTGCCGGACGGGGTCTACACCCTGCTGCCGGGCCAGTATGCCACCGTGCCCGGCGCGTTCCGGGTGGTGCAGCAGACTCAGACCAGCGACAGTGTCTCCGGCGACAACGTCACCCAGCGCGACGGCGGCCAGATCGTCTCGGGCCGGTTCGTCGACGGGATCAGCGGCAAGAGCGACGCGCGGACCACCAGCTTCCTGGTCCAATCGGCCGAGGTCTGGAAACAATACAGCGAATACACCGTCACCCATGCCGACGACTACTTTCCGGCCATGGCCGCCCATGATGGCGGCGTGGCCGGGCGCACCCCGGCCGACGCCGGACGCCTGGCGTTGGCGGCGGTCAGTTCGCTGATCCTTGACGGGCAGTTGAAGGCGAGCGCGGCGGCCAAGGGCCGCGGCGCGGCCGTCGACATCAGCGCCCAAGACATCCAAATTCTCGGCGGATCGGGCCAGGCCCGCGACGGCTACCTGCAGGTCGACGCCACGGCGCTGTCTCGGCTGGGCGCCGAAAGCCTGCTGATCGGCGGCACGCGCACCGATAGCCGCGACGGCACGGTGATCAAGGCCACGGCTGGCAGTGTTGTGCTGTCCAACGACGCCGGCTCGGCCCTGACCGGCCCGGAGATCATCCTGGTCACCCGGGCCGACGCGACCAATCCCAATGCCGCCACCGGACTGCTGATCGAGGACGGCAGCGTGCTTTCAGCCAAGGGCGCGATCGCCGTGGCCGACACCACGCCGCTGTTGATCGGCGCCAAGGGCGGTGCGACCGGCGACGGGGCCCTGGTCCGTGTCTCAAACGGCGGCGCGGTTCCGGTGATCCGCGCCAACGTGCCGGGTCTGGACGGCGTGGCGGGAACCTCGGCCGGCCTGCTCGACATCCGGGGCGGGGCAAGGATAGACGGCGGGGCCTCGACGATCTTGGACTCGACCGGCGACCTGCTGGTGGCCCCCGGCGCGGTGTTCACCGGCAAGGCGGTGGACATCAACGCCAACACCGTGGCCTTCGTCGGAGCCGGGTCGAGCGCCACGCCTGGAGGGTTGGTGGTCGACGCGGCGCTGCTGGGCAGGTTCGCCAACATCGCCGCTCTGGGTCTGCACAGCCGCTCGACCATGGGCTTCTATGGCGACGTGACCCTGGCCACCGGTCAGGATCTGACGCTGGGGGCGGGGGCGTTCGCCAGCGACGGCGGCTCGGTGACCATCACCGCCCCCAAGCTGACCCTGGTCAACGACATCGCCGGCGACCTGACGTTCGCCTCGGGTTCCGGGGCGCTGACGCTCGAGGCTGGTGAGCTTGACCTCGGTGTCGGGGCCAAGACTCTGCAAGGCTTTGGCGCCGTCACCGCCACGGCCAGCCAAGGCGTTGTCGGCCAGGGCAAGGGAAGCTTCGACTTCGGTAGCCTGGACGTGACGATAACCGCCCCAGTGTTCACCGCCGACAGCGGCGCCGACAGCGCCGTCGTGACCACCGGCCTGCTGACCCTGGCGGCCGGGGCGGGCCAGGCCATCGACCGCACCAGCTTCGGCGGGGCGCTGAGCTTCACTGGCGGGGAGTTGGTCGACACCGCGCTGATCATCGCGCCGGCCGGCAAGGTCACGCTGCGCGCGACGTCGGGCGACCTGATCCTTGGCGACGGCGCGGTAGTGCGGGCCGCGGGCGTGGCCAAGCCGTTCCGTGACGTGACGGCCTACGCTGCGGGCGGGGACATCGCGTTGAGCGCCGACCAGGGCGGCGTCGTGTTGGCCCAGGGCGCGCTGCTCGACGTCTCCGGCGCGGCCGGCGGCGGCGACGCCGGCGGGCTGACGATCTCGGCGCCGACCAAGAGCGCCGACCTGAGCGGCGTGATCAAGGGCGGAGCGGCCAAGGGCTATCGCGGCGGCTCGTTCGGCCTGGACGTCGGCGGGGCGGTCGACCTGGACACCCTGGCCGTGACCCTGGCCTCCAGCGGCGTCAACCAGCAGATCGCGGTGCACAGCCGCGCGGGCGACCTGACGCTCTCGGCTGGCGCGACCCTGGTCGCTCGGAGCGTGGCCCTGACGGCCGACGCCGACGGCGGCGTAGTTCGCGTCGCTGGGACGATCGACGCCTCCGGTCCGGCCGGCGGGGCGATCGCGCTCAGCGGCAAGGGCGGTGTGGCGTTGAGCGGTTCGCTGATCGCCACCGGGTCCGACCCTGCGCAACGCGGGGGCACGGTGCGGCTGGCCACCAGCGGGATCGCCAGCGGCGCGCTCGATCCGACCTACGGCTATGAGCTGGTCGACGCGGCCGGCTCGGGCGTGATCACCATCGCCAACGGCGCGCTGATCGACGTCTCGGGCGGCCTGGCCGGCGGTCTGTCGGGCGGCACGGTGGCGATCCGCGCCCCGCTGCTGGTCGGCGGCGACGTCAATGTCGTCATCGACGGCGGCGCGACGATCCGTGGCGCGCGCGACGTCGGTCTGGAGGCCTATGCGGTGTGGAGCACCGCCGACGCCCAGCCCGACAAGACCAAGTATTTCGACGGGATCATCGATCCTGCCGGCTGGTACGAATCCGCCGGTCAGATGGTGGCTGGAAGCTGGACGGACCTGGATGGCGTGGCCCTGCCACCGCCGACCGATGCGGCCCAGCTCAAGGACTATCTGGCGAAATATGTCTTCACGCCCACCACGGCCAACACCGATCACCAGACCTTCTACGGCTATGTCGATGGCGACGAGGACGCGGCCGTTCCGGGTACGCTGATGGGCTTCATCCGCAATCCCGGCTTCAGCTTCGAAGGCCGGTTCGCAAGCATCGCCAACTTCCACGCTCGACCGGGTGTGGAGCTGCGCAACCCGGATCCGACGATCAACGGCGGCGACGTCCGGGTGCTGACGCCGTGGAATCTCGGGGCCGGGACCGATCCGACGACGCTGGCCTATCGCTACGGGACCGAAGCGGCGCTGCTGACCATCCGGGCTTCGGGCGACGTGGACGTCCGCGCCAGCCTCTCCGACGGCTTCTGGCAGTATGCCGTGGCCACCGGCGCCGGCGGCGAGGTCCCCACCTCTGATCTTGCAACCGTGGATCCGGTGTGGACGACGCTTCAGAACGACGTCATCAACAATGTCGGCGACACCAGCTACCTGTTCGGGCCGGCGACCGGTCTGGTCGGTGATCCGGTGGCCATCGCGCAATACTATGGCCTCTACCAGCAGTATCTGGATTTCCAGAACAGCCCGAACGACTTTACGGGCACCGCAGCCACCGGCATGGGCTACGCCGCCCTGTTCCTCTTCGGAATCGGCCCGCCCGATCCTTCCAATCCGCCGCCGCCTCCACCGGTCACGGCGAACGACTATCCGGCCTATGTCAGGGCCTATGGCCCGTACCTGGCCAAGATCATAAGCGACATATTCACCGCGGGCACAGCGATTCCCAGCGACTTCCTGCCACTGCAGGCGCCGCCGACCACGCTCGACATCATCTCGGCGGCGGCGCCCGTCGCCAATGGGCCTTCGCCACAGCGAACCAAGGCTAATCCGCTGCCCCTGGCCAGCGCGACGCTAGCGGGCGGCGCCAGCACGTCCTACCGACTGGTGGCCGGCGCCGACATGGACGGCGTTGATCCGCTGGCGGTCGAGGCCGCCGGCTTGCGCGGCGACGTGGCGGTCGACGGCCACCTCAGCTGGGTCAACGGCGGCGGCACGGTCACGTCCGGCACGATGATCCGCACCGGAACCGGCGCCATCGACATCGCCGCGGCCGGTGACGTGGCGCTACGTGACACGATCGCGCCGGGCACGATCTATACCGCCGGCCGGCCGGTCGCGGGCATGGACCCCGATCAAGCGCTTTCCGTCCTCAACACCAGCCTCATCGGCGTCCCGACGCTAGTCACCGGCGAGGTCCACCCGGAGGCCGGCGGCGACGTCACGATCCGCGCGGGCGGCGACATCGCCGGCGCCCAGCAGGTGTACGACAGCAACGGGCGCTACGCCGCGCAGTTCTGGTGGCCGTGGCTTGAGACGGGCAACCCGCTGGACGATCTCTTCTTCGCCAAGGCGTCGTCGATCAATTTCGGGGCGTTCGGCCAAGGGGTGATGAGCGTTGGCGGCAATGTCGCGGTGACGGCGGGCGGCGACATCCGCGAACTGTCGGTCTCGCTGCCCACCACCTGGTACAAGACCACCGACGGGGCCGGCGTCCAGACCGTGACCTATGTCGGCGGCGGCAATCTCTCGGTCGAGGCCGCGGGTGACATCCTGGGCGGCGCCTATTTCGTCTCCAAGGGCGAGGGGCGGATCACCGCCGGTGGCGCGATCGGATCGGCCTTCACCCTGACCAACCTGGGCGCCTCTTCACCGGTCTCGACCCTGCTGGCGCTGCAGGACGCCGTCCTGACCGTCTCGGCGCGTGGCGCGGCGGATATCGGCGGCATCTACAACCCTTCCTGGCTCGATCTTCCTGAAAGCGCCGATGGCAGCCGGATGTTCTCCGACGGCCAGAGCTACAGCGCGCGCTCGAGCCTCAACCTGTCCTCGACGTCCGGCGACGCTCGCATCGACACCCTGCGCATGCCCCACACCCTGTTTGGCTATGGTTCTCCGGTGATCAGCGAGAGCATCGACAGCGTCGACAACGCCAAGAACGGCAGGTTGCTGCCGGCTTCGCTGGCGGTCACGGCGTTCAACGGTGATCTCTATGTCGGCGGCCCGGGCGAGCTCTATCCGTCCGCGACGGGCGACCTGCGGCTGCTGGCCAACGGTGGGATCCGGTTTGTGAACGACATTTCAGGCCAACTGAGCCTGGCGGCGCAATTTGGCATGTCCGACGCGCCGAGCTCTTACCTGCCGTCGCCGCTCAATCCGCCAGGCTACGAGTCCATCTGGAACTCGATCGATGGCTCAGGGTCCCGCTTCGACGTCCATGAGGCTGGCCTTCACTCGCGGGATTACCAGCCAATTCGTATCTACGCCCTGACGGGCGACATCGTCGACGGAGCGATCGCCGCCAGCGGACCGTTTGTCGGCTTCAGCACCAACGGGATGACGATCGTCGCAGCCAAGCCAGCGCAGATCTTCGCTGGCGGCGACATCGTCAATCTCAGCTTCCAGGGGCAGAACCTTTACGCCAGCGACGTGACCAGCATCGTCGCGGGCAGGGATATCGTGAACACGCCCTTGTCGAGCTCGCCGATCGGGGGCGCCTCGAACGTGTCCGTGCCGCTAATCGAGGTTGGCGGTCCGGGCTTCTTCGACATCGAGGCGGGCCGCGACATCGGCCCGCTTGTCGGCAACAAGCCCAACGGCGGCATCCGGTCCGTGGGTGACCTCTACAACGCTTGGGTCGGGCGCAGCGGGGCCGATATCTCGGTGCTGTTTGGCACCGGCCCGGGCGTGGCGTGGGACGCGTTCGCCGCAGCCTATCTCGATCCGGACGCGGCGAGCGACGACGTGCCGTCGTTCACCCCGGACCTGATCGCCGCCGTCTCGCAGTATCAGGCCGACCAGGACAGGCGCGGCGGCGGTGCGGGCGTTCGTCCGGACCTGACCGCTGACCAGGCCTGGGCCGCCTTCCAGACCCTGCCGCAGGTTCAACGCCAGGCGCTGATCGAGAAGGCGTTCTTCAAGGTGCTGGCCGTCACCGGCGCCGACTACAACAACCCCGACAGCCCCAATTTCAACAAGTACGCTCGGGGCTATCAGGCCATCGAGACCCTGTTCCCTTCGGCGTTGGGTTACACCAAGAACAACCTTGAAGGCGGGACGAACGGCGCGGCCACCCTGGTCTCGACGGGCAATCTGGATATCCGAGGCTCGACGATCCAGACCCAGCAGGGCGGCAATATCGACATCATGGGGCCGGGCGGCCGGATCCTGGTCGGCTCGACGGCGTCACCGCCTTACTTAGTCGACAGCGCCGGCAAGGTGCTGGTTGGCCCGCAGGCCCTGGGCGTCCTGGCCTGGGAGGCAGGCGAGGTGAATATCTTCTCCGACCGCTCGCTGCTGCTGGCCCAGAGCCGGATCTTCACCGAGCGCGGCGGCGACATGACGATCTGGTCGTCGAATGGCGACGTCAACGCCGGCAAGGGGGCCAAGACCTCGACCGAGCAGGCGCCGCTCCGCTTTGTCTGCACACCGGACTTCTTCTGTCGGGTGGACGCGGGCGCGGCGGTGTCGGGAGCCGGCATCGCGGCCTTCGCCGCAGCCGCGGGCGATCCGTCTCCGACGGTCACGCTGGTCGCGCCACGCGGCACGGTGGACGCCGGCGACGCCGGTATCCGCGTGGCGGGCAACCTGATCGTCGCGGCCCAATACGTGGCCAATGCCGACAACATCCAGGTGGAGGGCGCGGCGATCGGCGTGCCGACCAACGCGGTGGACGTTGGCGGCAATCTAGATGCCTCAAGCGCGGCGGCCAGTGCTGTCCAGGAGGTCGCTGAGGCGATGCAGCAAAGTCGCCGCAACGATCGTCCGTCGACTATCACGGTGTCGGTCATCGGGTTCGGTCTCGGCGCCGATGCCTGTGATCCGTCCACCAACGACGCCTGCCCGGCGAACTGAGCGCCGGGTCCTGAAGCTGAAGTAACGGAGATTTGCGTGACTGATCTCGCCAGGCAGCCCTTGCCGCTGTTCTACCAGGACCCCCAGCCGCTGAACGCGCTGGTCCACGGGGCCCTACGCCTGAAGGACGGCGATTATGGTTTCGCCGCCCAGACCAACGCCGCGCCGCTGACCCTGGTGGAGTTTGCCTCGGCGGCTCGGGGCTATCCGGTGGTGTTCTCGCAAGGCGAGACGCCGTTCCCCATGGCCATCCTGGGCCTGGGCGCGGACAACCGCTTCGTCGCCGAGGGGCGCTGGGCCGAGGGGATGTATGCGCCCGCCTATGTGCGCCGGTATCCGTTCGTGTTCATCGAGGCCGGTGGCGACAACCTGGTTCTGGGGATCGACATGGCGTCCGACCGGATCGTCGTGGGCGGGGAGGGCGGGGCTGCCCTGTTCGAGGACGGCAAGCCCTCGGCGCTGACCGAGGGCGCCATGGCCTTCTGCGGTGAGTTCCATGCCCAGCACCTGCAGGCCCGAGCCTTCGGCGCGGCCCTGGTCGAGCACGACCTGCTGATCGCCCAGCAGGCCGACGCCCGCCCGGCCGGCGGCCAGCCCCTGAGCCTAGGCGGCTTTCAGGTCGTCGACCCGGCCCGGTTCGCGGCCTTGCCCGACGAGGTGGTGCTGGACTGGCACCGCAAGGGCTGGCTGGCCCTGGTGCATTTCCACCTGGCCTCGCTGGAGCGCTTCACCGACCTGCTGGCGCGCGAGAGCGGCGCGGCGGCCGTCGCCGCGCTATCAAAAGTCTCCGCCAAACCCCGACCGGCGATGGCCAAATCCGTCGCGCCCAAGACCGAGGATGCGTAAAGTCATGATCCGCCAATCCCTGCTCGTCGCCCTGCTGTGCGCCAGCGCAGCGGCGCCGGCCCTGGCCCAGGCTCCCGCCGCCCAGCCGCTGGGCGGCAACCCTGTTCCCGGCGTGTGCCTGCTGTCGCGCGAGGCGATCTTCGCCAACGCCAAGGTCGGGGCGGCCGCCTCCGCGCGCCTGCAGCAGCTGACCCAGGACGCCCAGGCCGAGGTTGAGACCGACCGCAAGGCGCTGGACGTCGACCTGAAGGCCTATCAGGCCGAGCAGGCCAAGCTGACGCCGGCTCAGCGCCAGGCCAAGGAGCAGGCCCTGGCGCCGCGCGTCCAGGCCATGCAGGCCAAGGCCCAGCAGCGCTCGCGCGAGATCGAGGCCACCCGCGAGAAAGCCCTGGCCCAGATCTCCACCGCCGCCCAGCCAGTGATCGCCCAGGCCTACAAGGCCAAGGGCTGCGGCCTGTTGGTCGACCGCAACTCGGTGCTCGGCGGCAACCTGGCCAACGACTTGACCGCCGACGTGGTCAAGGGCCTGGATGCGACGATGACCACCATCAGCTTCAATCGCGAGGTCCTGCCGGCCGCGCCGCAAGCCGCGACCCGCTAGAGGCTATTACTGTGCGCAGACTTTTGGCCTCCCTCGCCGCGGTCGTCGGCCTCTCGCCCGCGACGCCCACCCTGGCGGGGCCGGTGTCGCCTCAGGCCGCGCCCGCCGCCTGGGTGGCCTATGCCGGTCTGGTCAATCAGGCGATCACCGATCAACTCGGCAGGTCAGACCCGGCCGCCGTGCGGCTGCGCGACTATCTGGACCAGATCTCCAGACCGGCGGCTGACAGCCGCCTGCAACTGCCGCTGTTGGTCTGGATCGATCGCCAGGGCGTGATCAGCAAGGTCGATTTCGCGCTCTTCGCCCATCCCGAGCCCAACGCCGACCTGCAGGCCCTGCTGGTGGGCCACCGTCTGTCGCAAGCGCCGCCCAAGGGCATGCTGCTGCCTGTCCGCCTATCAATCGGGCTGGAGCCGGCGCCCGAGAGCAAGACTACTGCGCCGGGGAAGTCTTTCTAGAACGTCCGGAATTCGGCCTAACGCCAGCGTTCTCTAGTGCCGAATCTTGGTCAGAGATGAATTGTCTTAGAGTTAATCCCAATGTTCGGCAGCTAGCTCTGTGAGTGCCGCCGTTTGACTGTGAATATTCTCGCTTGAGGCCGAGGGAAAAAGGCAGGCTTTCATGCCTGATCGTCGATGGGCATGCCCTCAAATGGGCGGGCGTGGATGCCTGTGGTTGAGAGTGGAATGGTTGTGCAGCAGGATGATGTTGCTGCTCGACAGCTCCAGGGCCCGCCGCATCACCTCGCGCGGATAGACCGGAGCGTGGTCGACGGTGCCGTGGTTCATCACTTCGTCGGCGATCAGCTGGTTCTTGTTGTCCAGGAACAGCACGCGGAACTGCTCGCGCGGCTCGTTGGCCAGGGCGACGCGGACATAGCCCAGCAGCGCCGTCCAGGACGAGATCACCGGCCGCTTGGCGATCTTGTCGCGACCGGCCCGCAGGGCGGCTTCGTGCAGCAGTTTCAGATCGACCGCCGCGCTCTCGCCGACGCCCGGCACGGTCTTCAGCTCCTCGATCGAGGCCGAGATCGTCGCCCCGAACGAGCCGAACCGGGCCAGCAGCGCCTTGGCCATCGGCTTGACGTCGCCGCGCGCGAAGGTGCGGAAGAGGTAGAGCTCCAGCAACTCGTAGTCGGGCAGGGCGGAAAGACCCCCGGCCTTGGCCCGGTCGCGCAGCCGCTCGCGGTGGCCCAGCTGATGCGCGGCGGGCGGCGAGGCCTCCGCCACGCCGGGCGTCGCCTTGAGTGATCGACCGCTGACCATCGCGCCCCCGCAGTGCGAGAGCGGATTAGGTCAGATCAATTGAAGGTTGTCCAGTCTCAGCCGCCCAGGATCGCCGGCTGGAACAGGCCGGTCGGCGAGGCGGTGAACACCTCGTAGCCGTCTTCCGTCACGCCGATCGAGTGTTCGCACTGGGCCGACAGCGACTTGTCGCGGGTCACGGCCGTCCAGCCGTCGCCCAGCACCTTCACGGCTGGCTTGCCCAGGTTCACCATCGGCTCGACGGTGAAGAACATGCCCGGCTTCAGCACCGCGCCCTGGCCGGGGCGGCCGAAGTGCAGGATGTTGGGGGCGTCATGGAACACCTTGCCCAGGCCGTGGCCGCAGAAGTCGCGCACCACGCTGCAGCGCTGGGCCTCGACATACGACTGGATGGCGTAGCCGATGTCGCCCAGGGTCGCGCCCGGCTTCACCGCGTCCAGGCCGCGCTTCATGCCCTCGTAGGTGATCTCGACCAGGCGGCGGGCGCGGGGGCCCACCTCGCCGACGCCATACATCCGCGAGGTATCGCCGTGCCAGCCGTCGACGATCACGGTCACGTCGATATTGACGATGTCGCCCTCGCGCAGCGCCCACTCGCCGGGGATGCCGTGGCAGACCACGTGGTTGCGCGAGATGCAGACCGTCTTGGGATAACCGCGATAGAACAGGCAGGCCGGCAGGGCGCCGTGGTCGAGGATGAACTCGCGGGCCAGAGTGTCCAGGTGGTCGGACGACACGCCTGGCACGACGTGCGGGATCAACATGTCCAGGCACTCGGCCGCCAGCTTGCCGGCGCGGCGCATGCCCTCGAAGTCGGCGGGCTTGTGGATCTTGATCGCGCCGGTGCGGGTCTCGGCTTCGATCTCGGCCGTGTCTTCAAGGGTCATGGTGGTTCTATCTCAAACGGGCGGCGCGCTCGCGGACGAACAGGCCGATGTACAGGTGGTCTTCGTGGCGTATGTCGCAACGATAGCACAGAAGTTCAATGTCGGCGCGGGGTAGACTGTGGTGAGCTCCTCGGGAGAGCGTGTCGAGGGGGCCTATGAGGTCACAAGCGAAGCTATGCACAACGGCCACCATTGGCGTCAGTCGTCAGGCGTGTTCACTTTGACGCATGGCTCGCCGCAAAGACAAATTGCTTGAGCGGATTCATCTCGACAGGTTCAGGAACCTATCGGGCGCTAAATGGTGCGTGATCACTGAGGGGGAAAGTCCCGATTTCATAGTTGAAGAGGCGGGTGTTCGATTTGGCCTAGAGGTCACACTGGCTCATCAGGACTATCAGCCCAGTGGGTCGAAAGTGCGGCGTGGCGAGAGCGACGCGCAAAAGGTCCTCCAAGAGGCAAGAAGGCGTTTCGAAGCAGCTGGCGGTCCAGCCATCGACGTGAAGTTGACGCATCGATTGCAACTGGATGAGGTCGATGATTTCGTTGGTCGGCTACTTGCGCTGAGAATAGGCGAGTTTGCGATTGGTGAGGGTTTGGAGCTACGGGACAAAGCCGGGCGTAAGACTTCCCTTCACCGGTCCTTCCGCCCCGCGTGGCTTGTCGTTGGCGACCGAGTAGGATGGGTGCTGCAGGATGGCGCAGCCGTGATCCAAGCGGCGATTGATCACAAAGAGGATCGAGTCCCAATCTACCGTAGGGCCTGTGGAAATGACGTACGCTTGCTCGTGGTGGCTGACACTGACTTCAACAGCGGGAAGGTGCGTGTGGCGGCTGAGGCTGTTTTCGACGGGCGTGGCTTTTCGGCAATCTACTTTTTGTCTGATCCAGTCCAAGCATTAGAGCTGCTCGTCAAATCGACGGAGGTTCCCTAGCGAGACCAAGCAATTCGGTCTGCTATTCTGATTTCCCCTGTCGCCATCGCACATCGATAGACCAGCACCTCCACCCCCGCGTCCGCCGCGCGCTCCAGGCCCGCCGCGAAGGCCGGATCCAAGTCGGCGCAGGCCTTGAAGCGGTCGCAGTCCTCGCGCTGGACGACGAACAGGGCCACGG
Source organism: Caulobacter soli (assembly GCF_011045195.1). Lineage (GTDB taxonomy): Bacteria > Pseudomonadota > Alphaproteobacteria > Caulobacterales > Caulobacteraceae > Caulobacter > Caulobacter soli. The sequence continues at coordinate 4,040,631 of NZ_CP049199.1, read as the reverse complement.
CCCGGTGGCCTTCGCGGACCTGGGCGGCGAGGTCCTCCAGGTGGCGGGTCGAGCGGGCCGCCTTGCAGTCGGGGAATTCGGCCAGCGGCGGGGTGCGCGACAGGTGGACGTTCTTGACCTCCAGCCAGCAGGGCGGGCGGTCCGGATCGGTCAGCAGGAAGTCGACGCGGCTGGCGGCGGCGTATTTCACCTCCGGGCGGATCGAGGCGTAGCCGGTCAGCTCCGGGATCACCCCGCCCACCAGGGCCTCGGCGACCAGCTTGTTGGGCAGGTGGGTGTTGACCCCCACGAGCCCCTTGCCGTCCGGCCCGGCGGCCTCGACCACCTGCAGCGTCCAGGCCAGCTTGCGCTTGGGATCGTCGGAGAACGACGCCCACGCCCCCTGGCCCGGTAGGTTCACGCCCAGCATGGCGCCGGAGTTGGGACAGTGCGCCGTCACCTCGCGCCCGTCGTCGAGCACCAGGTCGCAGAAGAAGCGCTTGTAGCGCTGGACGATCACGCCGTGCGCCATCGGTTGCGGGAGAAGCATGGGGGCCTTAAGTCGGACGGCAGAGATGTTAGCCTGTAGGGGATCGAGACGATGACGACCAGCGAGCGCGTGACGGCGGCGGTTCTGATCATCGGCGACGAGATCCTGTCGGGTCGCACCCAGGACGTGAACCTCAACGCCATCGCCAAGTATCTGGCCACCTACGGCGTGGATGTCTGCGAGGTGCGGATCGTGCCGGATGTCGAGCAGGAGATCATCGACGCGGTCAACGCCCTGAGGACCCGATACGACTACGTGGTCACCACCGGCGGCATCGGTCCCACCCACGACGACATCACCGCCGATTCGGTGGCCAAGGCCTTTGGGGTGACGGCCCCCGAGCATCCCGAGATCATGGCCATGCTGCGCGAACGCTGGGGCGAGCCCAACGCCGCGCGTCGGCGCATGGCCCACGTGCCCGAGGGCGGCACGCTGGTGAAGAACCCCGTCCAGGGCCCGCCGGGCTTCCAGATCGGCAATGTCTTCGTGCTGGCGGGCGTGCCGGCGATCATGCGCGGCATGCTCGACGATGTCGGTCCGCGCCTGCGCACCGGGGCGGTGGTGATCAGCAAGACCGTCCGGGTCACCGGCACCGGCGAGGGCACGATCGCCGCGCCGCTGGAAGCGGTGGCCAAGGCCCATCCGGATCTGTCGATCGGCAGCTATCCGTTCTTCGCCCCGCCCGACGTCTACGGCGCCAGCCTGGTGATCCGCGGCCGCGATCCGGCGCAGGTCGACGCGGCGGTCGAAGAGCTGGTGGCGTCGCTGACCCAGGCCGGGGTGGCGGGGATCGAGCGGTTGGACGCGGGCGCGGCCTAAGCCACGTCCGCCGTCTCGTCCGGCTCGACCAGCGTCTTGGCGACGTTGAGGATGGTCTTGCGGCCCTTCGGCGTGGCCTGGCCGTAGGCCCGCAACAGGTCGATGGCGCCCGGCGTCGAGAGCGCCGTCAGCATGGCCACGTCCTGCTCGGCCACCACGTCCTCGCCCACCAGGCTGCCGACCGTGGTCTGCAGCTTGGCGGCGATGCGCACCAGCATCGAGGCCGAGACGCGATTGGTGCCACGCTCGTACTTTTGGACCTGCTGGAACGTCAGGCCCAGAACCTGGGCCAGATCGTCCTGGCTGATTTTCATGTGCCGGCGTTGAACCCGGATGCGGGTCCCCACCGCGACGTCGATAGGATCTGGACCGGTCGGCGTATTCAAAAGCCGCGCCCCCAACTGAAATGGCAATCTCGGAACTATCGGCTTGGCCTCGGCTGGCTGCAATGCATTCTTGCACCGTACGCGGCGTGTCGGGCGTACGCAGTGATCGATCAAGCGTTATGGACAGGCCCTCGAACCCTTCGGAGCCGAATATCGAGCTGCTCACCCAGCGCGAACGGGAAGCGTTGCGCTGGGTCGCGGAGCACAGACTCTCCAAGGAAATCGGGCCCTTGATGGGCGTGTCCAAGTCCCGCGCCGACGCCCTGGTCGAGAGCGCCTGCCGCAAGCTGGGCGTCAACGGCCGCCGCGCCGCGGCCCGGGTGCTGACCGCTCACGAACACGTCACGCCCGCGCCTCCGTCGACCTCCGCGCGGTCCCCTGGCGGCTATGGGACTGAATCCCACAGCGACTCAATGGGACTGTCGCCGACCCGACCAACACCGTCCTTTGCCGTCTCGACACCCCAAGAGGCGGACAACGACAGTGACCATGAGCGTGACCAACGACAACGAGGTGACCAGCCTGGCGGGGGCGCGTCTGAGCCTTCTGGTGCGCAAGGCGCTGCAGATTCGCCAGGCGGTGGAGACCTTCGACCGCGACTGGCCGCCGTTGCTGAACCGTCAGCCGATGCCGGCCTTCGCGTGGAGCGAACTGGAACGCCAGCTGTCGAGCCTGGCGCCGGCGAACCTGGCGCCGATGGTGACCGACCTGGTCTCGGCGGTGCGCAAGGAGGCCAACCCGAAGCCGCCGGAAATGGTGCTGCGCGAGATCCTGATCATCGCGGCCACGGTCCTGGACGAAGCCTTCCACGAGAAGTGGCACGAGAACTGGGCGCAGGAGGGCACGACAATGTCCTGAACCCCGCCGTCCGACTGCTGGTCGTCCTGGCCATCGCCGCCGCCTGCAGCCTGCTGATCGGCGGTCTGCTGGGGACACGACAGGTCGCCCATTTCTTCCAACTTCTACGTCACGGCTGACCCCGATGGGCTGAAACCCCACGATGGGCGCCGGGCGTCCATCGTCAACTTGCGCCCAAGGGCGCTCACCCGGGGGATACCAATCACATGAAACGCCGCATCGTCGCCGAACAACTCGCGAGCCAACTGTTCACCACGGAACAAGCCGTGGACACCACCTTGGCCCTGATGGGCGACCTGATCGCCGCCATGCCGCGCGCGCGGCTCGAGGCGGGCCTGGGGGCCGGCGTCGGCCAGCAGGCCGTCGACCGCGTCCTGGAAGCCGCCTCGGGCATGGCCAACGCCCGCCGTTCGCTGATCGCCGCCCACGAGGCCCTGGCCGAGGCCAAGGACCAGGTCGGTCTGCGCCGCGTCACCCTGGTGGGCGGCGGCGACAAGGCCACGCTCGAGCTCGCGCCGGCCGGCAAGCCCGCCGGCCACCTGCGCGAAGTCCAGAGCGCCTAAGCCGCCGCTCCGACGCCCGGCCGTCCTTCGGGGGAGGGACGGCTGGGCGATGAAGCTGGCGCCGTCGCGTGGGACCCTTGGCTTGGGGTTGATTCGTGAGACACATGTCGCTCCCTGACGCGGGGGCGGCATGTTTCATTTCTTCCAGGACCTCTTCTCGATCGCGCCGACCCAGATCGCCGCCCTGGTGATGCTGGCGATCTGCGGCCTGGCCTTGCTGATCGGTCGACGGCTGGAGCGCTGGCTGGCCGTGGCTACTGTCGCCGCCTGGGTCATCTCGGCCGCCGTCCAGTCTCCCGACGAGGTCGGGATGCAGTGGGGGATCTTCGCGGTCGACGTCGTCTACCTGCTGATCCTGATCAGCCTGTGCACAGTCGAGCCGCGGATCTGGATCCTGTTCATGACCGCCTTCCAGCTGCTGGTCGTGCTGACCCACGTGGCCTTCCTCATGGACGCGACCCTGATCCAGTGGAGCTTCTTTTCCACCTACTACCTGTGGAGCGACGCCGAACTGGCCGCCTTCGCGGTGGGCGTGGCCCAGGCCGGCTGGGGGCGCTGGAAGGCCCGCAAGACCTGATCCGCCGCTCCCGGACTTGCGATGCTTCGACAATGATCCTACCGATGGGTAAGGACTTCTCGCCGGGCGAGTTGATCCGCAAGAACACGGGGGAGCGGAGAGGCATGGCGGCGACGCTGATTTCGGACGAGGCGACGTGCGGGCAGGACGCCCCGTCTCCGCGCTGGACGTCGCGTCGCCAGCAGATCCTCGACGCCGCCGCCCAGTGTTTCCGCCAGTCCGGCTTCCACGGCGCCAGCATGGCCAATGTCGCCGCGGCGGCGGGCCAGAGCGTCGGCCAGATCTACCGCTACTTCGACAACAAGGAGGCGATCATCGCCGCCATCGTCGACCAGCACCTGGCCGAGCTGCGCGAGACCTTCGACCAGTTGCAGAGCCGTCCCGGCTCGGCCGCCGACCTGATCGCCGACCATGTGCCGCAGATGCTGGCCGAACGGCTCGACCCTTATCGGGCGGGCCTGGTGCTGGAGGTCGCGGCCGAGGCGGCCCGCAATCCGAAGATCGCCGAGATTCTTCGCGCTGCCGACGCCCAGGAGCGGGCGCTGTGCCGGGCGATCCTGGCCCGCGACCGCAAGCCCGGCTGGAGCGACGCGGAGTTCGAGGCGCGCAGCGACCTGCTGCGCATCCTGGTCGACGGACTGACCTTCAGGGCCGTGAACCAGCCGGACCTGGACCGGACCGCCCTGGCGTCGGCGATCCGGATGACGATCCACAATCTGTCGCTCTGAGTAGGGGCGCAGCTGAGTGCAGACGCTGTGCTTGGTCCTCGTCCTTCGACAGGCTCAGGATGAGGACTATGTCAGAGGCCCGTCAGTCGAAAACCTCATCCTGAGCTTGTCGAAGGACGAGGTTTTCGCTCTCTAGGCCGGCTGCAAGGCCGCGACGAACAGGTCGGCGTAGTGCTCGCCGATCTGCTGGGCGGAGGAAGGGCCCGTCTCCTCGAACCACAGCGCTGCGGCGTTCAGCGCGCCGGCGATGGCGAAGGCGGTCATCTTGGTGTCGGTGGGCTTCAGCGTCCCGTCACGGGCGCCGTCGTCCAGCACCCGCCGGATGCGATCGTCGACCGTGCGCTTGATGGCCCGCAGCTCCTGGCGCAGCGGCGGCGACAGGCTGTTGTCGGGCACTCGGGTCAGGCAGCGCCCGTAGATCGACAGGATGGCCTCGCCATAGGCGATGATCAGCACCCGCAGGCGCGTGCGCGCATCGGCGGCGTCGCCCTCGGACTGGCGGGTGACGTCGTCCAGGGTGTCCAGGGCGCGGCGATAGCAGGCCGCCAGCAAGGCCTCCTTGCTTTCTCCGTAATAGTAGATCGTGGGCTTGGTGACCTTGAGGTCCGCCGCCACGTCCTCCAGCGCCGTGTTGTGGAAGCCGCGCTCGTTGAAGGCGCGGGCCGCCGCCAACAGCACGGCCTCGCGCTTGATTTCCCGCTCCTTGAGGCGGTCGTCGGCGGTTTTCCAGGGCGATGAGGGCGACGCGGGCATTGCTATGTCTTCACTCCCGAGGTGACGGCCTATGCAAAGGCAAAACCCGACGCACGCCAAGGAATGAAATCCTACAGATCGTCCGCGCGCGATGCATCCACGCAATCATCGGTCCGCCGATGCGCCGGGACGCCGGAAAGCAAGCTACCGCCGTGGCGATGTCGCGGGGCCTCGGCTAGGTTTGGGTCTCGCGGCTGGGATATGGCTCCAGCGGAAGGAGCTCACCGATGACCTCGTCGCCCGCAAGCCAGACCGAGCCCCAGATCGAGCCTTTGATCTTCGAGGTCGAGGACGGAGTCGCGATCCTGACGCTGAACCGGCCGGGCCAGGGCAATTCGCTGAACCCGGCGCTGCTGCTGGCGTTGGAGGCGGCCTGGGCGCGGGTCAATGAGGATCGCGACATCGTGGCGGTGATCCTGACCGGCGCGGGCGAGCGGCACTTCTGCACCGGGGCCGACGTGGGTGCGCTGGAAGTCGGCGTGGGCGGCCTGCAGAACCAGCCCTACGCCGCCGCCAACCGCTTCTCGCCGCGCATGTGCGCGGTGACCAGGCCGGTGATCTGTTGCGTCAACGGCCTGGTCAACGCCGGCGGCCTGCACTTCGTGGCCGACAGCGACATCGTCGTCGCCTCCGCCACCGCCCAGTTCATGGACAGCCATGTCAGCGTCGGTCAGGTCTCGGCCCTGGAGTCGATCGGTATCGCCCGTCGGGCCGGCCTGGGCGCGGCCCTGCTGATGGGGCTCGTGGGCAAGTCCTATCGGATGTCGGCCGAGCGGGCCTACGCCCTGGGCATGATCGATCTGCTCGAGCCCACCGCCGCCGAGGCCCTGGACCGCGCCAAGAGTTTGGCCAAAGCCATGTGCGCCAACTCGCCCCAGGCCATGGCGCTGACCAAGCGGGCGATCTGGCTGGCCACCGAGCTCAACGACCCCGCCGCGCCGACCCATGGCTGGGAGCTCTTGAAATCACAGTGGTCGCATCCCGATTTCGAGGAAGGTCCCAAGGCCTTCGCCGAAAAGCGCGAGCCCCGCTGGGATCCGGATCCGAACGCCCGTCGCTAGGGTTCTGTCTTGCTGAATGATGTCGGTCGCCCCGCGCGGCCTTGCCAAAGGTGATCTTAAGATGCGGCCCCAGCTGAACGATCCGGACCTTCTGCGCGAGCAATGCTGGATCGGAGGCGCGTGGGTCGGCGAGGCCAGCGTCGCCGTCACCGATCCGGCGACTGGCGAGATCCTGGCCTCGGTGCCCAGCCTGGACGCGGGCCAGGTGCAGTCCGCCATCGACGCGGCCCAGGCGGCGCTGCCGGCCTGGCGAGCCAAGACCGCCGGCGAGCGCGCCAAGGTCCTGCGTCGCTGGTTCGACCTGGTTACGGCCGCCACCGACGACCTGGCGATGATCCTGACCCGCGAGCAGGGCAAGCCCCTGGCCGAGGCCAAGGGCGAGATCGCCTATGCGGCCGCCTACATCGAATGGTTCGCCGAGGAGGCCAAGCGCGTCTACGGCGAGGTGATCCCCAGCCACCGGGCCGACAGCCGCCTGGTGGTGATCCGCCAGCCCGTCGGGGTGGTCGCGGCCATCACGCCCTGGAACTTCCCCGCGGCCATGGTCACCCGCAAGATCGCGCCGGCCCTGGCGGCCGGCTGCACCGTCGTGGCCAAGCCCGCCTCGCAGACGCCGCTGACGGCCCTGGCCCTGGCGCGCCTGGCCGAGCAGGCCGGCGTTCCGGCGGGCGTGCTGAACGTGGTGACGGGCGCGGCCCGGGTGGTCGGCGGAACGCTGACGGCCAGCCCCGTGGTCGCCAAGCTCTCCTTCACCGGCTCGACCGAGGTGGGCAAGACCCTGATGGCGCAGTGCGCGCCGACCATGAAGAAGCTCTCCATGGAACTGGGCGGCAACGCCCCGTTCATCGTCTTCCCCGACGCCGACCTGGACGCGGCGGTCGAGGGGGCGATCGCCTCGAAGTACCGCAACAACGGCCAGACCTGCGTCTGCGTGAACCGCATCCTGGTCCACAAGGACGTGGCCGCGACCTTCGAGGCCAAGCTGGCCGCCGCGGTGGCCAAGCTGAAGGTCGGTCCGGGCACCGAGGCCGGCGTCGTCCTGGGTCCGTTGATCGACCAGGCCGCCGTCGAAAAGGTCGAGGAGCATATCGCCGACGCCCTGAGCCACGGTGGACGCCTGGTGACCGGCGGTCATCGCCATGCGCTGGGCCAAGGGTTCTTCGAGCCGACGATCATCGGCGGCGCCACCCCGGATATGCTGATCGCCCACGAGGAGACCTTCGGCCCGGTCGCCGCCCTGTTCGAGTTCGAGACCGAGGAACAGGCCCTGGCCATGGCCAACGACACCGACGTGGGCCTGGCCGGCTACTTCTACGCCCGCGATATCGGCCGGATCTGGCGGGTGGCCGAGGCGATGGAGGTGGGCATGGTCGGCATCAACACCGGCCTGATCTCCACCGAGGTCGCGCCGTTCGGCGGGGTCAAGTCCTCGGGCATGGGCCGCGAGGGCTCACGCCACGGCCTGGAGGACTATACCGAGCTGAAGTACCTGTGCATGGGCGGCCTCTAGCCGCCTGAAGGGCGGCGTGATGGATCTTGGCGACCTGCTGACCGACATCGAGATCGAGCCGCCGTTCACGGCGGAGGGTCTGGTGCGGCAGGTTCTCGCCCATCCGAACGCCGCCGCCGTCGCGGTCCGATTGCTGCTCGACCTGGAAGGCGTCGACGTCGAAGAGGCTTTGACGCGGGAGTCCTTAGCCTACGGTGCGCTGCAGGTCGGCGCCGAACACGCCGCCTGGTTGGCGGGGCGTGAGCCCAAGCCGTCTCCGCCCGGCCGCGTCTTGATCAGCCGCGACGACGCCGTGTTGCGGATCGTGCTGGACCGCCCCTGGGCGCGCAACGCGATCGACCGGACGATGCGCGACGGGCTCCACGAAGCCTTCACCGTGGCGGCCAGCGATCCGGACATCACACGGGTCGAGCTGCGCTCGGTCGGCCCCAGCTTCAGCATCGGCGGCGATCTCGACGAGTTCGGGACCACCCGCGATCCGGCCGTGGCGCACGCGATCCGGATGCAGACGCTGCCCGCTCGCCCGCTGTCGCGCCGCGCCGAGATCTTCGACGTTCACGTTCAAGGCGCCTGCGTCGGAGCGGGGCTGGAGATCGCGGCGTTCGCGGGGCGGGTGACCGCCTCGCCCTCGGCCTGGTTCCAGCTGCCGGAGCTGGCCATGGGCCTGATCCCCGGGGCCGGCGGCTGCGTGTCGGTGGCGCGGCGGATCGGACGACACCGCGCGACGCTGATGTTGCTGTCGGGCCGGCGGATCAACGCCGCGACGGCCTTAGGCTGGGGCCTGATCGACGCCATCGAAGATCATCCGCCCATCGACCCAGGCGGCGCGAACCTGGACCGCCTCTAGCGCCTGGCGAGCCCGCGCCCAGGGGCGGTCGATCAGGCACAGGTCGGCCGGCGCGCCGACCTCGACCCGCCGCCGCCGCTCCAGCGCCTCGGGCGCGCGCAGATGGAGATCCAGCGCTTCTTCTGGCGTCAGGGCCTCGGCCGCGCCGATCAGGGCGCCGTCGCGGGTGCGTCGCGACACGGCCGCCGCCATCGCCGCCCACGGATCGGGACCCCCGAATGGGGCGTCGCTACCGCCCGCCAGGGTCACGCCCACGTCGCGGAAGGCGCCCAGGCGATAGAGCAGGGGCTGCAGCTCGGGTTCGACTTCGGCGCGGTAGATGTCGCCGCGCTCGGCGATGAAATGCGGCTGGCTGCAGACCGGCAGGCCCAGACGGGCGATCTCGGCGACGGCGGTGTCGGGAGCCACCGAGGCGTGCTCGATCCGGTCGCCGGGCTGGACGCCGGCCGCGTCGAAGGCGGCCAGGGTGAACACCAGCTCGACCTCGGTGGCGCAGTGCACGGCGACGCCACGACCGCGCGCATGGGCGTCCCGCATGAAGGCCACGGCTTCGTCGAAATCTGGCAGTTCGGCCTCATGCAGGTGCAGCTTGGCGGGACCCAAGGTGACAAGGCGGGTCATGTCCGCTTCGGCCAGGTCCAGCCGCCCGGCCAGCAGCACGCGCTGGGGCAGCGACCCGTCGGCGCCCTGGGCGGCGAAGTGGCGGGCCATCACCGCGTCGTTGGCGGGCGACATGTCGGTCAGGCCGGTAACGCCGGCCCGCGCCAGGATCGCGCCCACCGCCGCCAGGCCGGGCGGCCGACCGCCCAGCGTCCGCTTCATCCAGGCGTCCTCGTCGAACAGGCGGCCGGTGAAGCGGCCGTCCTCGCGTTGCAGTCCGGGCGGCGGCGCTTGGTCGGCCAGCAGGAGGTCCAGCGCCCTCGAATTGAGGAACCACATCCGGCCCCCGCGATGCTGCACCCGGACGGGCCGGTCGGCGATGATCGCATCCAGCGCCGGGGCGTCGAGCATCCCGGCGACGCTCTCGTGATAGCCCGTCCCGCGCAGCCAATCGTCGCCGGGCGCCGCCCGCAGCGCGTCGGCGAAGGTCTCGGCGTCGGCCACCTCGGGTGGGCCGCAGCGCACCGAGGTCAGGGACGCGGCCAGGGCGGCGGCGTGGATGTGATGGTCGTGCAGGCCCGGCAGCAGCAGGCCGCCGGCCGCGTCGACCACCCGCTCGCCAAGCTCCGGCGTCAGCGCGCCGATCAACGCCACCTGCCCCCGCGTGATCCGGACGTCGCCAACCTCGCCGCCCTCCAGCTGCGCCCGGGTGATCAGCATGGCGGCAGGTTCGCCAGGCACGCAGCGGTGTCGGCACCCCAGGCGGGGAGGGCGAGCGCCTCACGTCGGCGGACGGCGGGGAAGGGGCTGCCGGCGGCGTCGCTCCAGCCTTTGAGCTCGGCGGTCAGGCCCACCGGATCGGCGGCCCGCGCCTCGGCCAGGGCCCGCGCCGCCACGCTGTGCATCGACAGGCCGAAACGACCGCCCCGACCCGTGCGCCAGGCCTCCCAGGCGACCTTGGCGGTCTGGACGCCCGTCAGCGGATCGGCCAGGGCGTCGCCGACGAAGCCGCCTCGCCCGCTCGCGTCCCGCAGCGCGGCGCTGAGCCCGCCCGCGACCGCGCAGTCGTCGCCAAACCCGATCCAATCCGCTGTCGGACCTTCGGCGCCATGTCCGGTGATGGTCACCCAGACCTGCCCCGGCTTGCGCAGCACCAGCTCGCTCGCGTCGATCCCCAGTTGCGCCAGGGCGCGGGGCCGCGCGGCCTCGATCACGATGTCGGCCCGGGCGATCAGGGCCAGCAGAGCGCGCCGGCCGTCGGGCGAACGGAAGTCGAGCGCCACGCTGGCCTTGCCCTGGTTGAGCCGGGCGAACAGCGCGTCGTCGCCGTCGCGCATGGCGTCGGGACGGGTGCGGCTCTCGACCTTGATCACCTCGGCCCCGGCCAGCCACAGCAGGTGCCCGGCCAGCGGCCCGGCCCACAGGGCGGAGAGATCCAGGACTTTCGGGCGATGGGTGGGCGGCGGCGCTGGAGCGCTCTCCACCAGTGTCGCACGAGCTGGACCCGGCGCGTTGTCTTCCTGCTCGGCGGCGATGGCCAGGCCCATCAATCGGCCACGCGCCACCAGGGGGGCGGCGTCGAGCTGGGCGATGTGCGCCGCGATAGCGTCCGTATCGCTGGCGTCCAGCGTATCGGTCTCGAACAGCGCCGGCAAAAGCTCACGGTCGCTGGCCCGCGCCAGGTTCAGCGCCACCGCGCCGTCGCGCGCCGCGTAGAGGCGGCATCCCCCACCGGCCGAAACCTCGCCCGGAATCTTGAACCCGCCCAGCATCGCCCGCTCGCCGATCAGGGTGGCGCCGTCGATCCCGGCGAGGCGCGCGCCGCCGATGTCCCGCGCCAGCGTCTCGACCCAGAGGTTCGCGACGCCGGTCAGCGGGATCGGGGGGGCGGCCAGAGCGCCGGGTTTCAGAAGAGCTTGCGTACCTCGCGCCTCAGCAGCTTGCCCATTTCGTTATAGGGCAGGGCGTCGACGAATACGATGTGCTCGGGCACGCGGGAAGAGCGCAGGCGCTCGCGGACCAGAACGCGCAATTCGTCGGCGCTGGGCGCGGCGTGGCCTTCGCGCGCCGCCAGGGCGACCCCGACCGTCTCGCCCCACTCGACCGAGGGCACGGCCACCGCCGCCGCGTCGGCCAGGGCCGGATGGGTCAGCAGCACGTCCTCGATCTCGCCGGGCGAGATGTTCTCGCCACCGCGCACGATCACGTCGTCGGCGCGGCCGGCCAGGAACAGGTAGCCCTCGGCGTCCAGCCAGCCGGCGTCGCGGGTGGGGAACCAGCCGTCGGCGTCCAAGGCGCTGCGCTCGCGGTACTCGCCCGACACCTGGTCGCCGCGCACATAGATCTCGCCGCGCTCGCCGGTCGGAAGGACCTTGCCGTCCTCGTCGCGGATTTCCAGCTCGATGGCCGGCAGCGGCTTGCCCACCGAGGCCAGACGGGCGCGCACGGTGTCGTCGGCGGCCCGGTGGGCGGCGCGATGCTCGTCCGGACCCAGCAGGGCGACGGTCGAGGAGGTTTCGGTCAGGCCGTAGGCGTTGGTGAAGCCGCAGTCCGGGAACAGGTCCAGGGCGCGCTCGATCAGCTCCAGCGGCATGCGGCCGCCGCCATAGGCCAGGGCCCGCAACGAGCCGACATCGGCCGAGGCGCCCGCGTCGATCCGCGCGATGATGCGCGACAGCATGGTCGGCACGACGAACGCGTTGCTGGCGCCCTCGGCCGCCACCAGGTCGAGCCAGGCGTCGGGATCGAAGGCGGGCAGCAGCAGGATGCGGCGCAGGGCGTAGATCGAGCTGAGCAGGGCCGCGATGCCGGCGATGTGGTAGGGCGGCACACAGACCAGGGCCGCGTCCTCTTCCGGCGCCGAGGCGAACTCGACCGTGCCCAGGATGTAGGACAGCAGGTTGGCGTGGCGCAGCACGGCGGCCTTGGGGGCGGCGGTGGTGCCGCTGGTGAACAGCTGGACCGCGACGGTCTCTTCGCTCTCTTCGAGTTCGGGCCCGTCGGCTTGCGTCTCGGCCTGGGCGACGAACTCGGCGCGGGGGCGCACCACGTGGCCGACGCCAGGGTTCAGGCGCTCGACCCGCGCGACGTCGCCGATGATGAAGGCCGGCGCGATGCGGCCCAGCAGGGCGGCCAGGTCCGGATCGGCCAGGCGGTAGTTCAATGGCACATAGGGCACGCCAGCGATGGCGGCCCCGAACAGGGCGATGGCCGCGGCCTCGCTGCTTTCGTCCAGCAGGGCGACGTGGCTGGCGCCGCTGGCGCGGATGCCGCGCGCCGCGCCCAGGGCCGCGCGTTGCAGCGCGGCGTAGGACCAGCGTCGTCCGTCGCAGACCAGACCGATGCGGTCGGGATCCGCGTCGGCCGCCATCTGCAGGATCAGCGAGATGTTCATGACGCGAAAACTCAGTCGGAGGAGGGTAGCGGCTTGGCTTCTTTGGTCTGCAGCGCGACGCCGTCCAGCGACATCGACCCCTTGCCGGCCTTCACGCAGAGGAACTCGACCGTGCCGGCCGCGTCGACATAGCGCTTGCCGATCTGCGAGCCGGCGGCGAAGGCGGGATCGATCTCGCCGCGCTCGGCGGGGCGTTTGTCGACCATCGGCGAGCCGCCGCATTCGACCGTTCCGGCGCCGGCGCGGATCACCATCACCTCGGTGTCGCAGACGCTGCTCAGAAGCTTCATTCCTGGTTTCATGGCCATCCTCGATATTCAACAGGCGGTCGCGCTGGGCGCCGCAGGGCCAAGGGCTAGTCTCTGTTCCTATTATTTCACCCGAGGGTATCAAGAGCGGCGGCGGTCTTGGCCAAAGGCATCGCGGCGACGATGAGATTTGCGGGTTCACGTTCGGACGATATTCGGGCTTGGCCCAGACCTGAGCGTCGCGGAAAGGATATGGGCCGAGGTTCGTCCAGGGTCTCGACATGGAACAGCAGGAGCAAGACATGACGCGCACAGTCGCGGTCACCGGCGCCGCGGGCGCGCTGGGCCGAAAGACCGTCGAAGTCCTCAAGCAAGCCGGATGGCAAGTGGTCGGGATCGACCTTGCTCCAGGCCCGTTCGAGGGCGCCGACTTGGCGATCGGCGGCGTCGACCTGACCGACGAGGCGGCGATGACGGCGGCCGCCGGCCAGATCGAGTCGCGGTTCGGCCGGCTGGACGGCCTGGTCAACATCGCCGGCGGCTTCCGGTGGGAGACGATCGGCGACGGCGACCTGGCCACCTGGGACAAGCTCTATGCGATGAACGTCAAGACCACCCTGGTCAGCTCGCGCGCCCTGACGCCGCTGCTGCTGGCCGCCAAGGGCTCGATCGTCAATATCGGCGCGGCGGCCGCGACCAAGGCGGCCATGGGCATGGGCGCCTACGCCGCCTCCAAGGCCGGCGTCGCGCGCCTGACCGAGGCCCTGGCCGAGGAGCTGAAGGACGCCGGCGTGCGGGTCAACGCCGTGCTGCCCAGCATCATCGACACCGAGGCCAACCGGAAGGACATGCCGGACGCCGAGTTCGACCGCTGGGTCACGCCCCAGGCCCTGGCCAATGTGGTGGCCTTCCTGCTGTCGCCGGAGGCGTCGGCGGTCACCGGGGCGCTGCTGCCCGTCACCGGCCGGGTCTGATCGCGGCGCGATTATACGGCACGGCGATATCTGACCGTCGGCAAGGCGGTTCTGGCGTGAAACCGGCCTCGTCGCCTTGTTCGCGGGCCGGGCTTGGTGCATTCGGCAAGGCTTGTACTGCTTTCACGGCCCGCAGAGGCCGCCTTCATTTCGGAGAGTTCCATCGTGCCAAAGCTGATCGTCGTGACCCGTGAAGGCGTGGAAAGCGAGATCGAGGGCCAGGCCGGGATGTCGGTCATGGAGCTGATCCGCGACGCGGGCTTCGACGAGCTGCTGGCCCTGTGCGGCGGCTGCTGCAGCTGCGCCACCTGCCACGTCCATGTCGATCCGGCCTTCGCCGACCAGCTGCCGAAGATGACGGAAGACGAGAACGACCTGCTCGACAGCTCGCCGCACCGCGACGACCGCTCGCGCCTGTCGTGCCAGCTGCGGTTCAGCGACGCGCTGGACGGCCTGAAGGTGCAGATCGCCGAAGAAGACTAAGGCGCCAGACGCCGGCGAAGACCATGGGACCGTCGAATGCGTAACGATACGGATGTCTTGATTGTCGGCGCGGGCCACGCGGGAGCCGCCTGCGCGATCGCGCTGCGCCAGGGCAAGTTCGAGGGCAGGATCCTGGTGGTCGGCGCCGAACCGGAACTGCCCTACGAGCGCCCGCCGCTGTCCAAGGAATACCTGGCCGGCGACAAGACGTTCGAGCGCCTGCTGATCCGTCCGGAAAGCTTCTGGGCCGAGCGGGAAGTCAGCTTCCAGTTCGACACGACGGTGGTGTCGGTCGACGCCGCGGCGCACAGCGTGACGACGGCGTCGGGCGAGGTCATCGGCTACAAGCACTTGGTCTGGGCCACCGGCGGCGCGCCGCGCGAGCTGCCCGGCGCCCATCACCTGAAGGGCGTGCACACCGTGCGCACCCGCGCCGACGCCGACCGGATGATGGCCGAGTTGCCGGATGTCGAGCGCGCGGTGGTGATCGGCGGCGGCTATATCGGCCTGGAGGCCGCGGCCGTGCTGTCCAAGTTCGGCAAGAAGGTCGTGCTGCTGGAGGCGCTGGATCGCGTGCTGGCCCGGGTGGCCGGCGAGGACCTGTCGCGCTTCATCGAGGCCGAGCACCGCGCCCATGGCGTCGACGTGCGGCTGGGCGTGGGCCTGGACCGCGTGCTGGGCGAGGACAAGGTCACCGGCGTGCGCCTGGCCGACGGCGAGGTGCTGGACGCCCAGATGGTGATCGTCGGCATCGGCATCGTCCCGGCGGTCGAGCCGCTGGTCGCGGCGGGCGCCGAGGGCGGCAACGGCCTGGCGGTCGACAGCCATTGCCGCACCAGCCTGCCGGACGTCTTCGCGATCGGCGACTGCGCCCGCCACGCCAACCGCTACGCCGAGGGCGCGCAGGTGCGGCTGGAGTCGGTGCAGAACGCCAACGACCAGGCGGTGGTGGCGGCCAAGGCGATCCTGGGAACGCCAGCCGACTACGACGCCACGCCCTGGTTCTGGTCCAACCAGTACGACATCAAGCTGCAGACGGTGGGGCTGTCGATCGGCTTCGACCAGACCGTGGTGCGCGGCGACACGGCCAGCCGCAGCTTCTCGATCCTCTATCTGAAGGGCGGCCGGGTCATCGCGCTCGACTGCGTCAACGCGGTCAAGGACTACGTCCAGGGCCGCAAGCTGGTGATCGAGGGCGCCAAGGTCGATCCCGCGCGCCTGGCCGACCCCGAGACGCCGCTGAAGGATCTGGTCGGCAAGGATCTGGTCGGCTAAGCGACAGGAAGCCGCCATGCTGAAGGTCCATCACCTGGGCAGGTCCCAGTCCGAGCGGATCGTCTGGCTCTGCGAGGAGCTGGAGATTCCCTACGATCTGGTGCGCTACGATCGCGAGCCGACGGGCGCCGCGCCGCCGGCCTACAAGGCGCTCCACCCGGTGGGCACCGCGCCGATCATCCAGGATGGCGACTTGGTCCTGATGGAGTCCGGGGCCATCGCCGAGTACATCGCCCGGCGTCACGGCGACGGCCGGCTGATCCTGGGGCCCGAACACCCTGACTTCGCCGACTATCTGTTCTGGTTCCACTACGCCAACGCCTCGGTCCTGGCGGCGGTGATGATGGACGTGATCGCGGCGCGGCTCGGGGCGCCCAGCGCGACGGGGCGAAAGTCGCGGGCCGACATCGCCTTCGATCTGGTCGAGGCGCATCTGGGAAAGGCGACCTGGTTCGCGGGCTCGCAGTTCACCCTGGCCGACATCATGATGGTCTTTCCCCTGACCACCATGCGCCTGTCGGTCGAGCGCGACATCTCCGACAGTCCGAACCTGCTGGCCTACCTCCAGCGCGTGGGCGAACGACCGGCCTATCGCGCCGCCATGGCCAAGGGCGATCCCGGGATGACTCCGAAGCTGACCTAGGGGTCGCTATCGCCCCTTCCATTCCGGCGCGCGCTTGGCGGCGAAGGCGGCGGGGCCTTCGGCGGCGTCCTCCGACTTCAGCATGCGCTGCACGGCCGGATAGGACCATTGGCCTTCCAGGGCCGTGGCCAGCGGTTCGCTCAGGCCTTGCAGAGCGGCCTGCTTGGTGGCGCGCACCGACATCGGGCTGGCGGCCAGGATCTCTTCGGCCCAGCGCATCGCGCCGGCCAGGGCGTCGCTCTGGACCACCTCGTTGACGAAGCCCAGCGACAGGCCTTCGGCGGCGGTCAGTCGGCGGCCGGTCAGCATCAGCCCCATGGCGCGCTTCAGCCCGATCTCGCGCGGCAGGCGCAGGATGCCGCCGCCCAGGGCGGCCAGGCCGACCTTGACCTCGGGCAGGGCGAAGGTGGCGTTCTGGGCGGCCACGACGATGTCGCAGGCCAGGGCGATCTCGAAACCGCCGCCCATGGCGATGCCGTTCACGGCCGCGATCACCGGCTTGGTCAGCTCCAGGCGCGAGGTGATCCCGCCAAAGCCTGAGGGCGGCAGGTCGGCGCTGCTCTGCGGCATCGGCGACATCAGGTCGTGGCCCGCGCAGAAGGCCTTGGGGCCCGCACCGGTCAGGATGGCGACCCACTGCTCGTCATCGGCCTCGAAAGCGTCGAAGGCGTGGGCCAGCTCGACCTGGGCCTCGGCGTTCAGCGCGTTGTGCCGGTCGGGCCGGTTGATGGTGACGGTGGTGATGCGGCCGATCTTCTCGACCGTGAGGAAGGCGTACGACATCAGGCCACCAGCCCGGCTAGACGGCCGCGGATGATCGCCTCGGCGTCGCCCACGATCCGGTCGATCAGCTGCTGGCAGGTGGGGATGTCGTGGATCAGGCCCTGGACCTGGCCGGCCCAGATCAGGCCGGCGTCGACGTCGCCGGTTTCCAGGGCGGTGCGGCCGAGAGCGCCCGACACCAGCGGACGCACGTCCTCGAACACCGCGCCCGGCTCGCCGCCCAGCGCCACCACGCGGTCGGACACCGAGGTCTTGGCCACGCGGCCGGTGTTGTGGAAGGTGCGGAAGATCAGGTTGGTGGCGCGCTCGTCGTTGGTGACCAGCAACTGCTTGATGTTGTCGTGGATCGGGGCCTCGACCGTGGCGCAGAAGCGGGTGCCCATGTTGATGCCTTCCGCCCCCAAGGCGAGGGCGGCGGCCAGG
This sequence comes from Caulobacter soli, assembly GCF_011045195.1. Classification (GTDB taxonomy): domain Bacteria; phylum Pseudomonadota; class Alphaproteobacteria; order Caulobacterales; family Caulobacteraceae; genus Caulobacter; species Caulobacter soli. The sequence goes on along the minus strand of NZ_CP049199.1, from coordinate 4,023,177 downwards.
CCGCGCCCGTCGCCGAAGCCGCCGCTGGCGATCATCGGAATCTTGACCTTGTCGGCCGCCGCCGGGATCAGCACCAGGCCGGGAATGTCGTCCTCGCCCGGGTGGCCGGCGCACTCGAAGCCGTCGATCGAGATGGCGTCCACGCCCATCCGTTCGGCCGACAGGGCGTGGCGGACGGCGGTGCACTTGTGGATGACCTTGACCCCATGGGCCTTGAAGTCGTCGACATGCTCCTGTGGCTTGTAGCCGGCGGTCTCGACGATGGTGATGCCGCTATCGATGATCGCCTTGCGATACTCGGCGTAGGGCGGCGGCGAGACCGAGGGCAGGATCGTCAGGTTCACGCCGAACGGCTTGTCGGTCAGCTTCCGGCAGCGCTCGATCTCGCGGCGCAGCTCGTCGGGCGAGGGCTGGGTCAGGGCGGTCAGCAGGCCAAGGCCGCCGGCGTTGGACACCGCCGCCGCCAGCTCGGCGCGGCCGACCCACATCATGCCGCCCTGGACGATGGGGTGCTCGATGCCGACCAGTTCGGTGAAGCGCGTACGGATTCCCATGGTCTCAAGTCCCCCTGCGATGTGCGCTGTCGCCAGGATCGGCCTGGTCGTTTCGCGCCTGTCCGAGGGTAGGTGATCGGGCCTCCGAACCTTGTCAATACGCGGCCCCGGCAAGCATCGCTGGCCTGATCAGTTGACCTGGCGGCCGCTTTCCCCGATTGACGAGGGGCTGAAAAGCCGAGAAATCTACCCTTGAGTAAATTTCAGACTTTCGGGTTTCCATGATCCTCACCGCGACGCAATCGGCCATCCGGGACGCGGTGCGCGAGTTCGCGCAGGACCGCATTCGGCCGCACGCCGCCGCGTTCGAGGCGGCCGGCGCCTATCCGCAAGCCCTGTTCGAGGAAGTCGCCGGGCTGGGCCTGATGGGCATGACCGCCCCCGAGGAATTCGGCGGCGCCGGTGCGGACTATGTCTCTTACGCCCTGGCGCTGATCGAGATCGCGGCGGGCGACGGGGCGCTGTCGACGATCCTGTCGATCCAGAACAGCCTGATCGTCTCGGCCTTGCAGCGCCTGGGCTCGCCGGACCAGCAGGCCCGCTTCCTGCCTGACCTGATCGCCGGCCGCATGATCGGCGCCTTCGCCCTGACCGAGGCCGACGCCGGGTCCGACGCCTCGGCCATCCGCACCCGCGCCACCCGGGTGGATGGCGGCTGGCGGCTGAACGGCGCCAAGCAGTTCATCACCTCGGGCCATATCGCTGGCCTGGCCATCGTCTTCGCGGTCACCGACCCCGACGCCGGCAAGAAGGGCCTGTCGGCCTTCCTCGTGCCCACCGACCGCGCCGGCTATTCGGTCGACAAGGTCGAGCACAAGCTGGGCCAGGCCGCTTCGGACACCTGCGCCATCCGCTTCGACGACCTGTTCCTGGAAGACGCCCTGATGCTGGGGGCCGAGGGCGAGGGCTATCGCATCGCCCTGTCGAACCTGGAGGTCGGGCGCATCGGCATCGCGGCCCAGTGCGTGGGCATGGCCCAGGGCGCGCTCGAGATCGCCGTCGGTTACGCCAAGGAGCGCAAGAGCTTCGGCAAGCCGATCATCGAGCACCAGGCCGTGGGCTTCCGCCTGGCGGACCTCGCCACCCGCCTGGAAGCCGCGCGCCAGATCGTGCTGTCGGCCGCCGCGCTGAAGGAGGCGGGCGAGCCCTGCCTGACCCAGGCCTCGATGGCCAAGCTGTTCGCCTCCGAGACCGCCGAAGCCGTGGTGTCGGGCGCGATCCAGACCCTGGGCGGCTACGGCTATCTCGAGGAATACGGGCTCGCGAAGATCTATCGCGACGTCCGCGTCTGCCAGATTTACGAGGGCACGTCCGACATCCAGCGGATGGTGATCGCCCGTGCCCTTTGAGGAGACCGTCATGTCCATCGCTGATCCCATCGTCATCGCCGGCTATGCCCGCACCCCGATGGGCGGCTTCCAGGGCGACCTTTCGGGCCTGAAATCCACCGAGCTCGGCGCGGCGGCCGTCAAGGCGGCGGTCGAGCGGTCGGGCGTGGCGTCCGACGCGGTCGAGCGGATCTATATGGGCTGCGTGCTGCCCGCCGGTCTTGGCCAGGCGCCGGCCCGCCAGGCGGCGCTGGGCGCGGGCCTGTCGCAGTCGACCCGGGCCACCACGGTCAACAAGATGTGCGGCTCGGGCATGGAAGCGGCGATCATGGCCTATGACGCCCTGGCCTCGGGCAGCGCCGACGTGATCGTGGCGGGCGGCATGGAGAGCATGACCAACGCCCCCTACGCCCTGCCCAAGCACCGCGCCGGCGCGCGCATCGGCCACGGCGTGGTGATCGACACCATGATGATGGACGGCCTGGAAGACGCCTACACCCCCGGCAAGGCCATGGGCGCCTTCGCCGAGGACGCCGTCGAGCTGTACCAGTTCACCCGCGAGGACCAGGACGCCTATTCGATCCGCTCGCTGGAGCGCGCCAACGCCGCCATCGCCAGCGGGGCTTTCGAGCGAGAGATCATCCCGGTGTCGGTCGCCTCGCGCGGCGGTCCGGTCACCGTCTCGGTCGACGAGCAGCCCGGTAAGGCCAAGCCCGAGAAGATCCCGACTCTGAAGCCCGCCTTCCTCAAGGACGGCACGATCACCGCCGCCAACGCCTCGTCGATCTCGGACGGCGCCGCCGCCCTGGTCATGACCCGCGCCAGCGTCGCCGAAAAGTTGGGCCTGAAGGTCGTGGCCCGCGTGGTCGGCCACGAAGGCCACGCCCACGAGCCGGGCCTGTTCACCACGGCCCCGGTGCCGGCGATGCGCAAGCTGATGGAGAAGATCGGCTGGACCGTCGAGGACGTCGACCTGTTCGAGGTCAACGAGGCCTTCGCGGTGGTGGCGATGATCGCCGCCCGCGAGCTGGGCATTCCCGACGACAAGCTCAACGTCAATGGCGGCGCGACCGCCCTGGGTCACCCGATCGGCGCCAGCGGCGCGCGCATCCTGGCCACCCTGCTGGGGGCGCTGGAGAACCGCGGCCTGAAGCGCGGCGTCGCCAGCCTGTGCATCGGCGGCGGCGAGGCCACGGCCATGGCGGTGGAACTGGTCTGAAATCTTCCGGTCGAGCGGGGGCTCGGCCGGACGTGACGCCGGGAGGCGTCGGCTGACGGCGGTGAAGTCGATGGGGATCCGATTTCACCGCCTCGCTCGACGGCGTCGCCGACCCGCCGGGTCGGTCGCCTTTCACAACGATTTGGAAGACGCGCCATGGCGCGGAAAAGGACGAAGCGGATGAACTTGAACGGTATTGGCGCGATCGTCACCGGCGGCGCCTCGGGGCTGGGGAACGCCACGGCCAAGATGCTGGCGGCGCAGGGCGCGAAGGTCACGATCTTCGACCTGAACGAAGAGATCGGCGTCGCCGCCGCCCAGGACATCGGCGGCCTGTTCGTCAAGGTCAACGTGGCCGACGAGGCCAGCGCCATCGCCGGCTTCGATGCGGCCGAGGCGGCGCATGGCGTCGCTCGCGTGCTGGTCAACTGCGCCGGTGTCGCCCCGGCCGCCCGCGTCGTGGCCAAGGACGGCTCGCCTCATTCGCTGGACGTCTATCGCAAGACCATCGAGGTCAACCTGATCGGCACCTTCAACATGATCTCCAAGTTCGCCGCCCGCGTGGTCGCGGCGGGCCTGGAGGGCGAGGAGGCCGGGGTGATCGTCAACACCGCCTCGGTCGCCGCCTATGACGGCCAGATCGGCCAAGCCGCCTACGCCTCGTCCAAGGGCGGGGTGGTGGGCCTGACCCTGACGGCGGCCCGGGATCTCGCCCAGCACCGCATCCGGGTGGTGACCATCGCGCCGGGCATCTTCCTGACCCCGATGCTGATGGGCCTGCCGCAGGCCGCGCAGGACTCCCTGGGCCAGCAGGTTCCGCACCCCAGCCGCCTGGGCAAGCCGGAAGAGTACGCCCAGATGGTCGGCGCGATCGTCGCCAATCCGATGCTGAACGGCGAGGTCATCCGCCTGGATGGCGCGATCCGCATGGCGCCGCGCTAGGCCATGACCGCCACGGTTCTCCTGGCGCGCGACGGCGCCGTCGCCACGATCACCCTCAATCGGCCCGAGGTCGGCAACGCCCTCGACATGCCCACGGCGCGGGCGCTGATGGAGGCGGTGATCGCCTGCGACGAGGACGACGCGGTGCGCTGCGTCGTGCTGACCGGGGCGGGCAAGCTGTTCTGCGCGGGCGGCGACGTAGCCGCCTTCGCGGGGGCCGGCGACCAGTTGCCGGCCTTCCTCAAGGAGATCACCGTCTACGTCCACGCCGCCGTCGCGCGGCTGATGCGCATGAACAAGCCGGTGGTCACGGCGATCAACGGTTCGGCCGCCGGGGCCGGGGTCGGCCTGGCCATTCTGGGCGACGTCGCCCTGGCCGGTCCGCGCGCCCAGTTCGCCCTGGCCTATGGCGCGATCGGCCTGTCGCCGGACGGTGGGGCCACCTGGCTGCTGCCGCGCCTGATCGGTCTGCGGCGCGCCCAGGAGCTGTGCCTGCGCAACAGGCGGGTCACGGCCGAGGAGGCCGCCGCCATGGGCCTGGTCACCCGGGTCGTCGAGGACGACCTGATGGCCGAGGCCATGACGGTCGCCCAGGACTTGGCGCGCTCGGCGACGCCGGCGCTCGCCGTGACGCGCCGGCTGCTGCTCGACAGCGCCGTCACCTCGCTGGAAGCCCAGCTGGACGCCGAAAGTCGCGGCATCGCCGCCCTGGCGCGGACGGCCGAAGGCAAGGAAGGCGTCGCCGCCTTCCTCGAAAAACGCGCGCCCGATTTCACCGGAGGCAAGTAACCATGGCTGAGGCCTATATCGTCGAATCCCTCCGCACCGCCGGCGGCAAGCGCAAGGGCGCGCTGTCGGGCGTCCATCCCGCCGACCTGGGCGCGACCGTGCTCGACGCCCTGGTCGAGCGCAGCGGGATCGATCCGGCGGCGGTCGAGGACGTGATCGCCGGCTGCGTGACCCAGGCGGGCGAACAGGCCTTCGCCTTCGGCCGCAACCTGGTGCTGGCCTCGTCCTTGCCCGACAGCGTGCCGGCCGTGACGATCGACCGCCAGTGCGGCTCGTCGCAGCAGGCCATCCAGTTCGCCGCCCAGGCGGTGATGTCGGGCACGCAGGACATCGTGATCGCGGCCGGGGCCGAGAGCATGACCCGCGTGCCGATGGGCTCCAACTTCGCCCTGCACGCCCAGGCGGGCGTCGGCGAGGGGCCGTGGTCGAAGAAGATCCTGGACCGCTACGGCGTCAGCGAGTTCAGCCAGTTCAAGGGCGCCCAGATGGTCGCCGACAAGTACGGCCTGACCCGCGAGCAGATGGACGGCTTCGCCCTGGCCAGCCACCAGAAGGCGGCGGCGGCGATCAAGGCCGGCGCGTTCAAGGACGAGATCGTTCCCGTCCACACCGTCGAGGGCGTGTTCGACCAGGACGAGGGTGTGCGCTTCGAGGCGTCGCTGGAGGGTATGGCCGGGGTCAAGACGATCGTCGAGGGCGGCACGATCACCGCCGCCAACGCCAGTCAGATGACCGACGGCGCTTCGGGCGCGCTGATCGTCAGCGAGGCGGCGCTGAAGCGCTTCAACCTGACGCCGATCGCTCGCATCGTGAACCTGACGGTCACCGCCGGCGACCCCGTGATCATGCTGGAAGAGCCGATCGCGGCGACCCGCCGAGCCCTGGAGCGGGCCGGCATGAAGCTCGAAGACATCGACCTGTTCGAGGTCAACGAAGCCTTCGCCTCGATCCCCATGGCCTGGCAGAAGGCGCTGGGCGCGGATCCCGACAAGCTGAACGTCAACGGCGGCGCGATCGCCCTGGGCCATCCCCTGGGCGCCAGCGGGGCCAAGCTGATGTCGACCCTGCTGCACGCCCTGAAGGCGCGGGGCGGGCGCTACGGCCTGCAGACCATGTGCGAAGGCGGCGGCATCGCCAATGTGACGATCGTCGAGCGGCTGTAAGATCCTCCCCCTATGGGGGAGGTGTCGGCGAAGCCGACGGTGGGGGGAGTGATCGGCGGACGACCATAACCCGTGTCCACGATCCGACTACTCCCCCCACCGGCCTTCGGCCGCCTCCCCCACGGGGGGAGGATCTTGTCACCGCCACAGCATCGACCAGACGTGCGGACCGCCCTCGGGCACGTCCCACTCCTGGAGGACGTTGAAGCCCAGATGGCGGTAGAACGCGACGTTCTCCGCCTTCGAGGTCTCCAGATAGACCGGCACGCCGGCGGCGCGGGCCTGGGCCAGGCCCGCGCGGACCGCTCGTCCGCCCCAGCCCTTGCCCTTGAGCGCCGGCGCGACGCCGGCGAATTGCAGGTACCGGTAGGGAAAGTCCGGTTCGCGGGTGCGTAGCGAGCGGCTCAGGACCTGAGCCCGCTTGGCGCCGTCGCCCAGAGCGCGGACGAAGGCGGGCATGCCGCTCAGCGTTTCGATGAAGCCCGGATGGATGCCGCCCGGCAAACGCCAAAGCGTCACCGCCTCGTCACCCGGTGAACGCAGGGCCAGCCCGTTGCGCATCGTGCCCTTGATGATCGGCTCGAAGAAGGTGGCCAGGCGGCTCTGACGATCGGCGCGGTCGGGCAGGATCCAGGCCAGCGGCGGATCGTCGACGAAGGCGGCGGCCAGCAAGGCGACCATGGCCGGCACGTCGTCGCGCTCGGCTTGGATCATATCGGCTTCAGCCATGCCTTTCCCCCGTTCGATCTGTCAGCCCCGGGCCGCCAGGGCGGCGGCGACTTCCACGTCCAGGTGCTCGGCCAGGCCTTGCAGGGCGGCGTGACGCAGCAGCTGCAGGGCGGCGGCGCGGGAGGCGCGGGTGCCTTCCAGCAGGCCGGCCGTGCGTCGCACGACCTCTTCCAGGAACTCGGGATCGCGCTTGTGGATGCAGTCCTGGGCCAGATTCAGCTCGCTGGCCTCGGCGCCGGTGATCGCGCGGCCGGCCATGACCAGGTCAGTGGCGCGCGAGCGGCCCAGCTTGCGCGACAGGAACCACAGGGCGCCCATGTGGATCGGGCCCGAGGGCTTCAGCGTCGCGCGCGGGCGGACGAAGGCGATGTCGCAGGCCAGGGCCAGGCCGAGACCCAGGCCGATCGCCGCGCCGTTGATGGCGGCCACCACGGGCACGTTCAGCGACTGGAAGGTCAGCAGGGCCTCGCGCAGGGCGGGCATGGCCAAGGCGTCGTCCGGGTCGCCCTCGGGTGCGCAGAAGACGGTGCCGGCGCCGGTCAGGATCAGGGCCACGGCCCGGTTCTCGGCGACCAGCCTGTGGGCCGCCTCGTGCATGGCGGCGGCCAGATCCGCCGCCTTGGCCGCGGGGCGGGCCAAGGTCACCACGGCGATGTCGCCGCGGTAGTCGACCGTGACGACCGCGTCGCGGGTCGCCGAGGGCGCGAGGGGAGAGGAAAGCATGGCGTTACTCCCTATGTTGTGGCCGTTGTTCACGCGGCGTCTGCGCGCCGCTGGGAAGTCCGTGCGGCCAGGCCGCTAGTCATCGATAGCACGTCGGTCTCGAAAGGAGCGGTCCGGAGCTTGTGACTCCGGACCACCAGTTGGGCGCCGCCACCGGGAGTCGGGCGGCGCACCGAGCTCATTTCATCGTCGGGATGACGAAGGCGTTGTCCTCGACGGCGCCTTCGGGCCAGCGGGCGGTGACGGTCTTGACCTTGGTGTAGAAGCGCACGCCCTCGGCGCCGTACTGGTTGGTGTCGCCAAAGCCCGAGCGCTTCCAGCCGCCGAAGCTGTGATAGGCCACCGGCACGGGGATGGGCACGTTGATGCCGACCATGCCGACATTGACGCGGGCGGCGAACTCGCGAGCGGCGCGGCCGTTGCGGGTGAAGATCGCCACGCCGTTGCCGTACTGGTGCTCGCTGGGCAGGGCGATGGCCTCGTCGAAGCTTTCGGTGCGGACCATCTGTAGCACCGGGCCGAAGATCTCCTCGTGGTAGGTCTTCATGCCCTTCTTGACGCCGTCGAACAGCGAAGGGCCGATGAAGAAGCCCTTCTCGAAGCCCTGCAGGCTGAAGTCGCGGCCGTCGACCACCAGTTCGGCGCCTTCGTCGACGCCGATCTGGATGTAGTCGGCGATCTTGGCCCTGTGCTGGGCGCTGACCACCGGGCCGTAGTGGGCGGCCGGATCGGTGGAGATCCCCACCTTCAGGCTGTCGATCTCGGCGATCATCCGCTCGCGCAGTTCGTCGGCGGTCTTCTTGCCGACGGGCACCACCACCGGCAGGGCCATGCAGCGCTCGCCGGCCGAGCCGAAGGCCGCGCCGGAGAGGTCCTTCACGACCTGGTCGAGATCGGCGTCGGGCAGGACGATGCCGTGGTTCTTGGCCCCGCCCATGGCCTGGACGCGTTTCCCGTTGGCCGTGCCGGTCTGGTAGACGTAGTGGGCGATGTCCGACGATCCCACGAAGCTGACGGCCTTGATCAGCGGATGGGTCAAGATGGCGTCGACCGTGCTCTTGTCGCCGTGCACGACGTTGAGCACGCCCGCCGGGGCTCCGGCCTCCATGAACAGCTCGGCCAGCTTGACCGGCACGGTCGGATCCTTCTCCGAGGGCTTGAGGATGAAGGTGTTGCCCACGGCCACGGCGATGCCGAACATCCACATCGGGATCATGGCCGGGAAGTTGAACGGGGTGATGCCGGCGACCACGCCCAGGGGCTGGCGCATCGAATAGACGTCGATGCCCGGACCGGCGCCGTCGGTATATTCGCCCTTCAGCATGTGAGGGATGCCGCAGGCGAACTCGATCACCTCCAGGCCGCGCTGGATGTCGCCCTTGGAGTCGGCGATGACCTTGCCGTGCTCGGACGACAGGATCTCGGCCAGCGAATTCATGTCGCGCTCGATCAGGCGCTTGAACTCGAACATCACCCGCGCCCGGCGCTGGGGATTGGTCGCCGCCCAGCCGATCTGCGCGGCCGCCGCGGCCTGCACCGCAAGATCCAGCTCCGCGTCCGTCGCCAGCTGCACCCGCGCCTGCACCTCCCCGGTGTTGGGGTTGAAGACGTCGCCGTAGCGGCCGGAAGCGCCGGGCGCGGTCGCGCCCGCTATGAAATGGTCAATGGCCCGCACTGGGTCCTCGTCTTTTGTTCTGAACAACCCGTGCGACGACTGCGCGAGAGGGCGGCCAATTATGCAAAGGCCAAGGGAACTTCCCATAGCGGGACGGCGGTCATCGCGGGTGCGATAGTTGCCCCCGCGCCCTTGCGTGGTCGCCGACCGAAATGGCGTGATCGGTCCAAGAAACGGCGATCCCCTGCAGGCGCCAATCGCGCCGTTTGGGAGAGACCATGTACCGGCGGATAGTTCTGGCCTTCGACAGCACCGTGGCCGGGCGCTCGACGCTGCGCGAAGGCGCGCTGCTGGCCAAGCGCTGCGGCGCCGAGGTCTTCCTGCTGTCGGTGGTGGCCGACAGTTCCGGCGTGTCGCTGGTCGAGGGTTTCCAGGCGGGCGTGACCGACATGCACCTGGAAACCCACCGCGCGATCCTCAAGGACGGCTTGGCCAAGCTGGAGCAGCTGGGCTTCAAGCCGGTCGGCCGGTTGGTGCGGGGCGATCCCGCGCAGCAGATCAGCGACTTCGCCCGCGAGGTGAAGGCCGACCTGGTGGTTGTCGGACATCGCAAGCGCAGCTTCCTCGAACGCTGGTGGACCGGCGCCGGCTACATCGTCGACAGCATCGACTGCAGCCTGCTGGTGGCCCGCGCGGACATTAGCGACGAAGCCTTCGAGGCCGAGATCGCTCGACTGGGTTGATGAGGGCGGCCCCGCCGCCCGACTGGGAGTATTCCGATGACCGATTTCGTCGCCGCCGATTGCGGCATCCGCCAGCTGCACGCCCGCTTCGTCGACGCCGTCTGGCGCCAGGACGCCAAGAGCTTTTCCGAGTGCTTCGCCACCCAAGGCCAGTGGAAGATCGCCGGCATGGTGATGACCGGTCGCGACGAGATCGCCGAGGCCTGCCGCAACCTGCTGGGCCGCTGCGAGCGCATCCAACTGGTCTCGGGCCAGCCGATCCTCGAGGTCGGCGAGGGTACGGCGATCGGTCGCCTGCAGATGACCGAGTTCGCCAAGAAGAAGGACGGCAGCACCGCCATCACCTTCGGCGTCTACTACGATCGCTATGTCGAGGAAGACGGCGCCTGGCGTTTCGCGTGGCGCCATTGGAGCATGGCCTATCACGGTCCGACCGACCTGACCGGAACCTTCATCACGCCGCCCGACTACGGCGCCTTTCCGGGCATGCCCGAGGCGGACGAGCCGACCTTCGTCCGTAAGGCCTAGGCGTCGCGGCGAGTCCGGGCGGCGCCTTGATGTGCCGCAAACCGCCGACTCATCGCACCCGCGAAGTTTCGCGCGGCCTATGGCGCGGCGGCCGTGCTGTGGGCAAGTGTCCTGCAAAATCGACAGCCCTGTTGACTAGCGGGCGGCGACATTATCGGGAGTGAATTGATGAGCTGCGAGCCGACCCGGACGCCCCCCGCCAGTGAAATCGACATCCCCGCGATGCGGGAGAAGTACCGCCACGAGCGCGACAAGCGCATCAAGCGCGAGGGGCAGGAGCAATATGTTCGTCCGGCCGGCGGCGAGATCGTCGAGGACTACGTCACCGATCCGCACACCCCGGTCGCGCCACGCGCGCCGATCTCCGAAGAGCTGGACGTGGTCGTCCTGGGCGCCGGCTGGTCGGGCATCATGGCCGCCTACCACCTGGCCAAGGCCGGGGTGACCAGCTTCCGCAACATCGACGGGGCCGGCGACTTTGGCGGCGTCTGGTACTGGAACCGCTATCCCGGCATCCAGTGCGACAACGAGAGCTACATCTACCTGCCGCTGCTGGAAGAGACCGGCTTCATGCCGTCCAAGAAGTTCTCGGACGGCTGGGAGATCCAGGGGTACGCGCGGCAGATCGCCGAGACGTTCGGCTTCGCCGACAAGGCGCTGTTCCACACCCAGAACACCGGCCTGCGCTGGGATGACGGCATCGGCCGCTGGCGGGTGTCGACCAACCGCGGCGACGAGTTGCTGGCCCGCTTCGTGATCATCGCCAGCGGCGTGCTGAACATGCCCAAGCTGCCGGGCGTGCCGGGCATCGAGACCTTCAAGGGCAAGATGTTCCACACCGCCCGTTGGGACTTCGACTACACTGGCGGCGACTACCAGAACCCGGTGCTGGACAAGCTGGCCGACAAGCGCGTGGCGATCATCGGCACCGGGGCCACGGCCATCCAGGCCGTGCCGCACCTGGGCAAGTACGCCAAGCAGCTCTACGTCGTGCAGCGCACCCCCTCGAGCGTGGACGAGCGCCCCAATCCGCCGACCGATCCGCAGTGGGCCAAGTCGCTGGAGCCGGGCTGGCAGAACAAGCGCCAGGCCAACTTCCATCGCGCGGCCATGGAGGCCTTCGCGCCGGGCGAAGAGGACCTGATCTGCGACATCTGGACCGAGATCGCCCGCAACTTCGCCGCCGAGATGGAGGCCGAGGGCTGGCCGCAGCTGTCGCTCGAGGACTATCTGGCCAAGCGCGAAATGGTCGACTACCGCGTGATGGAGCGCCTGCGCCGCCGGGTCGAGGACCTGGTGGACGACCCGGCGACGGCCGAGGCGCTGAAGCCGTACTACCGCTTCCTCTGCAAGCGGCCGCTGTCGAGCGACGAATACTACCCGACCTTCAATCGCCCCAATGTCGAGCTGGTCGACGTGTCGCTGACCAAGGGCGTGGAGCGGATGACCGAGAAGGGCTTCGTCGCCAACGGCCGCGAATACGAAGTCGACTGCATCATCTTCGCCAGCGGGTTCGAGGTGACCAGCGACCTGGATCGTCGCTGGGGCATCGACACGATCGAGGGCCGTGACGGCCTGTCGATCTACAAGCACTGGGCCGAGGGTCCCAAGACCTTCCACGGCGTGATGACCCACGGTTTCCCCAACCAGTTCTACATGGGCTACATCCAGGGCGGGCTGAACGCCTCGGTCACCGAGCAGAACGGCCGTCAGGGCTTCCACATCGCCCACATCATCAGCCAGGCGCTCGAGCGCGGCACGCCGGTGGTCGAGCCGACCCAGCAGGCGCAGGACGACTACGTCAGCCACTTCGAGTCGATGGAGATCGACACCACGGCCTTCACCGCCGAGTGCACGCCCAGCTACTTCAACAACGAAGGCGAGACCAAGGCCAAGTGGCGGCTGTTCCGCGCCTACGGTCCGGGCTGGGATGCGTTCCAGAAGCTGCTGTCCGACTGGCGCGCCGATGGCGACATGCCGGGGCTGGAACTAAAAAACTGACGCGGTATGGTTTTTTGATCGGGGCGGAAGGCGAAGGACGAACGTCATGAACAAGCTGGTCAATATCAGCGTCGACGATCTGGAAGAGCCGCTGACCTATCCCACGGAGGCCTTCCTCTCCCGCGAGTACGCGGCGGAGGAGGCCGACCGGCTGTGGGCCAAGGTGTGGCAGGTGGCCGGCCGCGTCGAGGAGATCCCCGAGGTCGGAAACTACATCACCTACGAGATCGGCGACGAGTCGATCCTGGTGGTTCGTGACACGCCAGACTCGATCAAGGCCTACCACAATGTCTGCCCGCATCGCGGCCGGCGCCTGGTCGACATCCCCGAGGGCGAGAACCGGGCCTGCGGCAAGAAGAAGAACTTCGTCTGCGGCTTCCACGGCTGGACCTTCGACCTGAAGGGCAAGAACACCTACGTCCTGGATCCGCAGGACTGGAAGGGCGCGCTGAACGAGGAGCGCACCTCGCTGAGCGAGATCAAGGCCGACACCTGGGGCGGCTGGATCTTCATCAACATGGACCCGCAGGCCGTGCCGCTGCGCGAATATCTGGAGCCGGCCGCCAGCATCCTGGACCCGTTCCAGTTCGAGAAGATGCGCTACAAGTGGCGCCAGTGGGTGGTCTACGACTGCAACTGGAAGACCGCGCTGGAAGCGTTCATGGAGCCCTACCATGTCGCCGGCACGCACCCGCAGCTGCTGGAATACGGCGAGTACTACGCCTACAGCGCCGCCTACGGCCTGCACGGCGTCAGCGGTTTCGACGAGCGCGACGCGTCCAAGAAGACCAAGGAAAGCAGCAGCATCACCCGGGCCGGCAAGGGCGCCGACGCGCGCGTGTCGACCTACGAGCTGCAGAAGGAAATCTACGAGACGGTCAACAACGCCAGCACCACCGAGACCCTGGTCAACGCGGCCAAGCGACTGGTCGACGAGCTGCCCGAGGGCACGCCGCCGCAAGAGGTGATCAAGCACTGGCTGGCTTCGGCCAAGGCCGACGACGCCGCGCGCGGGATCGAGTGGCCGACCATCACGCCGGAACAGATGGGCCAGGCGGGTCTGGCCTGGAACGTCTTCCCCAACACCGCCATCCTGCAGGGCATCACCTTCGCCCTGTGCTACCGCACGCGGCCGTACGGCGACGATCCCAACAAGTGCATCTTCGAGTCCTACGCCATCGAGCGTTTCCCCGAAGGCCAGGAGCCCAAGACCGAGTGGGTCTATGCCGAGCCGACGGCCGAGAACTGGGGCAGCGTGCTGGCCCAGGATTTCTCGAACATGCAGTTCGTGCAGAAGGGCATGAAGTCGCGCGGTTTCCGCGGGCCCCTGCCCAACCCGCACCAGGAGCGCAAGGTCACCAACTTCCACCGCAACCTGGCCCGCTACATGGGCCGGGGAACGCCGAGTCTGCTCGATCCCAAATAGGGCGCGAGCCCGCCCGATCCTGATCTGGCGACGCCCGGTTCCCGCAACGGAGCCGGGCGTTTTCATGCGTTTCGCCCGCCGCCAAAACGGGGCCAAAACCCGCGAAAATGGCCCGCCGATAGCGCACGGGCGATGGCTCTGGAGGCTTCATTGACGGCCGGTCTTGGGCCCCTCTATGCACCAAGCACGTCATTATCGCGGCCGCTCGCCTGTCGTCAGAAACGCCTGCCGCCACGCGGCCCGCCGAGCCAAAATCAAGAGGGACCTTTCCATGGGCGTACCCGTCTACAAGCGCATCCTGGACCTGTTCGAGGCCGAGGGTATCAACACGCTCTTCGGCATCCCCGATCCGAACTTCGTCCACATGTTCCTTGAAGCGGAAGCGCGCGGCTGGACCGTCGTGGCGCCGCACCACGAAGCCGCCGCCGGCTTCATGGCCGAGGCCGCCTCGCGCATGACCGGCAAGCCGGCTCTGTGCATCGGCACCCTGGGCCCGGGCATCGCCAACGCCGCCCCGGCCATCCAGTGCTGCCTGGTCGAGAACTCGCCGGTGATCTTCCTCAGCGGCCAGCGCGCCCGGGTCACCGAGCAGCGCGTGCGTCGTGGCCGCATCCAGTTCGTCAAGCAGATGCCTTTGTTCGAGAATTCGGTGAAGTACGCCGCCTCGATCGAATACGCCGACCAGACCGACGAGATCATCCGCGAGGGCATCCGCCAGGCCATCGGCGGCACGCCGGGCCCGGTCTATATCGAGTATCCCAGCCACATCATCACCGAAGAGCTGGACCTGCCCGAGCCGCTGACCCCGGACCGCTATCGTCTGGTCAACCAGGGCGCCGACATCGATCGCGTCGCCGAGGCGGTGAAGCTGATCCGCGCGGCCAAGAACCCGATCCTGCTGGTCGGCCACGCCGTCCACACCACGCGCATGGGCGCGGCGGTCAAGGAACTGGCCGAGCTGATGAATTGCCCGGTCATCCAGACCTCGGGCGGCACGTCCTACATCCCCGGCCTGGAAGATCGCACCTTCCAGTACGTGTTCTCCAACGCCTCGATCGAGGCGGTCACCGAGTCCGACCTCTGCCTGGCGCTGGGCACCGAGCTGGGCGAGCCGGTGCACTACGGCCGCTGGCGCTACTGGGTGAAGAACGAAGCCATCCGCAAGTGGATCTATGTCGAGCAGGACCCGACCGCCATCGGCGTGAACCGTCCGATCGACGTGCCGCTGGTCGGCGACCTTCGTGGCGTGGTGCCGCAACTGGTCGCCGCCCTGAAGGACAAGCCGCTGTCGCCGGCCCCGGGCCTGGCCAAGTTCATGAAGGACGGCCAGGACGAGCTGGACCAGCTGGCCGCCGAGACCCTGACCAAGAGCGACGGCAGCGGCGACACGCCCATGCACACGTCGCGGTTCGTCGTGGAAGCGACCAAGGCCTTCCCGAAGGACGGCATCATGATCCGCGACGGCGGGGCCACGGTGATCTTCCAGTGGACCTACTCGATGTGCAAGCCGCACGACGTGATCTGGAACCAGAACTTCGGCCACATCGGCACGGGCCTGCCCTACGCCACCGGCGCGATGCTGGCCGACAAGGCCGCGACGGGCAAGTCGCGTCCGGGCATGCTGCTGACCAGCGACAGTTCGTTCCTGTTCCACATCGGCGAGCTGGAAACGGCAGTGCGCTGCAACCTGCCGCTGGTCTGCGTCGTCGGCGTGGACTTCCAGTGGGGTCTGGAAGTGGGCGTCTACAAGCGCACCTTCGGCCAGGGCACGGCGGAAACCGGCACCCACTGGAGCAAGGAAGTCCGCTTCGACAAGATCGGCGAGGGCTTCGGCTGCCACGGTGAATACGTCACCAAGGCCGAGGACATCGCTCCCGCCATCGCCCGCGCCTATGCCAGCGGCAAGGTCGGTGTGGTGCACGTGGCCATCGATCCGAAGGCCAACTCCGAAGAGATGCCCAAGTACGCCGAGTTCCGCACCTGGTACGCCGAAGGCACCCAGTAAGGCGATCTGAGATCAGCGCCGGGCTCGGATGAGTCCGGCGCTGACGATTCAACAAGCCGAGACGCAGAACTCGGTGGTCCCAGGGAGAGATGTCATGCGCGAATATCTCAAGTTCTACATCGACGGCCAGTGGGTCGCTCCGATCGAGCCCAAGACCGCCGATGTCGTCAATCCGGCCACCGAAGCGGTGTCGGGCAAGATCTCGCTGGGCTCCGTGGCGGATGTCGAGAAGGCCGTCGCGGCCGCGCGCAAGGCGTTCGCCAGCTGGTCGCAGACCTCCCGCGAACAACGGCTCGACATCCTCCTGGCCATCCAGGCCGAATACCATAAGCGCATGGGCGAACTGGGCGAGGCGGTCATCGAAGAGATGGGCGCGCCGTCGGCCCTGGGTAACGGCTTCCATGTTGGCCTGGGCGCCGGACACCTGGCCGCCGCCATCGACTCCCTGCGCACATTCCAGTTCGAAGAGCAGCGCGGCGCGACCCTGGTGGTCAAGGAACCGATCGGCGTCTGCGCCCTGATCACCCCGTGGAACTGGCCGATGAACCAGACCACGGTGAAGATCTTCCCGGCCCTGGCCACGGGCTGCACCATGATCCTCAAGCCGCCGCAACTGGCGCCGTATTCGGCCCACATCCTGGCGGAGATCCTGCACACGGCCGGCGTTCCGGCCGGTGTGTTCAACATGGTTCAGGGCAGCGGCGCGGTGATCGGCACGGCCCTGTCGACCCATCCTGAAGTGGACATGGTCTCGTTCACCGGTTCCGAGACCGTCGGCGTCGAGATCGCCAAGAACGCCGCCCCGACCGTCAAGCGCGTCTGTCAGGAACTGGGCGGCAAGAGCGCCCACATCGTGCTGGACGACGCCAACCTGGTCGCCAACGTCGCCGCCGCCACCTCGGGCATGATGGTCAATTCTGGCCAGACCTGCAGCGCCGGCTCGCGCCTGCTGGTGCCGGCCTCGCGCCTGGACGAGGCGATCGCCGCCGCGCGCGACGCCGCCAACGGCGTCACCGTCGGCGATCCCAAGGGCGACTTCGCCATGGGGCCGGTCGTCTCGAAGGGGCAGTACAACGACATCCAGCGCTATATCGAGCTGGGCGTCAGCGAAGGCGCTCAGCTGGTCGCCGGCGGTCCCGGTCGCCCCGAGGGCCTGACCAAGGGCTTCTATGTGCGGCCCACCGTCTTCGTGACCACCAACGACACGACCATCGCCCGCGAAGAGATCTTCGGCCCGGTGCTGGTGATCATCGCCTATGACGACATCGACCACGCTATCAAGATCGCCAACGACAGCCCGTTCGGCCTGGCCGGCTATGTGGTCGGCGCCGACGCCGCCCAATGCAACGCCGTGGCGCGCCGCATGCGCACCGGCTGGGTCAGCATCAACGGCGGCTTCGATTTCCAGGCCCCGTTCGGCGGCTACAAGAAGAGCGGCAACGGGCGCGAGTGGGGCGAGTTCGGCTTCCACGAATACCTGGAGATCAAGAGCCTGCTGGGCTTCGCGCCCGCGCAGTAGGGCGGTTGATCGGGCTGATGCGGCCCTCGCCAGCCGGCGCTGGGCCGCCTTGAGACAAGGGGCGGAAAGCCCCGGCAGGAGAGGGCAAACCATGTCGCTGCAAAACGGGCGCTACACGACCACGGTCCCGGCCTCGGTCGCCGAGGGCTGGACCCTGGAGCGGGCCACGCCGCAGAGCCGCCTGTTCGGCGCCAACGGCGTGCGTACCGGCCCCGACGGCCGCATCTATGTGGCCCAGGTGTCGGGCAGCACGATCAGCGCCATCGACGTCGACACCGGCGCGGTCGAACTGATCACTTCCAAGGGCGGCCCCATCGTCGCGCCCGACGACCTGGTGTTCGACGACGCCGGCAACCTCTACGCCACCGAGATCACCGAGGGCCGCGTCAGCATGCTGGCGCCGAACGGCACGTCGAAGGTCATCTATGGCGACATCCCCGTCGCCAACCCGATCGCCTTCCACCAGGGCCGCCTGATCGCCGGCGAGTGCCGGGTGGGCGGGCGGATCATGGAGCTGGACCGCGACGGCGGCGCGCCCCGGATGATCGCCACCGACGTGCCCATGCCCAACGCCATGGACGTGGGCCCGGACGGCAAGCTCTATTTCCCGGTCATGGGCACGAACGAGATCTGGCGGGTCAGCCTGGACGGCGGCGCGCCCGAGGTCGTGGCCAAGGACCTGGGCGTGCCGGACTCGGTCAAGTTCGACGCCCAGGGCTTCATCGTCTCGACCCAGGTCCACAGCGGCCAGGTGCTGCGGATCGATCCGCGCACCGGCGACCGCACCGTGCTGGCCAACATCGCGCCGGGCCTGGACAACGTCACCTTCGTCGGCGACCGGATCTTCGTCTCCAGCATCCCGGGCGATGTCTATGAGATCCTGGGCGGCGGCAAGCTGCGCCCGCTGGTTTCCGAGGGCCTCAACTGGCCTCTTGGCCTGGCGGTGCTCGAGGACGGCCAGCTGTTCGTGGCCGACGGTCCCTTCTCCTACTTCGTGCGGCCCGGCCAAGGGCGGCAGGTGGCGGGCATGCTCTTCACGCCGGGTTCGCCGGGCTATGTGCGCGGCGTCGCGGCGTCGGGCCCGGGCGAGGTGGTCGTCACCACGGCCAACGGCCACGTGGCCAAGTGGCGGCCGGTGGCGATGGAAAGCGAGTTCCTGGGCGAGGGCTATGACCGTCTCTACGGCGTGGCCATCGCGCCCGGCGGCGGCGTGGTCGTGGCCGAGGCCGGCGGGGGCAGGGTGGTGGCCATCGACGGCGGCAAGGCCGAGGTGCTGGCCTCCGGACTCAAGGAACCGATGGGCGTGGCGATCGGCGCGGACGGAACGGTCTACGCCTCGGAGTCCGGCGCGGGTCGGGTGGTCAAGGTCTCCGGCGGCCGCGCCGATACCGTCGTCGACGGGCTCAAGGAACCCCAGGGCGTCGTGATTCAGGGCGGCCGCCTCTACATCGTCGACGCCCTGGCCAAGGAGTTGGTCGAGCACGACCTGGCCAGCGGCGCGCGACGCACCATCGCCTCGGGCCTGCCGGTCGGCGCCCCGGCCGGCGTGACGCCGAAGTTCCTGGGTCCGATCGGCGACATGTCGGGCCCGATGGGACCGTTCGCGGGCATCGCCGCCGGGCCGGACGGGACGCTGTACGTCTCCGGCGACGCCGACGGCAGCGTTTTGGTGCTACGCATCTCCGGTTAGAGCTTCTCGGTGAGTGCGGTGCGTCCTTCGAGGCTTCGCTGCGCTACGCACCTCAGGATGAGGAATTCAGCAGAGCTCCTCATCCTGAGGCGCCCGCGAGAGCGGGCCTCGAAGGACGCACTGCCCTACCCGCCCGTCAGATTACCCGACAAATCCCGCGCGCTGGCCCGCAGCGCCTCGCCCAGAGCGACGACGTTCCTGGGCTTGAGCGCGCCGCTGATGCCGATGGCGACCAGGGCGTGGCTCGGATTGCCGCCGCCCTTCCACACCGGCGCGGCGACCACGGTGACGCCGGCGATGTAGCTGCTCTCGTCGACGCCGAAGCCCTGAACCTTGGTCTCGGCCACCTGCTGCTTCCACGCCTCGAAGGTCGGCGGCTCGTCCCAGCGCAGGGTGCGGAAGCGCGTTTCGAGCTCGGATTCGGGATAATCGCCAAAGGCGGCGATGCAGCGGCCGGTCGCGCTGATCAGCGCCGGGAAGCGGCTGCCGACCTGGGTGCTGAGCTGGATGGCGTTGCTGGAGCGCGATACCGCCACGGCGATGATGTGATCCAGGCCCACGATCTGCACCCCCAGCATGGTCACGCCGAAGTCCTGGGCGACCCGATCCAGCACTGGCTGGGCAAGGTCCGGGAACTGGTTTCGCCGCAGCCACTGACGCGCCAGGGTCAGGACGCCGGCCTCCAGGGCGTAGCGCTTGGTGTCGGCGTCGAAGGCCACAAGCTCCTCAACCACCAAGGCCCGCAGGACATACAGGCACGTGCTGGGCACCAGGCCCAGCTCCCGCGCGATGGTCTGCAGACCGAGCGGCGTGTCGCTCTTGCCCAGCAATCGGAGCACTGCGGCGGCGCGCGAAATGGCCGGCGCCTTGCTCTCCTTGACGGTGGCGGCGAGGGCGCGATCGGGCGGGGTTTTGCGAGGTAACTTTGTCATTCAATATATAGAATAACATTCAGTATTTACAACAACAAGGCCTTGGTGACACCTGCGGCTCATCCAGAGCAGACGCGCGATCGTGCGCCGCGTCGCTCCGTTGAGCCGGTGGACCAATGGTGAAGCTGACAGATTATTCGCGTTTCGAAGACGCCCAGGCGCACGCCAACTCGGCCGCGCTATGGGACCTGTTTGACGGCGACACCGACCAGCTGAACATCGCCAACGAGTGCATCACGCGTCATGCCGACGGTTCGGGCCGTGCGGCCGTGCGCATCGCCCATGCCGATGGTCGCGACGAGATCCTGAGCTTCGACGAGATCTCGGCCGGCGCCGCGCGCTTCGCCCACTGGCTGGACGCCCAGGGCATCCAGAAGGGCGACCGCATCGCCTTCATGCTTGAGCCGTCGCTGCCGTTCTATGTCTGCCTGTTCGGCGCGATGCAGACCGGCGCGATCAGCGTGCCGCTGTTCACGCTGTTCGGCCCCGACGCCCTGCGGCTGCGGGTCGACGACTGCAAGCCGACGATCCTGATCACCAACACCGAGAAGGCGCCGATGGCGCGCCAGACCGAGGGGCCGCGCGTCGTCGTGGCCGACGACGGCCTGCTGGACGAGATCCTGGCCTATCCGTCGACCTACGCGCCCAAGTCCAAGGCCGGCGACCTGGCGGTGTTCCAGTACACGTCAGGCACGACGCGCGAACTGCCCGAGGCGGTCAAGCACACCCACAAGGCGCTGGTCACCCTGATGTTCGCGGCGCTGTACGGCACCGGCATCCGGCCCAGCGACCAGTTCTTCTGCCCGTCCTCGCCGGCCTGGGGCCATGGCCTGTGGCACGGCACCCTGGCGCCGCTGGCCCTGGGCGTGACCACCGGCACCTTCGCCGGCCGCTTCGACGCGACGCGACTGATGAAGGCCCTGCAGGACCACAAGATCACCAACATGTCGGCCGCGGCGACGCACTACCGGATGATGAAGAACACCGGCCGGGCCGGAGACTTCAGCTTCTCGATCCAGAAGCTGTCCTACACCGGCGAGCCGATCGATCCGGCGACGCTGGACTTCATCGAGGCCACCTTCCACGTGCCGGCGTGCAGCATGTACGGCACCACCGAGATCGGCGTGGTGCTGGTCAACTATCCGGGCGCGGACGACTTCCGGGTCAAGCCGGGCTCGCTGGGCAAGCCGGTGCCGGGCCTGAAGCTGCAGGTCCAGACGCCCGAGGGCCAGCCAAGCCCGCCCGACACCATCGGCGAGCTGATGCTGTGGCGTCGCGACCGCTGGGAGACCACCAAGGACCTCGCGAAGATCGACGCCGACGGTTACTTCTACCACGCGGGCCGCGCCGACGACGTGATCATCTCGGCCGGCTGGACCATGAGCGCGGTCGAGATCGAGAACACGCTGCTCAAGCATCCCGACGTCAACGAGTGCGCCGTGATCGGCGCGCCGGACGCCACGCGCGGCCTGGTGGTCAAGGCGTTCGTCGTCTCGCCCCGCGCCCGCAGCGACGCCTTCGTCAAGGAACTGCAGGACTTCACGCGCGAGCGTCTGGCCCAGCACGAGTTCCCCCGCATCGTCGAGTTCACCGACGAGCTCCCCAAAACCCCCGCGGGCAAGGTGAACCGCAAGGTTCTGCGCGACCGCGAGGCCGCCGCAGCCGCGGCAGCCGTGCCCGTCAACTAAGATTTCAGGAGAAACCTAATGACCGACGTACTCGACGAAACCGTCAACCGCTTCCCGAAGATCACGGAAGCCGGCCTGGACGACCTGCGCAAGCGCATCGGCGTCAAGATCACCGACACGGTCGAGCCGTGGAACTACGAAGCCACCCGCGACGGCATCCGCCACTACGCCCACGGCATCGGCGACGACAACCCCCTGTGGTGCGACCCGGCCTATGCCGAGAAGACGTCGTACGGTTCGATCGTGGCCCTGCCGAGCTTCCTGTTCAGCACCAGCCGCATCGTCTCGGGCTATGTGGGCGGCCTGTCGGGCGTCCACGCCATGTGGGCTGGCGCCGAATGGACCTGGGAAAAGCCGGTCCTGCGCAACGACACCATCAGCACCGAAGCTCACCTGAAAGACCTGATCGAGCACCAGACCCGCTTCGCCGGCCGCTCGTTCCAGCAGATCTATCACGTCGACTTCTTCAACCAGCGCGGCGACAAGGTCGCTGACTGCAACAGCTGGGTCTTCCGCACCGACCGCGACGAAGCCCGCGAGCGCGGCACCAAGTACACCGAAGCCCGTGGCCGGGTGGTGCCGTTCACCGAAGAGGAACTGGCGTCGTTCTCCGACATCTACGCCGCCGAGGAAATCCGTGGCGCGACTCCCCGCTACTGGGAAGACGTCCGGGAAAACGAAGCCCTGCCGCGCATGATCAAGGGCCCTATGACCGTCACCGGCTTCATCGCCTACGCGCAGGGCTGGGGCGGCCTCTATATCCGCGCCAACAAGATGGCGTGGCAGATGCAGCAGAAGCACCCGGGCCTGGGCATCAAGAACCGCTTCAACGTGCCGGACTGCCCCGAGCGCGTTCACTGGGACGAGGCCTTCGCCCTGGAAGTCGGCGCGCCCGGCGCCTACGACTATGGCCCCGAGCGCAACTCGTGGCTGACCCACCACATCACCAACTGGATCGGCGACGCGGGCTTCCTCTACAAGTCCAAGTGCCAGATCCGCCGCCACAATCCGGACGGCGACGTGATCTTCATCGACGGCTACGTGACCCGCAAGTTCGTGGAGAACGGCAAGCACTACATCGAGATCCAGCAGGAAGCCCTGACCCACCGCGGCGAGCTTTCGGCCATGGGGTCGTCGATCGTCGAACTGCCCAGCCGCAAGGCCTAGGGGCGGTTCGTGAACAACCCTCTCTCGCCTGGCGGGAGAGGGGATGAACGGTCTTTGACGCCGGGCGCCCATGGCGTCCGGCGTCTTGATTCAGGCGGCGGCCTTACGCGGATCTTGGTGCTGACATGGCTTCCTCGCCCACTTCCCCGGATAACGCCAAAGGCTGGGCTGGCCCGCTGCGGGGCGTGCGCGTGCTGGACCTGACGCGCGTGCTGGCTGGGCCGGCGGCGTCGCTGGCCCTGGCCGACCTGGGCGCCGAGGTCATCAAGATCGAACCGCCGGGCTCGGGCGACGAGACCCGCGCGTTTCCGCCTCACCGCGAGGGTGAGAGCCACTACTTTCTCAGCGTCAATCGCGGCAAGAAGAGCATCGTCGTCGACCTGAAGACCCCGGCCGGCGTGGCCCTGGTCAAGGACCTGGCGGCCAAGTGCGACATCCTGGTCGAGAACTACCGGCCTGGGGTCATGGACCGGTTGGGCCTTGGCTACGCGGCGCTGTCAGCCGCCAATCCCAAGCTGATCTACTGCTCGATCTCGGGCTACGGCATGACCGGTCCGCTGAAGGACCGGCCCAGTTTCGACATCGTGCTGCAGGCCATGTCGGGCGCGCTCAGCGTCAATGGCGAGGCGGGCGGCCTGCCCAGCAAGCTGGGCCTTCCGGTCGGCGACCTGGTGGGCGGGATCAACGGTCCGATCGGCATCCTGGCGGCCCTCTACGAGCGCACCGTCACCGGGCGCGGCCGGCATATCGACATCAGCCTGATGGACGGCTTGGTGGGCATGCTGGGCTATCTGGCGCAGTTGGCCTTCTTCACGGGCGAGGATCCGGCGCGGCAGGGCTCGCAGCATCCCAATCTGGTGCCCTACGGCATCTTCCCGGCCAAGGACGGGTCGATCGTCATCGCCTGCCTGACCAACGCCTTCTGGGTGCGGATCTGCGCGGCGATCGGCGCGCCGCAGCTGACCGACGATCCGCGCTTCGACACCATCGAGAAGCGGCGCGACAGCCGCGAGGCCGTGAACGCCTTGATCTCGGCGTTCACGACCCAGCGCACCGTCGCTGAGCTGGAGGACCTGTTCGCCGAGCACCAGGTGCCGCACGCGCCGATCCTGGGCGTCAAGGACGCCCTGTCCCAGCCCCAGGCCGTGGCGCGCGAACTGGTGGTGGAGACGCAGCACCCGGTGCTGGGTCCGATCCCGATCCTCAACCGCCCGATCAAGTTCGCGGGGGCTCGCCAGCCGACACCTGAAGCGCCGCCGGTGCTGGGCCAGCATTCGGATGAGATTTTGCGAGAGGTCCTGGGGCTCGGATCTGATGCGATCGCTAAGCTGCGGGCGGATGGGGTGGTGAGCTGACGAACCCCTCTCTCATAGAGAGAGGGGGTTTCTAGGGCGTCTTCGCCTACCCCTTGGCCTTCGCCATCGCCGCCATCAGCAGCGGCACGATCTTCTCGCGCACCGGGCCGGAATCGAAGTGTTCGGCGATCGCGGCGATGCGGCCGTCCTGGATGCGCAGCACGAAGACGTAGCGGTTCTGGAACAGTTCGCCGCTGGCCAGCGTCCCCTCGGCATGAACCTCGGCCGCCACGCGGTCGTCTTCGGCCGTGAGGCTGTCGACCGTATAGGTCAGGCCCGCCGGGAACAGCGAAGACAGCAGTTTCACGCCGCCCTCGTAGCGCGCCTTGTCCGACGCCGCGCCCGAGGTGGTGGTCCAGGTGGTGATCGCGTCGGCCAGCAGGCCGTCGGGAAATACGCCGGCCGACAGCGCCGCGAAGAAGCGGCGCGCCAGATCGTGCGCGGCCCGGGTCACGCGGCGACCTTGGGCAGGGCCTTGACCAGGGCCAGAACCCGCTCGGCCAGTTCGGGCCGGCAGATCAGCAGGTCAGGCAGGTAGACGTCCTCGGCGTTGTAGACCAGCGGCGAGCCGTCCACGCGGCTGACGTGCAGCCCCGCGGCCCGGGCCACGGCGACGGGCGCGCAGCTGTCCCACTCGTACTGGCCGCCGGTGTGCAGGTAGATGTCGGCCTCGCCGCGCACCACGGCCATGGCCTTGGCCCCGGCCGAGCCCATGGGCAGCAGTTCGGCGCCGACGGCTTCCGCCACCGCCACCGCCTCGGCGGCTGGCCGGGTGCGGCTGACCAGCATGCGCGGCGGCGTGTTGGCCGGGGGCAGGGCGTAGGCCTGGCCCGTGGTCAGGGTCACGCCCAGCCCCGGCAGGGCGACGGCGCCGATGGTCGCCACGCCGTCGATGGCGAGGCCCACATGCACCGCCCAGTCGGCGCGCGCCTCGCCGTATTCGCGGGTGCCGTCGACGGGGTCGATGATCCAGACGCGACTTTGGGTGAGGCGCGTGCCGTCGCACTTCATTTCCTCCGACAGCAGGCCGTCGTCGGGCCGGGCCTCGCGCAGGGCGTGGACCAGGAACTGGTTGGCGGTCTGGTCGCCGGCCTTGCCCAGCGCCTTGGCGCCGAACAGGCCGCTGTCGCGCACCTGCAGCAGGATCTTGCCGGCGGTTTCGGCCAGGTGGGCCGCCAGGTCGGTGTCGTTCAAGGGACTGGTCATTTGAGCGGCATGATCTGGCGGATGATGTGCTCGGCGGCCTGGGCCGGCGTCATCTCCACGGTGTTGACCCGGATCTGCGGGTTGATGGGCGGCTCATAGGGACTGTCGATGCCGGTGAAGTTCTTCAACTCGCCGGCCCGGGCCTTCTTGTAGAGGCCCTTGACGTCGCGGGTCTCGGCCACCTCCAGCGGGGTGTCCACGAAGATCTCGATGAACTCGCCCTCGGGCAGCATGGCGCGGACCAGGTCGCGCTCGGCCCGGAAGGGCGAGATGAACGCGGTCAGCACGATCAGGCCGGCGTCGGCCATCAGCTTGGCCACCTCGCCGACCCGGCGGATGTTCTCGATCCGGTCGGCCTCGGTGAACCCCAGGTCCTTGTTGAGGCCATGGCGGATGTTGTCGCCGTCCAGCAGGAAGGTGTGGCGGTTCATCAGCGCCAGGGACTTTTCGACCTCGTTGGCGATGGTCGACTTGCCCGAGCCCGACAGGCCGGTGAACCACAGCACCTTGGCCTTCTGGTTCTTCAGGCCCGCATGGGCCTCGCGGGTGATGTCGGTGGCCTGCCAGTGGACGTTCTGGGCCCGGCGCAGGCTGAAGTGCAGCATGCCGGCCGCGACGGTGGCGTTGGTGATCTTGTCGATCAGGATGAAGCCGCCCAGGGTGTGGTTGGCCTCATAGGGTTCGAACACGATCGGCCGGTCGGTGGCCAGTTCGGCCACGCCGATGGCGTTGAGCTCCAGCGTCTTGGCCGCCAGGTGCTCCATGGTGTTGACGTTGACCTGGTACTTGGGCTGCTGGACCGTGGCCGAGACCAGCTGGGTTCCCAGCTTCAGCCAGTAGGCGCGGCCCACGATCAGCGGTTCGTCGTCCATCCACACGATCGTCGACTCGAACTGGTCGGAGACCTCGGGCGGGGCGTCGGCGGCGGCGATGACGTTGCCGCGCGAGCAGTCGATCTCGTCGGCGAACGACAGGGTGATCGACTGGCCGGCCACGGCCTCGGGGAGGTCCGCGCCCAGGGTGGTGATGCGGCTGATGGTCGAGGTCTTGCCGCCGGGCAGCACACGGATAGCGTCGCCGACCTTGACCGAACCGCTGTTGATCTGGCCCGAGAAGCCCCGGAAGTCGAGGTTGGGGCGGTTGACCCATTGGACGGCCATGCGCAGCGGCTTGGCCTGGTCGCTGGCCACGCCGACCTCGACGGTCTCCAGGTGCTGCATCAGCGTCGGGCCCTTGTACCAGGGCGTGTTCTCGCTGGGGTCGGTGATGTTGTCGCCCTTGAAGCCGGAGATCGGCATGGGCGTGAAGGCCTTGATGCCGATGCTGTCGGCGAAGGCGGTGTAGTCGGCGACGATGGTGTCGTACTTGGCCTGGTCGTAGCCGATCAGGTCCATCTTGTTGACGGCCAGCACCAGGTTCTTGATGCCGATCAGATGGGCCAAATAGCTGTGGCGGCGGGTCTGGGTCAGCACGCCCTTGCGCGCGTCGATCAGGATCACGGCCAGGTCGGCGGTCGAGGCGCCGGTGACCATGTTGCGGGTATATTGCTCGTGGCCGGGGGTGTCGGCGACGATGAACTTGCGCTTGTCGGTGCCGAAGAACCGGTAGGCGACATCGATGGTGATGCCTTGCTCGCGCTCGGCGGCGAGACCATCGACCAGCAGGGCGAAGTCGATCTCCTGGCCTTGGGTGCCGACCCGCTTGGAGTCGGCCTCCAGCGCGGCCAGTTGGTCCTCGAAGATCATCTTGCTGTCGTAGAGCAGCCGGCCGATCAGGGTCGACTTGCCGTCGTCCACCGACCCGCAGGTGATGAAGCGCAGCATGGTCTTGTGCTGGTGGACTTCGAGATAGGCGTCGATGTCCTCGGCGATCAGGGCGTCGGTCTGATAGACGCTGTCTTGCTTGGTGAGCGTCGTGGTCATCAGAAGTAACCTTCCTGCTTTTTCTTTTCCATGCCGGCGCCGCCGGCGTCCTTGTCGATGGCTCGACCCTGGCGCTCGGAGGTGGTGGTCAGCAGGGTTTCCTGGATGATCTGCGACAGGGTCGAGGCTTCGCTCTCGACCGCCCCGGTCAGCGGGTAGCAGCCCAGGGTGCGAAAGCGGATGGAACGCTCGACCGGAACCTCGCCCGGACGCAGCGGGAAGCGGTCGTCATCGACCATCAGCAGCATGCCGTCGCGCTCGACGGTGGGGCGCTTGTCGGCGAAGTACAGCGGCACGATCGGCACGTCGTTGAGCTGGATGTATTGCCACACGTCCAGTTCGGTCCAGTTGCTGATCGGGAACACCCGGATGCTCTCGCCCTTGTTCTTGCGGGCGTTGTAGAGGTTCCACAGCTCGGGGCGCTGCTTCTTGGGATCCCAGCCGTGGCTGGCGGTGCGGAACGAGAAGATGCGCTCCTTGGCGCGACTCTTCTCCTCGTCGCGGCGCGCGCCGCCGAAGGCCGCGTCGAAGCCGTACTTGTCCAGGGCCTGCTTCAGACCCTCGGTCTTCCACATGTCGGTGTGCAGGGCGCCGTGGTCGAACGGGTTGATGCCGCGTTCGATGGCCTCGGGGTTCTGGTAGACTAGCAGCTCCATGCCGCTGTCCTGGGCCATGCGGTCGCGCAGCTTGTACATCTCCTGGAACTTCCAGGTGGTGTCCACGTGCAGCAGCGGGAACGGCGGCGGCGAGGGATAGAACGCCTTGCGCGCCAGGTGCAGCATCACCGCGCTGTCCTTGCCGACCGAGTACAGCATCACCGGCTTCTCGGTCTCGGCCACCACCTCACGCATGATGTGGATCGCCTCGGCTTCCAGCCGCTCAAGGTGGGTCAGTGTCTTCATGGGTTCGTTCTCCGCGGGCGGTTCGACCGGAAAGGACGGCCGCCTGCAATCAATGCTTTCTTGGGGCCGGGATAGCCCGGCTATCCGTCAGGCGTTCTGGCCGGCCGC
Organism: Caulobacter soli; assembly: GCF_011045195.1. Lineage (GTDB taxonomy): Bacteria > Pseudomonadota > Alphaproteobacteria > Caulobacterales > Caulobacteraceae > Caulobacter > Caulobacter soli. The sequence goes on along the minus strand of NZ_CP049199.1, from coordinate 3,994,923 downwards.
GAGCCGACTTTCGACGTCGGTGATCTCGGCCTTCAGCCACATGGTCTGGCTGAGGTTGGAGCCCGGATTGGCGGTCGCCAGTTGCTCCAGCGCGGCCTTGCGGACCGTGAGGGCGGCGGTGTTCGTGGGCTCGGCGGCCAGGGCGATTTCGACCAGGTGCAGGGCCTTCAGCGCCTGACCCTCGTCGACCAGCGCCTGGGCGCGGCCAGCCAGGGGCGCGGGGCCGCCGGCCAGGTCGACCAGGTCCTTGTCCACCGACGAGCGCGGCGAGCCGTAGAGACCGGTCGTGCCGTCCTCGAAGTGGAACCAGCCGGCGTTCTCTTCCCAGATGGCGCGCACGACCCACGAGGTCTTGCCGTGGAATTCGCCGATCTTCAGGTCGTCGGGCAGGACGATGGTGTTCATCAGCTCGTCGACCGTCTTGCCGGCGTTCATGCCCGCGACGGTCTCGCGCTCGAGATAGGAAACGGCGGCATGCATCGTGTCGAGATCGGCGCGGATCTTGTCGGCCCCGCGGATCGGCTCGCCGTGGCCGGTGATCACCAGCTCGGGGTTCAGCGCGCGGACGGCCTCGACGGATTTCAGATAGGCGCGGACCAGGCGTGGCCTGTCGCCCCGGATCGTCACCAGATTGGGCATGGCGCGCCAGACCGGGCCGAACAGGTTGCCGGTGAAGACGGTGCGCTCGTCGGGCAGCCAGACGAAGACCGAGCACAGCGTTTCGCCGCCGGGCGTCTTGACCACTTCGAAGCGACGGCCGCCTTGCTCGAAGCGCAGGACGTCCTCCACCTCGATGTCCGGATGGATGACCGGCGGCGTCGGCGGCGGACCGTTGCGGCGGGTCATCGAGGCCCACAGCTTGCCGGAGCGACGGGCCAGGAACGGCGCCAGGCGATCGAAATAGTCGGCCGTCTCGGTGAAGCCGGCCCCGGCGATCACCTGCGTGCCGTCTTCCTTCTGCTCGGGCAGGGCGCCGTAGTGGTCGGCGTGCGACTGGGTCAGAAGGATGCGCTTCAGCGGGCCGGTGCGATGGGGCGCGAACAGCCCCTTGTTGCGCTCGCCGTTGCCGATGAAGCCGGTGTTGACCAGCAGGTCGCCGTCGCCGGTGGTGACCAGATAGGCGTTGGAGATGTCCTTCACCATGAAGATGGTGTCGGTGATCTTCTCGGCCTCGGTCTGGCCCTGGCCGGCGGTGACCAGGGCGCCGAGCGGCGTCTGCTTGTCGCTTCCGTTCGCTGGGGCGCTCATCGCTTGGTGTCCTCGAAGGCGATCATCACCTTGGCCGATTGCGGCGTGGCGGCGATGCCCAGGCCCTCGATCACGCGATCGAAGGGCAGGGTGTGGCTGATCAGGGCGGCGATCTTGTCGCGCAGGCGCGGCATGGCGGCGATCACGTCGGGCATCTCGGTGGGATAGCCCACGGCCGTGGTGATGGTCATTTCGGTGGTCAGCATCGGACCGGCCGGAAGCTCGATCGGCTTCAGATAGGCGGCGGTGATCACGTGACGGGCGTGGGTCTTGGCCAGGGCCACCACGTCGGCCAGGATCGAGGGCGCGCCGGCCGCGTCGATATAGGCGTCGGTGCCGGACTTCTCGCGGCCGAACACCTTGACCGTGCCGTGCAGTTCCTTGATGCGCGCGGCCACGTCCTCGCGACCGGGATTGATGGTGTAGGCCCCCAGGGACTCGGCCCGGGCCAGCCGCTCGTCGGACAGGTCGAGCGCGATGACGTCCTTGCAGCCGCGATCCACGGCCCACATCACCATGCCCAGGCCGATGGGGCCGCAGCCGAAGATGACGATGCGGTCGCCGGCCTTGGCCTGGGCGCGGTTGACGCCGTGCAGGGCCACCGACAGTGGCTCGCACATGGCGGCCACGTCGTAGGGGATGCCTTCGGGGATCGGCAGCAGGCTGTCGCCCAGCCGCGCGTCGCGGACCAGCAGTTCCTCGGTGAACGCGCCTTCGGGACCGCCGCTGCCGATATAGCTGGGCGTCATCATCGGGTTGATGATGACGGGCTGGCCGACCGAGACGCCCTGCACCTCCGAGCCCACGATCATGATCTCGCCGGCGCCTTCGTGGCCCAGGGCGGTCAGCTTGCCGGGACCCGGAATGCCGCCGTTCTTGATGTAGGACAGGTCGCTGCCGCAGATGCCGCAGGCCTTCATCTTGACGACGACGTCCTTGGGGCCCGGTTCCGGCCGCTGGTAGGCGTCGAGCCGCACGTCGTTGACGTCGTGGATGTTGAGGAGGTGCATGACGTTATCTCCCGATCACATCGGCCGGACCATGTAACCGCCGTCGACCGTGATGGTCTCGCCGGTCACGAACGACGAGGCGTCGCTGGCCAGGAAGGCGCCGATCCCCTCGAAGTCCTCGGGTTGGCCCGCGCGGCCGATCGGCGTGCGCTGGGCGAACATGTCGACCACCTGTTGGGCGCCGGCCATCATGCCGGTGACGATGAAGCCCGGCGCGATGGTGTTGGCGCGGATGTTGTACTTGCCGAACTCGACGGCCATGCCGCGGATGATCGCGCCCAGGGCGCCCTTGGAGGCGGCGTAGTTCTGGCGACCGGCCAGGCCCTGGAACATCGACAGGCTGCCGCAGCCCACCAGGCTGCCGCCCGGCTCGCCGGCCTCGGCGCGCTTGACCATGGCCCGGGCGCCTTCGCGCAGGGTGAAGAAGGTGCCGTGCAGGTTCAGGTTCAGCAGGTCGTGCCATTCCTCGGTCGGCATATCCAGCAGGGCGTGCTGCTTGGCCGAGCGGCCCGAATTGGCGAACACGCAGTCGATACGACCCAGGTCGGCGACCAGTTGCTTGTAGCCCTCGATGACCTGTTCTTCGGAGGTGACGTCGACCTGGTAGGTGCGCACGCGGCCCGCGCCGGCCTTCAGCAGATCCTCGGCGGCCTCGGCGTTGCGCTCGGCGTTGCGGGCCCAGATGACGACGTCGCCGCCCACTTTTGCCACGCCCCGGGCGAAGCCCAGGCCGATGCCGCTGTTGCCGCCGGTGACGAGCGTGACCTTGCCCGTGCAATCGAAAAGACCCTTAGCCATCTGCTTCCTCCGTCGGGCCCTGGTTCAGCCGGGCCGATCAACGCCGTGACTGTTCAGCAGCGGAGGGCCGGCCGCAATTGGCCCGTCTATCGACAACCGGCCATTTTGCTGCCAGATGGCCAAAGGCGAACGCGCCGGCCCGCATGGTCGGGCATGGAGATCAGGGCGATGAAGGCCGACACCTTTACCCAGAGCGTCTTCGAGGCCGAGTTGCCCATCCCCCACGGGATGGCGCGCATCATGCGGTTCGCCAACGACCGTCCGACCAACCACATCTTCCGCCGCAACGACCACTACTGGCTCGATCTGTGCCTGACGCCGCGCCCGGAGAACGCCCGTGGCTGCTATCCCGAGCGCTGGGGTCCGCACCGGTTCGAGCGGCTGGGCGAGATCTTCCTGCTGCCGCCCGGCGAGGCCCTGCACGTCCGCACCGAGGCGGGCGAGAACCAGGCCTCGATCGTCTGCGAGATCTACGCCCAGGCGGTCGACCGCTGGCTGCCCGGCGGCCTGGAATGGACGGATCGGCGCCTGGCGGGCGGGCTCGACATCGTTCACCCGCACATCCGCGCATGCCTGTCGCGCCTGGCCGAAGAGGCGCGACGGGGCGGCACCGGCAGCTCGACCCTGGCCGAACTGGTCGCGGGCCAGCTGGCGATCGAGGTGGCGCGCTATTGCGAGGCCATCGCCGAGGGACCCATCACCGGCGGCCTGGCCTCCTGGCGGCTGCACCTGATCGACGAGCGCCTGCACAAGGGCGGCGCGCCGCCGTCGCTGGAGGAACTGGCCGAGCTCTGCAACCTGTCGGTCCGTCAGTTGACGCGCGGTTTCCGCTCCAGCCGCGGCTGCACGATCGGCGACCACATCGCCCAGACGCGCATCGAAATGGCCAAGCGCCTGCTGGCCTCGGACGACAGCATCAAGTCGATCGCCTTCGCGCTCGGCTTCGTCTCGCCCTCCAGCTTCTCCTATGCGTTCGGTCGGGCCACCGGCATCACGCCCCTGCGTTTCCGCCAGCGGCACCTGCGAAAACACATCTGAGGCGTTGTGGCCGGACGTCGATAGATCGTCCCGATATCGACAGCTATCCGCGTTGCTCGCGCCGTCTCGCCCCCCATGATGCCCGCAAAATAGAAATGCGGGAGAGAAACGTCATGAGCGCACCGCTCGTCGCCGACGCGCTTGTCGAACAGGCCATGAAGAACACCGGCCTGGACCGGTTCGATTCCAATTCCTGGCGCGAAGGGCTGGACGTCCTGCTCGCCGACTACAACAAGAGCGAACACCCCGAGCCGCTGCTGGCGCGGATGAGCGGCAACCTCGTCCAGATGCTCAGCGACCGCCTGTCGACCACCGACTACCTGGCCAAGCGTCCGGAGCTGCTGGAGCGTCCGATCGAGCGCCCGCTGTTCGTGTTCGGCATGCCGCGCACCGGCACGACCCTGCTCAGCAACCTGCTGGCCTGCGACCCGGCCCGCCGTTCGGCCCTGACCTGGGAAATCGAGGAGCCGGTGCCGCCCCCAACCACGGCGACGCTGAAGACCGATCCGCGCGCCATCGCCAAGCTGGCTCAGGAAAAGGCGATGCTGGAAGCCCGCCCGGAGATGGGCAAGTACTACCGCAACTCGGCCGTCTACCCGAACGAGTGCATGTTCTTCATGATGCACGACTTCAAGGGCCTGGCCTACGAGTCCCGGGGCAAGCTGCCGGCCTATCGCGACTGGCTGCTGTCGACCGACATGACCTCGACCTACCAGTACCACAAGCGCTTCCTGCAGCTGCTGCAGGCCGACGCGCCGGGCAACTGGAACCTGAAGATGCCCAGCCACGCGCTGTGGCTGGAGACGCTGCTCAAGACCTATCCCGACGCCAAGCTGGTGTGGGCGCACCGCGACCCGTTCACCGCCACCAGCTCGTTCTGCAGCATCCTGTCGATGGCTCACCGAGGCTATACCGGCCAGATCGACTACGAATGGCTGGGCGAGGACTGTCCCTATCAGGCCCAACTGCACCTGGACCGGATCATGGACACCCGCGAAAAGCTGGGTCACGACCGGATCGTCGACATCCACTACGCCGACATCACCCGCGACCCGATGGCCGCTATCCGCAAGCTCTACGCCGACCTGGGCGACACGCTGTCCGCCGAGGCCGAGGCGGCGATGCTGGCCTGGCTGGCCGACAACCCGCAGGGCAAGTTCGGCAAGCATGAATATGCGCTGGAGCAGTACGGCCTGTCGGTCGAGAAGCTGGCGCCGCGTTTCGAGCGCTACCTGTCGCAGTACGACGTCGCGCGCGAGGGTTGAGCCATGAGCACGGGCCGCCACTACCAGAACGCCTATGTGACCCGGAACCTCGACAAGGCGGTCGAGGGCTTCAAGCAGTACGCCGACCTGCGCGCGCTGATGGAGATCGAGGTTCCCGTCAAGGTCTGGACGCCAAAGGGCGAGGGCACGGGCGTGCAGAAGCTGGCCTTCGCCTGGGTCGGGGACCTGAACTATGAACTGATCGAGCCCAAGGACGGCGACGTTCTGGCGATCTATCGTGATGCTCTGCCTGCGGACGATCGTCTGGTCTTCCACCATGTCTGCCACGTGGTCGACGACTTCGACGCGCTGATGAAGCGCGTCGAGAGCCAGCCGTTTCCGGTCGTGCTGAAGGGCGGCACGCCGGGCCTGTTGGAGTTCGTCTACGTCGATACGCGGCCGTGGCTGGGCCACTATACCGAGTACGTTTGGATGGCGCCCGAGCGCTGGACCGCGATGGGCGGACGATGAGCTTCCTGGCGAAATACGGCCCCTGGGCCGTCGTCGCCGGCGCGTCCGAGGGGACGGGCCAGGCCTTCGCGCGGCGTCTCGCCGCCGACGGCGTCAACTGCGTGCTGATCGCCCGGCGTGAGGCGCCGCTGACGGCCCTCGCCGATGAGCTGCGCGCACGGCACGGCGTCGACTGCATCACCGCGTCGATCGACCTGGCCAAGAGCGACGCCTTCGACCGGATCGTCGAGGCCGTGGGCGAGCGCGAGGTCGGGCTGTTCATCGCCAACGCCGGCGGCGACCCGCACGGCACGACGTTCCTGGACCAGCCGGTCGACTCCTGGATCGATCTGATCACCCGCAACGTCACGACCGCCGTGCGCTGCTGCCACCATTTCGGGGGCAAGATGCGCGAGCGCGGGACGGGCGGCCTGCTGCTGGTCGGCTCGGGCGCCTGCTATGGCGGGGCCAACAACATGGCGGTCTATTCCGGCAGCAAGGCCTTCGACATGTGCCTGGCCGAAGGTTTGTGGGCCGAGCTGAAGCCGCATGGCGTCGACGTGCTGTACCTGTCGCTGGGCCGCACCGACACGCCCGAGCTGCGCCGCTTCCTGACGGAGAAGGGCCTGCCGGTTCCGTCCGACCTGGCCACGCCGGAAGCTGTGGCGGAACTGGGCCTGGAGCGTCTGCCGCACGGCCCGATCCAGAATTTCGGCCAGGCCGACGACGAGGTGGGACGGCTTCCGCAGTCGGCCGCCCAGCGCCGCCAGCGGGTCGAGATGATCGCCCAGGCCAGCCAGGCCATCTACGGCAAGAAATAGGGCGAGGCGAGATGACCGACGTGAACGCCCTCGCTGACCGCTTCGCGATCACCGACCTGATCTATCGCTATTGCCGCGCGGTCGACCGGCTGGACCACGCCCTGGGCTATTCGATCTGGCACCCCGACGGGACCGCCGACTATGGCGAGGCCGTCTATCAGGGCGACGGGCGCGGCTTCATCGACTTCGTCATCGGTCAGCACCGCCAGACGCTGGCCTGCTCGCATCAGGTCACCAACATTGTCCTGGAGGTGGACGGCGACCGGGCGGCCAGCGAGGCCTACCACATCGCCGCGCTGCGGATCGCACGGGGCGAGCAGGTGTTCGAGATCACCGTCCGAGGCCGCTATATCGACCGCTGGTCCAGGCGCGATGGCCGCTGGGGGATCGATCACCGCATCACCGTCCGCGACTTCGACGACATGCGTCCCGTCACGCCGCTGGGCGCCGAAAGCGCCGGTCGTCGCGACTCCAGCGACCCGTCCTACGCCGTCCTGCACAGCGTGAAAGGCTGATCGATGAAGGCCGCCTACATCCAGAACGGCAAGGTCCACGTCGGCGAGATGCCCGACCCCACGCCGGCCAAAGGCCAGGTGCTGGTGCGCACCCACAGCTGCGGCATGTGCGCCTCCGAACAGCATTTCGTGCACAGCGGCCAGCACGTGATCGACCTGTCGAAGAAGTTCGGCGGCGCCTATGCCAGCCTCGACATGACGCGGCCTTTCGTGCCCGGCCACGAATATGTCGGCGAGGTCATCGACTACGGTCCCGGCAGCCTGCGGCCCATCAAACCGGGGCGCAGGGTGACCTCGGTTCCGGTCATGCGTCAGGAAGGGCGGCACGCGGTCATCGGCTTCAGCCATGAATGTCCGGGCGGCTGGGGTGAGTACATGCTGCTGGACGAGGCCGCTGTCATGGAGGTTCCGTCGGACCTCGACGACGATCTGGCGGCGATGACCGAGCCGCTGGCCGTCGGGCTGGAGCACGCCCGTCGCGGGCATCCCGTCGCCGGCGACATCCCGTTGGTGGTGGGCTGCGGCGCCATCGGACTGGGGGTGATCGCCGGACTGAGGATCGCCGGGATCGCCCCGATCGTCGCCGCCGACTTCCACCCCGAGCGCCGCGCCCTGGCCCTGAAGATGGGCGCCGACATCGCCGTCGACCCGCGCGAGATCTCGCCCTACGCGCCCCTGCCGGACCTTGGCGGCAAGCGCGTGAACCTGGTCTATGAATGCGTCGGCCTGCCGGGCCTGTTGCAGCAGATCATCGAGTCCGTCGGCTTCGAGGCCCGCGTGGTGATGGGCGGCTACTGCATGGCGCCCGAGCAGATCTACGTCTTCGCCGCCCAGAACAAGCGGCTGACCATTCACTTCGCCGCCGGCGAGGAGCAGCAGGACATGGAGCTGGCCCTGCGCTCGATCGCTAACGGCACGATCGATATCGCACCCTGGGTGGGCGCGCGCATCGGCCTGTCGGGCGTGGCCGCCGCGCTCGACGAGATGTCGGGCCCGACCGCGCCGGTGCGCACGGTCATCGACCCGCGCAAGCTATGAGCCGGCCCACGAGCCGGCTGGGGATCGAACTGCTGAGCGTGTTCGGCATGAACCCGGTCGAGCAGGTGACGTTGGCCGCGGATCTGGGCTGCGGCCATATCTCGACCGGCCTGACGCCCTTTCCGGTCAATCCCCACGGCTATGCGCCGTGGTCGCTGAACGACGATCCGGCGCTGCGTCGCGAGATGATCGCGGCGATGCGCGACCGAGGCGTGGAGATTTCGCTGGGCGAAGGCTTTTCGGTTCGTCCCACGGTCGATGTCCGCGAGCGAGGACAGGACCTGGACATCATGGCCGAGCTGGGGGCGGCCTGCCTGGGCGGCGTGGCGATGGATCCCGATCCCGCGCGGGTCGCCGACCAATTCGGCGTCCTGGCCGAGATGGCGGGCGAGCGCGGTCTTCAGGTGACCATCGAATTCGCCCCGGGCCTGGCCGTCTCCACGCTGGAGCAGGCGCTGGCTCTGGTCGCCCAGGTGAACCGTCCCAACTTTCGGGTGCTGGTCGACTCCATGCACTTCTTCCGCTCGGGCGGAGACGTGGCCGCGCTGGCGGCGCTGGATCCGAATCTGATCGGCTACGCCCAGCTGTGCGACGCCCCGCGCGTGGCGGCCGATCCCGACTACATGCGTGAGGCGACGTTCGACCGGCGCCCGCCCGGCGCGGGTGAGCTGCCGCTGGCCGACTTCGTCGCCGCCCTGCCGCGCGACGTTGTCATCGGCCTGGAGATCCCGATGCTGGCGCGAGCGCAAGCCGGGGCGTCACCGATGGACCGCCTGGGTCCCGCCGTAGAGGCGGCCCGGCGACTGATTGAAGTCTAGGGAGAAGAACCATGCTGACCGTCGCTCGATACGGGACCCGCGACTTGGCGCGGGCCCGCGCCTTCTACGATCCGATCGCCCAGTTGCTGGGGGCGGGGCTGGCGTTCGAACGGCCGGACCTGATCGCCTACAAGGGGGCCGAAGGCGGGATGTTCCTCGTCGGCAAGCCCTTCGAGGGCGAGGCCACGGTGGGCAACGGCAATCAGATCGGCTTCCTGGCCGCCAGCCGCGCGCTGGTCGACGCGGTCCACGCCAAGGCGCTGGAACTGGGCGGCAAGTGCGAGGGGGCTCCGGGCGTGCGCGGTCCCGATCCGAACGGCTTCTACGGCGCCTATTTCCGTGACCTGGACGGCAACAAGCTGACGGTCTTCCACATGGGCGGCGGGCACGCCTAGAGCAGGCTGCCGCCATCCACCGGATAGACCTGGCCGGTGATGAAGCCGGCCAGGTCCGAGGCCAGATAGACCGCCAGCGAGGCGACCTCTTCAGGCGTCGCCACGGGCCGGCCGACCACGGTCTGGCGGGCGCGCTTGGCGGCGTCCTCCGGGCTCGAGCCGGCGAAGGCCTTGGCGAAGAAGCCGTTGTCGCGATTGAAGCGGCTGCCGCTGCTGAAGGCTTCCGGATCGCGCGACACCGTGCCGTAGGGCGCCACGCAATTGACCCGGATCCCGTGCTGGCCGACCTCCTTGGCCAGCACCTTGGTGAAGCCGTGCACCGCGGCCTTGGCGGCCGAATAGACCGGCAGCATGTAGTCGCCGACCAGGCCCGCGGTCGAGCCGATGTTGACGATCGCGCCGGCCTTGGCGGCGATCATGCCGGGCAGCACGGCATGGGTCATGCGCAGCACGGTGCCCAGGTTGAGATCCAGATCGCCGGCCCAGGTGGTGGGATCGGACTCGGCGAAAAAGCCCGCGCCGACATTGCCGCCGACATTGTTGACCAGCACCGCGACCCCGCCGAGCGCTGACGCTGCTTCGAGGATGCGGGCGGGGGAGGCGGGATCGGTCAGGTCCGCGGCGACGAAGCGGGCTTCGGTCGCGCCCCGCTCGCGGCACAGCGCCGTCAACCGCGCGCCGGCCTCTTCGTCGCGCCCCACGGCCACGACGATGGCGCCCTCGGCGGCCAGGCTCAGGGCGATGGCGCGGCCGATATTGGCGGTGGCGCCGGTGATGATCGCCACGCGACCGTTGAGTCCTGTCTGCATCGCCGTGCTCCACTGCTCGTGCTCGCGGATGTCTAGACCCAGGTCGCGCGCCGACCTCAATCGCACGGGCGATATGCGCGCGGCGCGGGCGTAGCAGCTTTACCCATGGGTAGGCTGCGCGTAACTTGAGTCGCGATGTATTCCCGAGTGGAGTTTCTGACGGCGCGATCGCAAGTCGCCGGTCCAGTGATCGATCATCTCAAGAAAATCAGAATAAAGACGATCGGCCAACGCGTCGGTCCGGCACTACAAAAATAATAAAAACAAAAATCTAGGGGAGGCAACGTGAAGACTCTTTCTAATCGAACCATGACGTCGATACTCGGTCTCGCGACCGTGCTGGGCCTGTCGCCCGTCGCGGTGATGGCCCAGACGGCCGGGGCGCAGCAGTCGACCGCGGTGGACGAAGTCTTCGTGACGGCGCAGCGCCGCGATGAGCGCGCCCGCGACGTGCCGATCGCCATCACCTCGGTCAGCGCCACCCAGCTGGAAGCGGCCAACGTGGTCCAGCTGTCGGACGTGACGCGCCTGGCGCCGGCCCTGCGGTTCGACAGCAACGGCAGCTTCACTCAGCCCACCATCCGCGGCGTCGGCACGGCCGTCACCACCTCGGGCGGCGGGCCCAATGTCGGCATCTATGTGGACGGCTTCTACATCGCCAACCCGGAGTCGACGACGTTCGACCTGCCCAACATCAAGAGCATCCAGGTGCTCAAGGGGCCGCAGGGCACGCTGTTCGGCCGCAACACGACGGGCGGCGCCATCCTGGTGACGACCGCCGATCCCAGCACCACCAACGCGGCCGAGGTCAAGGCCAGCTATGGCCGGTTCAACGCCCAGGACTACCAGGCCTACGCCACCTTCGGCCTCAGCGACAAAGTCGCGTTCGACGTCGAGGGGCAGCTGCGCAAGGGCGATGGCTATTTCACCAATACGATCAACAACGACGACAAGGTCGGCGCCTACGAGAACTGGTCGATCCGCACGGGGCTGAAGTTCGAGATCTCGGACAAGGCCTCGGTCCTGCTCCGCTACGGCCACTCGGAAACCGACGACCCGTCGCTGCTGCTGGCCAACGCCTATGTCGACAAGAACGGCAGCTCGGGCATGCTCTCGCGCGTGCCCACCGCGGCCTACGGGACCAACAGCACCACCGGCCGACAGCTGGTCTACTACTACGCCCCGACCGGGACCTATCAGACTGAGCCGGGCAAGGTGGCGTTCGACCCCAATGCGCCGGTGTCCTTCACCAACCAGTCGGACACGTATCAAGGCACGGTCAAGGCCGACCTCGGCTTCGCCGACCTGACCTCGTACACCCAGTATCGCAAGGAGTCGGCGGTCAATCTGGAAGACCTGGATTCGACCGCGCTCAATCTCTTCAACATCTATATCGGCATCGAAAACCGGACCGTCACGCAGGAGTTCCTGCTGACCTCCAAGCCGGGCACGCGGCTGCAATGGACGGCCGGCGCCTACTACTTCAAGAACCGCGACACCTACATCGTCAACGCCGCGTTCGGCACGCCGCCGTACATCCCGTTCGGTGGGTCGAGCACGACCACCTATTCGTACGCGGGCTACGCCGACCTGACCTACGCGATCACGCCCAAGCTGTTCCTGACCGGCGGCGCGCGCTACGGCCATGACGAAGTCAAGGACGCCTATTACAAGATCCAGTTCGTCCAGACCAAGGTTCCGGCGGACGACTATCCGACCAACAAGCTGACGCCGCGCGTCGTGCTGCGGTACGAGCCCACCGACACCTCCAGCGTCTACGCCTCGTACAATCGGGGCTACAAGGCGGGGATCTTGAACGTCGGCGGCCAGTCGACCAAGCAGATCAAGCCCGAGGATATCGACGCGCTGGAGGCCGGCTACAAGTACGACGGCGCGCGCCTGTCGTTCGACTTGGCCAGCTACTATTACTTCTACAAGAACCTGCAGGTCTCCAGCTTCCAGAGCGGGTTGGCCGACATCACCAACGCCGCCAAGGCGCGGATCTATGGCCTGGAAGGTTCGGCGCGTTACCGGCTTTCGGACGCCTTCGACCTGAGCGCCGGCGCGGCCTACACCCATGCCCGCTACCGCGCGTTCCCGGCGGCGACCTATTCCAGCTATTGCGACTCGACCGGCGCGGTCGCGGCCCTGGCCTGCGGCGCGATCGGCCCTGGCTCGCTCACCCAGACCAGCAATGACTCGGCCGGCTACCAGATGCCGCGCGCGCCGGACTTCACCGGCAACATCGGGCTGAACTATCACGCCCCGGTGGCCAACGGTCAGCTGACCGTGTCCGGCAATCTCTACTATACTTCGAAGTTCTACTTCGACTCGTCCAAGCAGTTCTCGCAGAACGGCTACGAAGTCCTGGCGCTGCGGGCGCAGTGGGTCGACCCGTCGGAGCGCTACACCTTCGCGGTGTTCGGCGACAATCTCACCGACAAGCGCTACCGCGTTCAGGTGCTCTCAAACACCCTGGGCATTGGATCGGTGTGGAATTCGCCGGCCACCTGGGGGGCGTCATTCAGCGCCAAGTTCTGACGCAAATGTCGGCAGGTTTCGTTCGTCCGATCCAAACGATCGTTGGGGCGAGCTGGGGTCAAGCGGGGTGATCGCAGCGGCGATATCTGCCGCCATGCTTGAATAGAAGTCTGTCCTTAAGTCCATTTGGGCATGAGGATGAAAGCAATAATTCCTGGAGCCGTAACATTGCATAAGCGATGCCGGCTGATGGGCAAAAAGGGGAGGACAAGCCATGAATGCAATTTCCGCCAATGCCTTGCGAGGCGTCAGTCTACTCGCTTTGATGGCGCCGATGTCGGCCTGGGCCCAGGAGCCCGCCGCGCCGGCCGCGCAAGCCGCCCCGGCTGACAGCGTCAGCCTGACCGAGATCATCGTCACCGCGCGTCGTCGCGACGAAAGCATCCAGGACGTTCCTCAGGTCGTGAACGCGGTCACCCCCGCGCAGCTCGAGAAGATGAACATCCGCGAGTTCACCGAGGTCCAGTCGCTGGTTCCCGGCCTGACTCTGAGCAACAACGCCAATGGCATCGGCGGCAACGCCCAGGTGCGCGGCGTCAACTTCGACGTCAACGCCAGCGGCAACAACCCGACCGTCGAATTCTACCTGAACGACGCCCCGATCACCGCCGGCGTCGTGCTGCAGCAGATGTACGACGTGGGCCAGATCGAAGTGCTGCGCGGGCCGCAAGGCACGCTGCGCGGCCGCGCCTCGCCCTCGGGCTCGATCACGGTGACCACCAAGAAGCCCGACCTCTATCGGGCCGGCGGTAATGTCAGCGCCACCCAGAACGACATCGGCACGACCAACGTCAACGGCGCGGTCAATATCCCGATCATCGAGGGCGTCGCCGCGATCCGTATCGCCGGCCTGCATGACGACGGCGACGCCAACCAGGTCACCTCGATCAACACCGCCGTGGCCCGCCAGAAGCCGCGCAGCCGCACCGAAAGCGGCCGCATCAGCGCCCTGGTGACGCCGATCGACTGGCTGCGCCTGGAAGGGTCTTACCAGACGATCGCGCGCGATTTGCGCCAGTACGACCAGTCTGAATCCTTCAGCGTCGTCAATCCGACCGCTCCGGCCAGCCCGACCCTGATCAAGGCCAAGGATCGCGAGTCCTTCCAGGCGGCGCCGCGCAACATCGCGCAGAACTTCAAGATCTATAACTGGCGCAGCGAAATCTCGGTTCTGGGCCAGCAGCTGATCTATCAAGGCCAGCACTACACCCAAGAACTGAGCTCGGCCGAAAGCCAGGATCCGGCCAGCCTGTTCCCGACGACCGATGTCTACCAAAACACCTCGTCGCACATCAAATCGACGTCGCACGAGATCCGGTTGCAGAACCAGGAACGTGTGTTCGACATGTTCGACTACGCGATCGGTTACTTCGACAACAAGAACGAAACGCCGACCAACCTGAACCGTCCGACGGTCATCCGTCTGCCGCTGGCCTTCGGCGGCGGCGTCGCTCAGCTGGTCCAGTCGCAGATCACGCGGACCGGCGAGTCCCACGAAAAGTCGATCTTCGGCAACGTGACCGCGCACGTCGGCGAAAAGTTCCAGGTGTCGGGCGGCCTTCGCCACATCGACTATCAGGACACCAGCGGCCTGCTGGTCGTCACGCCCGGCTCGCCGGACACCACGCGCACCGACGCCCAGAACGCCAAGAAGTGGATCTATACCGCGTCGGCCCAGTACTCGTTCACGCGCGACATCATGGTCTACGTCAACACCGGCTCGTCGTTCCGTCCGGGCATCAATGTTGTCGGCGACTTCAACCTGGCGCCGTCGGCGCAGGAGCTGTCGTTCCTCAACCTGCCGCCCGAAACGTCCAAGTCCTATGAAGGCGGCATCAAGACGACGCTGCTGGACGGCCGGATGCACGCCAACGTCAGCGCCTACCATCAGAAGTTCAACAACTATCCGTACCGCGCTCCGGGTTCGGGCGTGTTCTACGTCAACACCGTCGCGACCGCGCCGCTGACCCAGCAAGTGGCGCAGTTCAACTTCGCCGGCGCCGTGCCGGTCGAGGTGAACGGCGTGGAAGGCGAGATCTCGTACCACCCGACGTCGCAACTGAGCCTGGACCTGGTCGCTAGCTATGCTGATGGCAAGATCAAGAACGGCACCATCCCCTGCAACGACCTGAACGGGGACGGCAAGCCGGACGTGGTCACCAGCGCGCCCACCCTGGCGCAGCTGCAGGCCGCCGTCGGCGCGAACAACATCTCCAAGTGCTCGCTCAGCCAGCGCTCGTCGTTCCAGGCGCCGTTCAGCTCGACCCTGCAGACGGAATACGTCTGGGCGATCCCGCACGACCTGGAGCTCTATACGCGCGGCCTGTTCAACTACTACGGCAAGTCGCAGGGTGACCCGACCAACACGTTCGACGACGTGAAGGCCTACGGCCTGGTGAACCTCTATACCGGCGTTCGTGATCCGAAGGGCGGCTGGGAACTGGCGATCTACGCCAAGAACGTCTTCGACACGACGAAGGTCCTGACCCGGACCGACCCGCTGTCGACCTCGTATCAGCAGCTGCCGGGCGCCATCATCGGCGGCGTGCCGACCATCACCGGTCGCCCCTCCGCCGTGACCACCACCAGCACTTACAACACGATCACCACGACGCAGCCGCGTGAACTGGGCATCACCCTGCGGGTGGCGTTCGGGGCTCGCTAAGGGACGCTCGCCGTCTTCTAGGCAGGTTTGAAGATCCGGGCAGCGGATGGCCACTGGCCATCCGCTGTTCTGGTTTCTGGCCGACCGCCAGAGGTTTTCTCCATTCGGATCGGCGCCGGAAGGTCAGTGCGCGGACCCGAGCGACGCTATTGAGACCTTCTCGCGATGTTCATAAGAATAATTGTTTCAAGGCTTTGCCCTGAACCCATGGAAGATGTCCGTCCCGACAGGCGGGCGAAGAACGGGGAAACCGAATGACGAAGGTCCGGACGCGTCGTCCCCGTGATCCGGTTGGCACCCGCGAGGTGATCCTGACGGCGGCGCGCGAGCTGCTGGCCAAGGACGGCCTGGAAGGGATCAGCGTCTCCTCGGTCGCCAAGCTGGCGGGCATCAACCGCGGCACCGCCTACCAGCATTTCCAGACCCGCGACGAGCTTGTGCTGGCCACGACGCGCTCGGTGTCCGACCAGCTGTTCCGCGCCACGTTCGGCGATCCGGAGACCGCCAAGGAACGGCGCGTGGAGGAAGTCGACGTCACGGCGCTGACCACGACCCTGGCCGACTTCGCGGTCGACAATCCCGTGCTCTGCCGCATCTGGTTCCTGCAGCTGCTGGCCTCCGACGAGCCCGCCCAGGATCCGTTCTGGCGCGAATATGTCGGCTCGTTCCGCCGCTTCGCCCAGACCGACCTGGCCGAGGTGGGGATCGACAGCGAGGTCTTCTCGCTGATGCTGCTGGCGGGCAATTTCCTGTGGCCGGTCTGGGCCAAGACCCACGAGAAGACCGTGGAGGAGCGGCGCGAACTGGCCCGCCGTTTCGCCCGGGAAAGCATTCGCCTTTCCCTCTACGGAACGATGCGCGAGGCGCATTTCCCCGAAATCGTCGCCCAGTTCCCGCCTTCGCCGCCGGTCAGGAAGCGTCCCGTTCGCGCCGTGTAGCGGGGGGGCGATGAATCGGCGACCGGCCATGATTTTGGATGACCGGCGCGGGCGATAATAGGAAGTGTCGAGCCTGAATTTGCAACTCTTGCCCTGCCGCTAGGGCAAGGCGGGCGCGCCTCGCGAGGAGGGCGCCGCCATGCAAGACCGAGGTGAAGCACGATGTTCTCAGCCATTCTGATCGACAAGACCGAGGCGGGCCAGACGGTGGCCCTGTCCCAGGTCGACGAGAGCCAACTGCCCGAGGGCGATGTCACCATCGACGTCGATTTCTCGACCCTGAATTTCAAGGACGGCCTGGCGATCACCGGCCGCTCGCCGGTCGTGCGCAAGTTCCCGATGGTCCCGGGCATCGACCTGGCCGGCACGGTGCGCGAGTCGAGCCACGCCGACTGGAAGGCCGGCGACAAGGTCGTGCTGAACGGCTGGGGCGTGGGCGAAACCCACTGGGGGGGGCTGGCTCAGGTCGCGCGTCTGAAGGGCGACTGGCTGGTGCCGCTGCCCAAGGCCTTCTCGGCCAAGCAGGCGATGGCGATCGGCACGGCCGGCTACACCGCCGCCCTTTGCGTCGAAGCGTTGGTCAAGGCCGGCGTGTCGCCTGAACAGGGCGAAGTGCTGGTGACCGGCGCGACCGGCGGCGTCGGCAGCGTCGCGGTGGCCCTGCTGAAGAAGGCGGGCTTCACCGTCGTCGGCTCGACCGGCAAGGCCTCGGAAGCCGACTATCTGAAGCAGCTGGGCGCGGACTCGATCATCGACCGCAACGAGCTGTCGGCCCCCGGCAAGCCGCTGCAGAAGGAACGCTGGGCCGGCGTCGTCGACTCGGTTGGCAGCGCCACCCTGGCCAATGTCTGCGCCCAGACCCGCTACGGCGGCGCCGTCGCCGCCTGCGGCCTGGCCCAGGGCGCCGATTTCCCCTCGACCGTCATGCCCTTCATCCTGCGCGGCGTGCGTCTGCTGGGCGTCGACAGCGTGATGGCCCCCAAGGCCTCGCGACTGGTGGCCTGGGAGCGCCTGGCGCGTGACCTGGACCCGGCGCTGCTGGAGCTGATCGCCACCGAGATCAGCCTGGCCGAAGCCGTCGGCGTCGCCGCCGACCTGCTGGACGGCAAGGTGCGCGGCCGCGTCCTGGTCGACGTGAAGCGCTGAGAGGGTACGAGCATGTCTGACACCGAAACCAAGGTCACCATGGACCTCTCTGACGTCGATCCCCGCGTCGGCACCTTGATCGGCGGCGGCCAGATCCGCGATCCGCTGGCCGGCAGCGACCTGCGCCGCTGGGTCATGGCGATGGACTATCCCAACCCGATCCACTGGGACCCGACCTTCGCGGCCAAGACCAAGTTCGGCGGTCTGGTGGCCCCGCAGTCGATCGCGGTCTGCATGGATTACGGCCACGGCTGCGCCCCGGCCTGCGTCGGCTATATCAAGGACTCGCACCTGATCTTCGGCGGCGAGGAGTGGTGGTTCTACGGCGCGCGCATCAAGCCGGGCGATCACCTGACCCAGCAACGCCGCTTCCACGACTACAAGGTCACCGACACCAAGTTCGCCGGCCCGACCATGTTCTCGCGCGGCGACACCCTGCACTACAAGCAGGACGGTTCGCTGGTGGCCAAGGCCCGCTCGACCGCCATCCGCTACCTCAAGGAAGAGGCGGAAAAGCGCGGCATGTACGACTCGATGATCGGCGAGCTGAAGGGCTGGTCGGCCGACGAGCTGGCCGTGGTCGACAAGGTCCGCTTCGACTGGCTGATGTCCAACCGCGAAGGCGTCTCGCCCACGTTCGAAGACGTCCAGGTCGGCGACAAGCTGACCCGCCGCGTCATCGGCCCGCACACCAAGGCCAGCTTCGCGACCGAGTACCGCGCGTTCCTGTTCAACATCTGGGGCAGCTTCGACTGGGTCGCGCCGGAAGGCGTCAAGGATCCGTGGGTCTATCAGGACCCCGGCTGGGCCGAGGGCTTCGGCTTCGACGAGGAGGGCGCGTTCATCGATCCGCGCAAGCGTGACGGCCTCTATCTCGGCCCGTCGCGCGGCCACGTCGACGACCAGAAGGCGGGCGAGGTCGGCATGAGCCGCTCGTACGGTTATGGCGCGACGATGCAGGCCTGGGCGACCGACTACCTGGCCTTCTGGGCCGGCCACGACGGCTTCGTGCGCTGGATCAAGTCCGACTTCCGCGGCCCGGCCTTCGAAGGTGACGTCACCTATTTCGACGCCGAAGTGGTCGAGAAGCGAGAAGTCACCGAATGGGGCATCCCGCTGGTCCGCGTGACCCTGACGCTCTCCAACCAAGACGGCATGGTGCTCGTGAAATCGACCGCCGATGTCGAGCTGCCGCTGAAGTAGTCGGCAAAGTAGGCGTGACATGACCGACCGGCCGCTCTCGATCATCTCGGGTCCTCCTCTTTCCGAGGAGGAGGGCCTGGGCGCCCTGACGTTGGGGGGCTGGCTTCGGGATGTCACCGAGCGTTTCGGTCCGCGCGAGGCGCTGGTCCTGCACGAGGGCGGCGCCGCGACCCGCTGGACCTACGACCAGCTGTGGGATCGGGCCAATGAAGTCGCTCGCGCGCTGCTGGCCTGCGGCGTGGGCAAGGGGACGCGCGTCGGCGTGCTGATGACCAATCGGCCCGAATTCCTGTCGGCCTGTTTCGGCGCGGCCCTGGCCGGCTGCGTCGCCACCACGCTCAGCACCTTCTCGACGCCCGCCGAGCTGGAGCACTTGCTGGCGTCCTCGGCCTGCTCGGTGCTGCTGCTGGAGCGCCACGTCCTGAAGAAGGACTTCGCCGAGATGGTGACGGCGCTGGAGCCGGCGATCGCCTCGGCCAGGCCCGGCGAATTGGCCGTGACCAAATTTCCGTTCCTGCGCCACATCGCCTCGATCGGCGGCGGCGAGGGGGCGATCGAGGACTGGAGCGCGTTCCTGGCGCGCGGCCAGGCGGTGTCGCCGGACCTGGTGAAGGCCACCGCCGCGATGGTGACGCCCGCCGATCCCGGCGTGCTGTTCTTCTCGTCCGGCTCGACCGCCAAGCCCAAGGGCATTCTCAGCGCCCATCGCGGCGTGACGCTGCAGCTGTGGCGCTGGAAGCGCTACTACGCGGCTGGCGACGACGTGCGGATCTGGTCGGCCAACGGCTTCTTCTGGTCGGGGAATTTCGGCATGGCCATCGGCGGCGGCCTGTCCAGCGGCGGCGCCTTGGTCCTGCAGCCCACCTTCCAGGCCGAGGAGGCCCTGGCCCTGATGCAGGCCGAGAAGGCCACCATGGCCGTCGCCTGGCCGCACCAGTGGGCTCAGCTGGAGGCGGCGTCGAACTGGAACGACGTCAATCTCGCCACCCTCAAATATGTTGACGCCAAGACGCCGCTGGGCCGCCACCCGACGGTGAAGACCACCTGGCAGGAGCCGATGGCGGCGTACGGCAACACCGAGACCTTCACGATCAGCGCCATCTATCCGTCGGGCACGTCCGACCAGGAGATCGCCGGCAGCAGCGGCAAGCCGCAGCCGGGCGGGGTGTTCAAGATCATCGACCCGCTGACCGGCGTGGTCGTGCCGCTGGGCGAACGCGGCGAGATCGCCGTCAAGGGCCCGACCCTGATGCTGGGCTATATCGGCACGCCCCTGGACGAGACGTTGGACGCCGAAGGCTTCTTCCGCACCGGCGACGGCGGCTATGTCGACGCCGAGGGGCGGCTGTACTGGCAGGGGCGGCTCAACGACATCATCAAGACCGGCGGGGCCAATGTCTCGCCGATCGAGATCGACACGGTCCTCAAGCAGTGCCCGGGCGTGAAGGTGACCCAGACCGTCGGCGTGCCGCATGACACGCTGGGCGAACTGGTGGTGACCTGCATCGTGCCGCATGACGGCGCGATCCTGGACGAGAAGACGGTCCAGGCCTTCGCCAAGGCCGAACTGGCCAGCTACAAGGTTCCGCGCCGCGTGCTGTTCTTCGGCGAGGACGTGCTGCAACTGACCGGCAGCGCCAAGATCAAGACCGCCGACCTGAAGGCCGCCGTCGTCAAGCGCCTGGAGGCCGAGGCGTGAGTACGCTCACCGAGGACGTGCTGGCGATCCAGAACCTGAAGGCGCGCTACTGCGCCGTCGCCGACAGCGCGGCCGACGATCCCGAAGGCGCGCTGGCCGCGTTCCGGTCGACGGTCTTCCTGCCCGACGTCACCGCCGACTACGGCTTCGACCCGATGCAGGGCGTCGACACGCTGGGCTCGTTCCTGTGCACGGCGATCGCCGGCAATTCGGAGTGGGTCCTGCACATGATCCATACGCCGATGATCGAGATTGCCGGTGACACCGCCAGGGGCGACTGGACCGTGATGGCTCACCTCAAGCGCCGTGAAACCGGCGAGGTGGACCTGGTCCGAGGGCGCTACAGCGACGAATTCCGCCGCACGCCAGAAGGCTGGCGGATCGCGCGCGTCACCTTCACGCGCCTGCTCTAGTTCACGAGGACCGCAGACCATGACCCAGCGTTTCGCAGGCAAGACCGTTCTGGTCACCGGTTCCGCCGGCGGGTTGGGCCGCGCCTATGCCCTGGCCTTCGGACGTGAGGGCGCTCACCTGATCCTGGCCGACATCAACGAGGCCGGGCTAGACGAGAGCATGACGCTGGTCGAGGGCGTCGGCGGCAGCGCCTCGACCCATCGCCTGGACATGGCGGATGAGGCGCAGATCCAGGCCTTCGGCGCTGAGATCGTGGCCAAGCACGAACGCCTCGACGTGTTGATCAACAACGCCGGCCTGCACGCCGGCGAGATCGCGCGGGGCTTCTTCGGCCTGGGCCAGGCCAAGTGGCAGCACTTCTTCGCGGTCAACACCATCGGGCCCATGCTGTTGGCCGAGGCCCTGCGTCCCGCCCTGGCCAAGGCCAAGGGGGTGATCATCAACAAGTCCTCGATGGCCAGCTACAACCCCGCCACCGCCTATGGAATCACCAAGGCCTCGCTCAACGTCTTCACCCACGCGATGGCCATGCAGTTCGGCGCCGACGAGATCCGCTGCGTCGGCATCGCGCCGGGCCTGATGCAGACCGAGGCCGCCCGCGACGGCGTCGCCGACGACAACTGGGAGCGGCTGAAGGGCATGCAGTCGGTCAAGCGCCAGGGCACGGCCGAGGACATCGCCAATCTCGGCGTCTTCCTGGCCTCGGACGAAGGCAGCTTCATCAACAACCAGATCATCCTGTGCGACGGCGGCAACCAGATGCGCGGCTTCCGCATATGACCGCGCCGGGGTTCGCCGACTGGCTGGCGATCGCCAACCTCAAGGCGCGCTACTGCCGGTTCCTGGACACCAAGGACTGGGCGGCCTACGCGGACCTGTTCACGCCGGACGTGGTTATCGACACGACGCCCTCCGGCGGTCCCCGCATGGAAGGTCGCGAGGCGGCGCTGGCCAGCATCCGCGCCTCGCTCGACGCCGCCAAGACCGTCCACCACGTGCACAGCCCGGAGATCGAGATCGACGGCGACGCGGCGCGCGCGGTGTGGGCGATGCAGGACCAATTGTCCTGGTCCAATGGCCGCAAGCTGAGCGGCGCGGGCCACTATCACGAACGCTATGTCCGCCAGGACGGCGACTGGAAGATCGCCGAGTCCCGGCTGACCCGGCTGTGGCTGGAGATGCAGCCGTCAGGCTGAGACCGCCTTCGCACTAAGCGGTAGGCGCTGAGGAGCCGCCCTCGTCCTTCGACAAGCTCAGGATGAGGGCGACTGTTGCGGCGGCTGAATTCGAATTCCTCATCCTGAGCTTGTCGAAGGACGAGGAATTCGCCACGGACGGAGGAGGTGTCCTCGGGCCTTACAACGGCACGCCCGAAGGCGGTGTTTCCCGACTCCAGGCGTCGCGGCTGCGCTCCACCTTCTCGACCGCCTTGGCCCAGAACGCCGGATTGTCGGCCAGCATCTTGATGTCGAAGCTGTTGGAGCCGCGAAACTCCAAAACCTCCACGCCGTCGGGTCCGGGCACATAGGCGTAGGGCACGTCGGCGCCGACGAAGAACCCGTCGCCACGGCCCAGTTCCTCGCTGCCGATCCGCAAGGAGCCGGCCAGGATGTAGTAGAGGCAGTCGACATTGTGGGTGTGGCGCGGCAACGGAAAGCCGCTCTTGAACCAGGCGTGGGCCAGGCTCAGGCCCGGCATCTCGAACAGCAGCCGCACGGTGGTGCCGTCCAGCATGCCCGCGCTGACGGCCGCCGTGGCGCCGGCCATTTCCGTCTCGGTCGGCATGCCCTGGGACATGATCCCGCTTTGCTCGAAGTCCCGGGATTGCGCGCCGCGAAACAGCGCGAAACGGGGCGAGGCAGGGGCCGATGCGGTCATGGAAAACTCCCCTTGAAGCGCCCCTCGAAGGTGGGCCGCCGTCCTCCGTGGGTCAACAACGCCACCGCGATATGGGTTTGGCGCGCCGCCCTTCACGGCGGTGATAGGGTGCTCCAAACCGCGCCCGTCTGAAGGCAAGTCGGAAGAGAGTAGGGAATGAGCCTGTACACGACCCTCCACCTGCACAACGTCCCCGCCGGCAAGGAGGCTGACTACGCGACGTGGTTCGACGGCAAGCATCGCGAAGACCTGGCCCGGTTGCGTGGCTTCGTTTCGGCCGATCGCTACGAGGTGTCTCGCGAGCAGATCATGCCCGACATTCCCCAGCCCTGGCGCTTCATGAGCGTCTACGAGTTCGACTATCCCGCGCCCCAGATCGACCTGCCGGCCCTAGGTCCGCTGCTGGCCGAGGCGCGCGACGCCGGGCTGATCGACGACGCGACCGAGAGCGAGCGCATCCACACCTACGCGATGTATTCGGACTGGGTCTCCAGCCCCAACCATCGCAAGGACAAGCCCTTCTCCGGCGTCAGCATCATCCTGGCCAACTTCATCGCCGGGCGTGAGGCCGAGTACCACAAGTGGTACGACGAGGTGCACATGCCCGAGGTCAGCCGGGTGCCCGGCAAGGTGGCGATGAAGCGCGGCCGGCTGTCGCCTCTGCAGATCGAGCCGGTCCGCTACTGCCCGGGCAGCGACCTGGTGTTCTGCGCCCAGCAGACCGACGATCTGCTGTTCACGGTCAAGGATTTCAGCGCCCGCGCCCGCGGCGTCAGCCCCAGCGGCGTGGCGTTCCAGGAGCGCTCGTCGTCCGGCTCGACCGCCCGGACGGTGCACTATTTCAAGAAGATCAGCGGGACCGAATTCTGGTCAGGCGGCGTGGCCTATGACGGCGACCTGTCGGTCTATCCGGCCGATTTCGCGCGGCCCGCCGGCTGAGGTTTCGCACCTATCGTGGGCGCGATACGCCCCCCTCTTGTCGGGGGCGGGGCGTGGGCGCAGTTAGCTAACGACAAGCAATAAGACTGTAGGGCGGATCGTGGGCAAAGTCGTCGTAGTGACCGGGGCGGGTGATGGTCTGGGCCGAGCGCTGGCCCGGCGTCTGGCCGCCGATGGCGACACCGTGGTGTTGCTGGGCCGCACGCTGTCCAAGGTGCAGGCCATCGCCGACGAGCTGGGCGCGCCGCACTTCGCGGTCGAGTGCGACGTCGGCGATCCGGACAAGGTCCGCGCCGCCTTCGCCAAGGTGGCCGAGCGCCATCCCAAGATCGACGTGCTGATCAACAACGCCGGCGTCTTCGAACCCTTCACCCTGGCCGAGGCCAGCGACGCCCAGATCCTGACCGCGTTGAACACCAACCTGGCTGGTCCGATCTTCTGCGCCCGCGCCGCCCTGCCGCTGTTTGGCGGCGCCGGCCACATCATCAACGTCACCAGCGAGTCCGTGAACGTGCGGATGCCGATGTTGTGGATGTACGCCGGCACCAAGGCCGGTGTGGAGTTCGTTTCCGACATGTGGTCGCGCGAGCTGGAGAGCGCCGGGGTGCGCGTCACCGTGGTGCGCGCCGGCCAGATGATGGACGAGACCAAGACCGGCACGAACTGGCCGATGGAGGTCGCCGTGCGCTTCGCCCAGGAGAACGCCAAGGTCGGCCTGAACCTGCGGGAACGTCCGATCTCTCACTACAGGTCGGTCACCGACGCGTTCCGCGCGGTGCTCGACATGCCGGCCGACCTGCACGTCGGCCTGGTCACCCTCAGCGGCAGCCGGCGCTAGCCCGCCGCCTCGTATCGAAATTCGACAGGAAGACGATCACCATGACCAGCCTCCCCGACGCGAAGCTCTATATCGACGGTGTGCTGCGCGGCGCCGAAGGCGGCAAGACCTTCGACGTGATCAGCCCGTGGACCGGTGAGCCCGTGGGCAAGGCGGCCGACGCCTCGGCCGCCGACGTCGAGGCCGCGATCGCCGCCGCCCGCCGCGCCTTCGACGAGACCGACTGGTCGACCAATGTCGAAAAGCGCGTGGCCCTGGTCACCAAGCTGCGCGCGCTGTTCGAGGCCAACAAGGAACGCCTTTCGGACCTGGCCCGCAACGAGGCCGGCGCCGCCTGGGGCGCGGTGGGCCGCGCCCACGTCGACATGGCCCTGGACGGCTGGGACGATTACCTGAAGGTCTTCCCCGAAGTGCGCTGGGAAAAGGACTACGGCTCGCGCCACGGCTACGGCTTCGAGACGGTCCGCAAGGCGGTGTACGAGCCGGTCGGCGTGGTTGGCGCGATCACGCCCTGGAACGTTCCGCTGTACGTCAATGTCGGCAAGGTGGTCGCGGCGCTGCTGGCCGGCTGCACCCTGATCCTCAAGCCCGCTCCGAACACGCCCGGCATGGGCGCGATCTTCGGCGAGCTGGCCAAGGAAGCCGGCTTCCCGCCGGGCGTGATCAACGTGGTGTTCGGCGCCGATCCGGCCCTGGCCGGCGAGATGCTGGTCCAGGACCCGCGCGTCGATCTGATCTCCTTCACCGGCTCGACCGGCGTGGGCAAGCGGATCATGGAACAGGGCGCGGCGTCGTTGAAGCGCGTGTTCCTGGAGCTGGGCGGCAAGTCGGCCAAGATCGTGCTCGACGACGCCCCCAACTTCGCCATGGAAGTGGCCCAGGCCATGCTGGTCTTCCACGCGGGCCAGGGCTGCGCGGTCCAGTCGCGCCTGCTGGTGCCCAAGAGCCGCTACGAGGAGGCCAAGGGCATCCTCAAGCACGCCTATGGCAGCTTCGGCGACAATTGGGGCGTGTTCGACGATCCCAAGCACATCATGGGCCCGGTCGTCTCCAAGCGTCAGATGGAGCGTGTGCTGTCCTATATCGAGCTGGGCAAGGAAGAGGGCGCCACGCTGCTGGCCGGCGGCAAGGCCCGGCCCGACAAGGGCGGCGGCTATTTCATCGAGCCCACCTGCTTTGGCGACGTGACCAACGACATGCGTATCGCCCAGGAAGAGATCTTTGGCCCTGTGCTGGTGGTCATTCCGTTCGAGGACGACAACGACGCCATCCGCATCGCCAACGAGAGCGCCTACGGCCTGTCGGGCGGCGTCAGCTCGGGTGATCTGGACCGCGCCATGAACGTGGCCAAGCGCATCCGCTCGGGTTCGATTAGCGTTAACGGCGGCATGTGCATCGCCGGCGACTTGCCCTTTGGCGGATATAAGGCTAGCGGCGTGGGTCGCGAGTGGGGTCTGGAAGGGATCGAGGAGTTCCTCGAGACCAAATTGATCGCATGGCGCGCCGCCTAGGCACGGAGGATATCTTGAGCGTGGAGGCCAGCAAGACGACGGACGCCGTGACCGCGAAACGCGGAGCCGCCGCGCTGGCCGCCAAGGCGAGCAGCCATAACCTCAACGGTCAGCGGCTGGGTCGCAAGGGGCGCCTGACGCGCGACCGCATCCTGGTGGCGGCCAACGAGCTCTTGGCGACGCCTAGCGACGTTCCGTTCTCGCTGAGCGCGGTGGCGCGTCAGGCCAGCCTGGGCATGACGTCGCTCTACCTCTATTTCGCCGACCTGACCGAGCTGTTGCTGGCCGTCCTGGAGCCGGTGATGGCCGAGGCGGAAACCGCCTATCTGGGCCATCTGCGCGAGCGGTGGCCGGACGAGACGCTGAACGCCCACTGCCTGGAGTTCGTCACCGCGCTGCACGGCTTCTGGCACAAGAACTCGGCCGTGCTCCACCTGCGCAACAGCATGTCCGACCAGCGCGACAAGCGGATGATGGCCAACCGCGTCCAGGCGGCGCAACCGGTCATGCGCTTGCTGGTCATGCAGATGGACCAGGATCCGCAAGAGGCGGGCTCCCAGGCCGCAGGCATGGCGACGGTGCTCTATACGGGCATCGAGCGCGTCGTGACCATCGCCACCGACCGCATCCTGCCGACCGTGATCCCCGGCCAGTTCGCCCCGAACGTGCGCAACTTCCTGCGCTCCGAGGCGCGCCTGCTGGAGCTGGGCATCCGCGACTTCCGCGCGCTGGCGCGGACGGACGCTTAGGGCGCTCGACCGCTACTTTCCCTTGCCGCCCAGGTTCTTGATGTAGCGCTCGATCCCCTCGAGATAGGCGGGGTTCAGCATCAGGGCGCTGTTGGCCATGCGCTCGACATGGCGGCCGCTTTCGCGACCCAGCTCGGCGGCCAGGTCGATGGCGATCTTGGCCGCGCCCATCTGCTCGCCCGACGACTTGGTCAGGTGGCGGCAGAAGTCCAGGGCGGCGTCCTGGAAGCCCTCATCGGGCAGGACGTCGTGGGCCAGGCCCATGATCAGGGCGCGGTCGGCGTCGACCTTCTGGTTGCCCATGATCAGCCAGCGCGCCCAGTGGGGGCCGCACAGGCGGGTCAGGCGGCTGACGCCGTTCGAGGCCGGCAGCGTGCCGAACAGACCTTCGGGGAAGGCGAACGAAGCGCTCTTGGCCGTCAGGCGAAAGTCGCAGGACAGCGCCATCTCGAGCCCGCCGCCAACGCAAGGCGCGTGAATGGCCATGACGATCGGCTTCTCGATATGCTCCATCTCGTCATAGATGCGATGCATGCCGTTGAGCCGCAGGCGATGGTTCTCGCGAATGCCGGAGGCGGTGCGCGGCGTGGCGGTCGGCGAGCCGCCGCGCAGATCGGCGCCCGAGCAGAAATAGCGACCGGTGGCCCGGATCAGCATCACCTTCAGGTCGGGCTCGTCGCGGAAGCGGTGCAGCGCCGCTTCGAACAATTGCATGGTCTCGGCCGACAGCGCGTTCAGCTTGTCGGGACGATTCAGCGTCGCGATCAGGACGCCGTCCTGTTCCTCCGTCAGGAGGTGCGGTTCTTCCGACATGACGTCTCCTTAGGCCCGCGTACGCGGCAGACCGAGCCCCCGCTCGGCGATCATCGAGCGGTGCACTTCGCTGGTGCCGCCGTAGATCGTAGAGCCTTGGGCGTGGCGGTAGAACATGTTGATCTCGGCCGCCGGTCCCTTGCGCTTGGACAGCGAGTAGGGGGCGGTCAGGTCCAGCAGGTCGCGCGCGTCGCTGAGGAACTTCTCGGACGAGAACATCTTGGCCATCGGGCCATAGGCGAGGTTGGTCTTCTTCTCGGCGATCACCCAGGTGGCGCGGTAGGTCAGCAATTCGGAGACCCACAGGTTGGCCGTGGTGCGGGCCAGGCGAGCCTGGGCCGCGGCGTCCTCGATCAGCGGCTTGCCCCGCCAGGTGATCTCGCGGCACAGCTTCTCGCCGGCGTCGAGCATGGCGCGCTGATACTTGGCGAAGCCGCCGCCGTGCTCCAGCTCCAGGCTGGCGCTCATGGTGCGCACGCCGCCGTCGACCTCGCCCAGCCGGTAGCTGTCGGGCACGTGGACGCCGTCATAGAAGGTGATGTTCGTCCGCTCGTCCTGGAAGGTGTAGACGGGCTGGACCGTGACGCCCTGGGTCTTCAGGGGCACGATGAACATCGTCAGTCCCTTGTGCTTGGCGACCTCGGGATTGGTGCGGGCCAGCAGCAGGACGTAGCTGGCGAGGTTGGCGCCGCTGGTGAACATCTTAGTGCCGTCGATGCGCCAGCCGTTGCCGTCGGGCGTGGCGCGGCACTGGGCGGCGAACACGTCCGAGCCCGAGGCGGGTTCGGAATAGCCCAGGCTGCAGATCACCTCGCCCGCCATGATCTGGGGCAGGACGTCCTTCTTCAGCTCCTCGGTGCCGAAGCGGTTGATGATCAGCGCCACCATCTGCGAGACGCCGGCGGCGGGGTTGTTGTAGCCCTGGGCCTCGAACGCATCCATGCCCGCGATCTTGGCGTAGGGCGACAGGCCGCGCCCGCCGACGTCCTTGGGCAGGCCCAGATAGAGCAGGTTGGCGGCGGCGAGCTTCTTGTTGAGCTCGGGATTGTAGCCTTCCCAGCTGTAGTGGAAGGTGTCGCGCATCTCCGGCGTCACGTTGGCCGCGAAGAAGGCGTTGATCTCGTCGGTGATCGTGCGGGCGTCCTCGCCCAGATCGAACTCGATCGGGCTCTCGCCGGCCTCGGGCAGCGCGGCGGTCTCGCCAGCGTAGAGGCGGCGGCCGGCCTCGTCGAGCAACCGTTGCGGGTCGCCCAGCACCAGCGGCCAAGCCTTGGCGCGCAGGTTAAACAGGAAGATGTCGTACTCGGTGGTCAGGCCGTAGCCGCCGAAGGTGTGCAGGGCCTGGGCCACCGTGCGGGCGGCGGCCTGGTTGTTCCACCAGATGGCGATCGAGACGGCCGCGGCGGCCTCGGGCGCGCCGTCGGCGATGTCGCGGATGGCCTTCCAGACCAGGAACTTGCCGCCGTCGACCTCGCAGGCGAGATCGGCCAGAGGGTGCGAGATGGCCTGGAACTGGCCGATGAACTGGCCGAACTGCTTGCGCTCGCTGGCGTAGGCGGCGGCCAGTTTCAGCGCCTCCCGGCCCAGGCCCGCCAAGGCGGCCGAGATCAGCAGCTTCCACTCCTCGACGCCGGCGGCGAAGGTGGCCAGGGCGTTGTCGCCGGAAGCCAGCACGGTCTGCGGCAAGGCGGCGAAGTCGATCTCGGCCAGCGGGGTCGAGGCCAGGTTTTCCTCGGCGACCCGGGCGGCGGCCGGCACGGCGACCAGCACGACGTCCTGGCCCTTGCGAGCGATGACTTGATCGGCGACGAGGCCCCCGGCGACCCACTGGCGCGGCTGGACGGCCAGGTCATGCAGGGCCAGGGTCAGGACGGTCTCGCCGGCCAGAACCTGGTCCAGAAGACCGCTCTGGTCCCCGCCCAACTGGGCCAGCAGGCGCGCGGCGACCAGGGCCTCGGCCAGCGGGCCCGAGGCCAGGGTGCGACCGGCCTCTTCCATCAGCAGCACGGCGTCGATCAGGCCAAGACCCAGCCCGCCGGCCGCTTCGGGCACGCGGATCGAAAGGGCGCCTTGCTCGGCCAGACCCTTCCAGAGCGCCGGGTCGAAACCGGACGGCTCGGCCGCCCGCACGCGCGCCGTCGAGCTGTTGGCGTCCAGGAAGCGCGCGAACATGTCGCGCATCATTTCCTGATCTTCGGGCAGGTCGAAATTCATGGCCAAACTTGTCCTTAGCCGCGACGACGCATCATGACGCTGAGGTCGACCTGGCCGGTCGCCACGCCGCCCATGAAGCCGCCGTCGACCGGGAACACCACGCCGTTGACGATGCTGGCCAGGTCGCTGTTGATCAGCACCAGCCCGCCGGCCTGCTCGGCGGCGGTCGAGTAGCGGCCCATCGGCTGGGTCGCGGCCTCGACCACGTCCTTGCCCGAGGCGGCCTCGAAGGTCTGCATCATCGGGGTCTGGGTCGGCGAGGGCAGGGTGCAGTTGATGCGGATGCCCTTCTTGATCAGGTGGGCGCCGGTGAACTGGGTCCAGACGATGACGTTCTCCTTGGAGAAGGAGTAGCCCTCGGCGACGGTGTCCATGTGCGCTTCGCACCAGTCGACCGCGGCCTGGAAGCCCTTGGTGGCGATGATTTCCATGCTGGTCGGGATGCGGCGGCTCCAGCCCAGGCCGCCCGTCGAGGCGATGCTGGCGATCGCGCCGCCCGGGCCCATCAGCGGCACGACCTGCTCGGTCAGGTGACGCGTGCCGATGAAGTTGACCTTCATCACGTCCAGCGGCGGGAACGACTGGGGCAGGCCCGCGCAGTTGAACAACGCGTCGACCTTGCCGCCGATCGCGGCCACGCCGGCCTCGATCGAGGCGGGGTCACGCAGGTCGACATTGTTGAATGACGCCAGCGGGAGGGCCGAGTCCTTGTAGTCCAGGCCGTGCACTTCGGCGCCCAGGTCCAGCAGCAGCTTGGCGGTGGCTTCACCCATGCCCGAGAAGCAACCGGTGACGATCACCCGCTTGCCCTTGTAGCCCAAAACGTCGGTCATTCTTTCTGCTCCGTAGGAGGCTTGAATCGGGAAGGGGATCAGGCGGGCTTCTTCAGCGGCCAGGAGATCGTGCCGTCGTCTTCCTCGACGTAGATGATCTTTTCAGGGCAGGCGCGCGCGCCGTACTTGGCCAGCTTTTCCATGCCCTCGGGGACGTCGAAGCCTTCGGTGTCGATGTAGCCGTCGTCGTCCAGGACGTAGAGTTCCTTGGAAACCGCGGCGCAGCGGGCGTTGCCGACGCAGGCGCCTTTTTCGATGCGAATCCTCATGGCAGCCTCCTCCCAGACTTTGCTTGGGCAATCCTATGAACGGAGAACAAGCGTACGATCAACGCCGCCCGCCGTCCGGTTCGCGTGCAATCGCCCTGGCGTTATTGCCGGCCGCCATCGCGGGGCGGGCATTGCCATGGGCGGGGGTGCGCGCGACACAGGGTCCAAGCTGCGCGGGCGTCTTCACCGACGCCGCGCATAATCAAAGTCAGCGGCAAACGCCGGAGAAGTCCCATGGTCCAAGTTGCTCTGAGCCCAGCCGTTCCGAAGCCGGATCACGTGCCGGACGCCCTGGTGTTCGATTACGACCACTACTACGACCCGGCGCTGCGCAAGGACGCCCACGCGCGCATCCT
Source organism: Caulobacter soli (assembly GCF_011045195.1). Classification (GTDB taxonomy): domain Bacteria; phylum Pseudomonadota; class Alphaproteobacteria; order Caulobacterales; family Caulobacteraceae; genus Caulobacter; species Caulobacter soli. The sequence continues at coordinate 3,963,712 of NZ_CP049199.1, read as the reverse complement.
GGAGATCGCCAAGACCGCGCCGCCGATCTTCTGGACCCCGCGTCATGGCGGCCACTGGATCCTGCGCGGTCACAGCGCGGTCTACAACGCCTCGCGCGCGCCGGAGATCTTCAGCAACGCGCCGATGCCCTACGAGATGCTGGCGCACATGAACGCCAACCTGCCGGATGAGAAGAAGATGCTCATCCCGCTGCCGATCACCGTCGATCCGCCGCACCACACCTATTATCGCGGTCCGCTCCAGAAGCCGTTCTCGCCCAAGGCGATGCTGGGGCTGAAGGACAGCATCCGCAAGCTGGCGGCCGAGCTGGTCGAGAAGGTCAAGCCGGACGGCGGCTGCGAGTTCATGACCGCGATCGCCGAGCCGCTGCCGGTGACCATCTTCCTGGAGCTGTTCGGCCTGCCGGTCGAGAAGGGCCGCGTCTATCGCGACCTGGTCGCCGAACACCTGCATTCGCCGATCGGCGACTCCCAGGCCACGCAGCTGCGCCTGCGCAAGGTGGCCGACGCGATGAACGAGACGATCCTGGATCGCCGCGACAATCCGAAGGACGACATCATCTCGATGCTCTGGCAGTCGGAGTACAACGGCAAGCCGGCGACCCTGCACGACATCGAGAACTATGCGGTGATGCTGTTCATCGCCGGGCTCGACACCGTGATGAACGGCATGGGCCTGGGCGTGCGCCACCTGGCCATGCATCCCGAGCTGCAGAAGCAACTGCGCGAGAACCTGGCCCTGGTGCCCGAGGCTGGCGAGGAGCTGCTGCGCCGCTACACCTTCACCGTGCCGCCGCGCTTCCTGCTGGACGATGTCGAGTTCGAGGGCGTGCAGATGAAGAAGGGCGAACGGGCCTTCCTCTTCCTGCCGGCCGCCGACCTGGACCCGACCGAGTTCGCCGATCCGGCCGCCTACAACCTGGCCCGCGAGAACAAGGTGCACATCGCGTTCGGCACCGGTCCGCACCGCTGCCTGGGCTCGCACCTGGCGCGCATCGAGCTGCAGGTGCTGTACGAGGAGATGCTGAAGATCCTGCCGGAATTCCGCATCGATCCCACCAAGGAAGTGAGCTTCCACGGCGGCCACGTGATCGGTCCGGACGAGCTGTATCTGGTCTGGGACGTCTGAGCTTGACCTGGACGCGCTCGCGGCCCCGGCTGGACAAGGACAATCGCGCCTTCTGGACCGGCGGGGCCGAGGGCAAGCTGAACATCGCCAAGTGCGGCGATTGTGGCGGGTTCATCCATCCGCCGCGCGAGATCTGCCGGTTCTGCCTGTCGGAAAACGTCGCCCCTCATGCCGTCGCCGGTACGGGCGTCGTCGACACCTACACCGTCAACTACCAGGCCTGGGCCAAGGACATGGACGTGCCCTTCGTCATCGCCCGGGTGAAGCTGGATGATGCGCCGGGGGTCTATCTGACGACCAACATCGTCAATTGTCCGGTGGACGCGGTCGACATCGACGACCCCGTGCGCGTCGTGTTCGACGAGCAGGACGGCGTCTGGTTTCCGCTGTTCGAGAAGGCAGGCTGAGCGTGGCGCGGGAAGCCTATATCACCGGCCTGGGCATGTCGGAGGTCGGTGTCCGGCTGGCCCGCTCGCCGCTGGGTCTCACGGTCGACGCGGTCAAGGAAGCCATCGCCGACGCCGGCTTGACGCTGGACCAGATCGACGGCGTGGCGACCTATCCCGGCAAGATGCCGACCTTCCTCGGCTTCTCGCCGATCGGCTCGGACGAGCTGATCGAGACACTAGGCCTGAAGACGCACTGGCACATTGGCGCGGCCGAGATGACCGCCCAGCTGGGCGCGATCGCCGAGGCCGCCAATGCGGTGAGGGCGGGGTTGGCGCGTCACGTCCTCTGCTTCCGCACGGTCTACGAGGCCGCCGCCATGTCGCGGCCTGACGAGTTTCCGCCGCTGGAGCGCCGTGAGGGCGTGACCGGCAATTCGCAATGGGTCTCGCCGTTCGGCGCCTTCTCGGCCGCCAACTGGACCGCCCAGTTCGCCATGCGCCACATGAAGCGCTACGGCCTGACGCGCGAGCAACTGGCCCAGGTGGCGCTGAACGACCACGCCAACGCGGCGATCAATCCGCGCGCCCTGGTCAAGAAACCGCTGACCATGGACGAGTACATGTCGGCGCGGATGATCTCGTCGCCGTTCTGCCTGTACGACTGCGACCGCTTCACCGACGCCGCGACGGTGATCATCGTCTCGGCCGGCGACGCGTTGGACGAGGTCAAGACCACGCCGATCCGCATCGCGGCCTCGGCCGGCTCGGTCGAGCGCTACAGCTGGGACCAGGCCGAGTGGGCCAGCGCCTACGTCACCGGCCGCGACCTCTGGACCAACACCGACTACCAGCCCAAGGACGTCGACACCGTCCAGCTCTATGACGGCTTCGCCTTCCAGCCGATCACCTGGCTCGAGGGGCTGGGCTTCTGCGGGGTGGGCGAGGGCGGCCGATTCCTGGAGGGGGGCAAGCGGATCGCCCGCGATGGCGAGCTGCCGATGAACACCGGCGGCGGCCAACTGGGCTGGGGACGCCTGCACGGCTTCGGCTTCGCCTTCGAGGCCGCGGTGCAGCTGCGCGGCGAGGGCGGCGCGCGCCAGATTCCCGGCGACCCGAAGGTGGCCGTCACCACGTCCGGCGGCGGGCCGATGGCCGCGGCGCTGCTGCTGGCCAAGGACTGAAGGCGCTCGAAGTGACCCAACCCGCGTTTCATCGCCATGTGCTCGTGACGCCGGGCGAGGGATGGGTCAGCGCCTGGGTCGAGGACGACTACCACCACATGGGCGTCACCCTGCGTCACGACGGCCAGACCATCGTCGGCGTCGAAGCCGACATGGTCCGCGCGCCCTGGTCGACCTGTCCGGGCGCGGTGCAGCAGCTGAGCGAGACCTTCACGGGCGCCAGGCTGGACGAGGCGGCCGCGCGGGGCGAGAAGCAGATGAACTGCACGCACCTGCACGACATGGCGGTGACCGCCGCCGCCCATGCGCGCGACGCCGCGCCGACCCGCTACGAGATCACGGTGACCGATGCGGTCGACGGCGTGCGCGTCGCCGAGATCACCCGCGAGGGCGCGTCGGCGCTGCGTCTCGTCGAGCGGGACAAGCTGGTTGAGGAACCCGCTGAGGCGGCCGGCAAGACCCTGTTCCAACTGGGCGAATGGATAGCCGCCCTGGACGAGCAAGGGCGCGAAGCGGCGCGCTTGCTGCGTTGGGCGGCCATCATCGCCCATGGCCGGGCGATCCCGATGGAGCGGCAGTCGGACGCCACGCGCATGCCCGCCAACTGCTTCACCTTCCAGCCAGGCCGCAAGGAGAAGGCGAGGCGGGTCGGCGCGGTGATGGACTTCTCCACGTCCGTTCGGCGGCCGCTGGGCGAGCGGGCCGCGACCTAGGTCACGGCGGCGCGCAAAAAAACACCGCCGGGCGGGGTTCGCCTGGCGGTGCTCGAGTTCCTAGATTTTATGGAGACGAGCCGACGCCAGGCACCGGCCCGAAAGGCTGGTTACATCGCCATCCCGGCCATGGCGGGCGTCGCGACGCTGGGGGGCACGAACAGCGGCTGGACCACGGACGAGGCGGCCTGCTCCTCGAAGCAGCGATCGACGGCGTCCTTCAGCGTTTGCAGCAGGGCGGTCGGATCGATGTGTTCGCTGGGCTCGTAGGCGAAGCCGATGGCCAGGGGCTGGTTCTGGGGCAGGCCCGGCAGCAGCATGGCGGTGAACTGGGCGTTGGAGTCGAAGCCCGCCACGTCCGTCACGGCGCCTTGCTCGTGGCACTGCTGGACCCGGGCGGCCAGGTCCGAAACGCAGAACTTGCGGTCCGCGGCGGCCTCGGCGTTCAGGCGGCGCAGCATGCTTTCGCGGCGCGGCTGGGGGATGGTCGACAGCAGCAGCCAGCCGGCCGCCGAGCAGGACAGGTGGTCCTTCTGGCCGCCGCAGATGCCGAAGGGGTTGGAGGTGCGCAGGGCGCGTTGGCCGCCGCGCCAGCTGTACAGCTGGACCTGCAGGCCGACCATGCCGAAGACGCCGACACCGAGGCCGGTCTGGGCGCTCAGGCGGTCGATCAGGCCGGTCAGGCGACCGTCACGCACCAGGCTGGGCTGGGCGGCGCGGCCCAGTAGGGCGGCGCGCGGAGTGGGGGAATAGGAGCGCGAGTGCGGGTCCTTGTAGAGCAGGCCCACCTCGACGAGGCAGTACAGCAGCTCCGAGGTGCTCGACTGGGGGCGGTCGAAGCGGCGGACGATGTCCATCACCGTCGCCTGGGGATGTTCCTCGTCGAAGAACTCCAGAACCTCGATCACGCGCTTGGCAAATTTGGCCTTGTTGGATCCGTTCATCGCCTGGGCCTCCCTGTATTTTTTTATAATAGACAGGAGTGTTCAATAAGACCGGAGGGTTGTCAACAAAGATGAGAGCCCCTCCGTTTTTAGCGCCTATCTCGCGGTCTGGGAAGGCGGCGATTTTCCTCCGTCCACGGGGGCGGGATATGGACGAGCATTTCCAGCACGCCGGCCGGTGGTGGCGGAGAGGGAATGATTTATCTATTTGTTCTGATTGAATTTTATGGCGCGGCGTCGGGCGCTCGCTTCGAGCCGGCCCGGTGAGCGGATGCGTTTTCGCCGGGCGCCGAGCGCTCGATTTCAGAGGCGGACGAACGCGCCGCATCGACGCCTCGAAGGGGCGTTGGCGGACGAAAACGAGCGCGATCCGATCGCGCCAGGCGCGACCGGATCGGATCCGCTCAATGGCCTAGGCGATGGCGCCCTTGGACTTCAGTTCCTCGATCCGGTCCCATTCCAGGCCCAGCTCCATCAGCACCAGTTCGGTGTGCTCGGAGGCCTGCGGCGAGCGAGTCGTCTGCACCGGCTGACCGTCGAACTGCACCGGTCCGCGCACCAGGCGCAGCGGCGCGCCGCCGTCGGCGCCCTCGACCTCGATGATCATGTCGTTGGCCACCGTCTGCTCGTCGGTGAGCAGATCCTCGAAGCTCTGGATCGGCGCCCACTGGCCCTTCATCGTCTTCAGGTGCTGGCGCCAGTAGGCGAAGGTCTGCTGGCCGAACGCCTTGACCAGGATGTCGCTGGCGGCGCCGGCGTTCTCGATCAGCAATAGCGGGTCCGCGAAACGCGGGTCGTCGCCGGCTTCCGGAACGCCCACGTGGGCGAACGTATCGCGGATCAGGCCGGTCGGGCTGACCATGCACAGGTTGATCGTGCCGCCGTCCGAGGTGCGGAAGTTGCCCATGAACGGATTGCGCAGCGACCCGCCGGAGGTGGGCATGGGATTGCGCGACAGAATGCCGGTCTCCATCACCTGCGAGATCAGGGCGCCCGAGGCCCACCAGGCGGCGCTCAGCAGCGAGACGTCCAGCTCGACGCCCTCGCCGGTCTTTTCGCGGTTGTAGAGGGCCGCGGCGATGCCGCCGGCGATGAACATGCCGCCGATCGAATCGCCGAAGGCCGGGATGCCCTGGGTCAGCGGACCGTCCATCTCGGCCGGGGTCATGGCGTGGGCTACACCGCTGCGCGACCAGAAGCAGGTGCCGTCGAAGCCGCCGATCTCGCGCTCGGGACCCTTGTTGCCCAGGGCGCTGCCGCGCGCATAGATGATGTTCGGATTGACCGCGCGGATGTGCTCGACGTCGAACTTGTTCTTCTGGCGCACCTGCGGAAGGTAGTTGGTCAGGAACACGTCGGCGGTCTTGGCCAGCTCGTAGAGCACCTCTTGGCCCTCGGGAGTCGAGACATCGATGCCGACGCTGCGCTTGCCGCGGTTGGGGTGCTCGAACAGCGTGTGACGCAGGGGGTCCAGCTTGACCCCGCCCATGTTGAGGAAGCCGCGCTGGGTGTCGCCGCGCACGGGGTGCTCGACCTTGATCACGTCCGCGCCCCAGTCGGCCAGAACGCCGCCGGCCGCCGGCACGAAGGTGAACTGGGCCACCTCCAGAACGCGCACGCCTTTCATGACCTGGGTCATGGACTTCCCCTCATCTCGATCAGGCCGAACAAGGGGCCGATACTTCAACGAAAACTAGAAGCTGGGGCGATGGCGGCAACCCGTGAGGGCCCTTGCCGGCGCGGCTATCGCGGGCGCGATGCGCGAGCGGGGCTTAACGCCCTGGCGATATCCCGTGGGGGTTCGTGGGGCGCCGGTTGAGCACCGGCCGCTGGAGGCGATAGCTGCGACAAAACCGGGCTCGGCTCGGACCAGGGAGAAGCATCATGAAAATCGACTCGTCGCTTTCCGCCGTCGTCACCGGCGGCGCATCGGGCCTGGGCCTGGCGACCGCGCAAGCCCTGCTGGCGGCCGGCGTCAAGGTCGCGATTTTCGACATCAACGAGGAGAGCGGCCAGAAGGTCGCCGACGACATCGGCGCGCTGTTCTGCAAGGTCGATATCACCTCCGAGGACAGCGTGGTGGCCGGCTTCGAGAAGGCTCGCGCCGCCAACGGCCAGGAGCGCGTGCTGGTCCACTGCGCCGTCGTCACCAAGGGCGGCAAGACCGTCTCCAAGGACAAGGAAACCGGCGGGTTCAAGCGGTTTTCGACCGAGGACTACGCCTTCTCGGCCCAGGGCGTGCTGGTCGCCAGCTATCGGGTCGCCTCGATCGCCGCGCTGGGCATGGCGTCGCTGGAGCCGCTGGAAGACGGCGAGCGCGGTTCGATCATCCTGACCTCCAGCGCCGCCGCCCAGGACGGGCAGGTGGGCCAGATCGCCTACGGGTCGCTGAAGGCCGGCGTGAACGGCCTGGTGTTGCCGATGGCGCGGGACCTGATGGATCTGGGCATCCGCGTCAATTCGGTGATGCCTGGCATCTTCGCCACCCCGCCGATGCTGCGGTTCAAGGACATGAACCCGGCCATGTGGGACGCCCTGAACCAGTCGGTGCCGTTTCCCAAGCGCCTGGGCAAGCCGGAGGAGTTCGCCAGCCTGGTCCTGGAGCTGGCGCGCAACACCTACTTCAACGCCCAGACGATCCGCCTGGACGGGGCGATCCGGATGCCGCCGCGCTGATCGCGCGGCCGGCCTTCCGACGGATCATCTGACGGCCCCGCCGGACCTCGGCGGGGCCGTTTCGATTCATCGCGGTCGAGCTTCTTGTGCGGTGCGGCAAGAACGGGCTTGACTGTGAGAATATACTAACCTAGATTAGCATTATCAGCCGATAGAATCGGCGCTTGTGTGAACACGGAGCTACGGTTGTGAAAAAGTTTGGCCTCATCCTTGCCCTGGCCGCCATCTTGCCGGTTACGGCGCTCGTGAGCGTCGAACCCGCCATGGCGCAGGACGCCCTGGCCAAGGCGATGGTCGGCAAGCTGCTGTACGACGCCGACGGCAAGAAGCTGGCCGCCATCTACAAGCTCGACGCCAAGGGTTCGCCGCAGATCCTGCTGGAAGGCAAGATGGTCACGGTGCCGCTGGCGACCCTCAAGAAGGACGACGACAAGTTCGCGACCAGCCTGACCAAGAAGGACCTGATGACGCAGAACTGAATGAAGTTGGCGGGTGTCCTCCCGCGAGCCGTCGGTGGCGATCCATCGACACACTTCAGGAGCCGCGACCCCCGTCGCGGCTCCTTTTTCGTGGGCGGTGGCCCTTATTTCGGGCTGGCGATGTTGGCGGCGATCTTGCTGAGGTAGCCGTCCAACTGCTTCAGGTCGTCGTCGCTAAAGCCGGCGAAGACGATTTTCTCGTGCTCGCCGGCCACCGACGAGATCTTGTCCAGGATCGCGCTGGAGGCTTCGGTCAGGTTGATGCAATAGGCGCGGCGATCGTCTTCCTTCGGGCGCCGCTCCAGCAGGCCGTCGACACAGAGCCGGTCGATCAGTCGGCCGGCGGCCGCTTCCGACATTTCCAGGATCTCGGCGATCTCGCGCTGGGTCGCGGCTGGGCGCCGGGCGATCACCGCGATCAGCGTCCATTGCGAGCGGGTGACGCCGATGTCGACGACGGCCTGGTCGAAGCGCTTGTGCAGCTGGCGCGTCAGCACCGTCATCTTCAGCGAAATGGCGCGCCGGCTGCCGGGGGCTTGCTTGTCGAGTTCTGTCTTCACGCGTTTCAGAGACGTTCGATGATGATCGCCGGAGCCATGCCCCCGGCCGCGCACATGGTGATCAGGCCGTAGCGCCCGTTCGAGCGCTCCAGTTCGTCCAGCGCGGTGCCGATCAGGACCGCGCCGGTCGCGCCGATCGGGTGGCCCAGGGCGATCGCGCCGCCGTTGGGATTAACCTTCGAACGGTCCAGATCCAAGTCCCGAATGAACTTCTCGACCACGACGGCGAAGGCCTCGTTGACCTCGAAGACGTCGATGTCGGCCGTGGTCAGTCCGGCCTTGGCCAGCACCTTCCTGGCCGCCGGCACCGGGCCGTTCAGCATCAGGGTCGGATCGTCGCCGACATTGGCGGTGGCGACGATGCGGGCGCGCGGCTTCCAGCCCTGCTTTTCGGCATAGTCCTTGGAGGCCAGCAGGATCGCCGCCGCGCCGTCCACCACGCCCGAGGAGGTGCCCACATGGTGCACGGCCTCGAAGTCCAGGTCGGGATATTTCTGGTTGATCAACTGCTTGAACGTGGCGCCGCCCGGGCTGGACGGGATGTCGTAGAACGCCGCGAAGGCCGGCTTGATCTGGGACAGGCCCTCCAGAGAGGTGTCGGGGCGCGGATACTGCTCGCGGTCGAGGATCACGGCGCCTTCGTCGTCGATCACCGGAACGGTCGACTTGGCGAAGCGGCCCTCGGCCAGGGCGACGGCGGCGCGGCGCTGGCTCTCGACGCCGAACGCGTCCAGTTCCTGGCGGCTGATGCCTTCCATGGCCGCGATCGCATCGGCGGCGACGCCCTGGTTGGTCTGCGGATGCTTGGCCTGAAGGCGCGCATTGCCGGTGCCCAGGCCGCTGGCGGCGTTCACCTTGGCCTCGCGCAGCTTCATGCCGTAGTCGGTGACGTGGCTCATCATCTCGGTGCCGCCGGCGATGACGAGATCTTCCATGCCCGACATGATCTGGGCCGCCGCCAGGTTGGTGGCGGTGATGCCCGAGCCGCAGAAGCGGTCCAGGGTCACGCCGCTGGCCTTGACGTCGAAGCCCGCGTCCAGCGCGGCCATCCGGCCGATGTCGCCGCCTTGCAGACCCGTCTGAGCGCTGGTGCCCCAGATGATGTCGTCGACCTCTTCGGTCTTGATGGCGTTGCGTTCCTTGAGCGCGGCGAGCACCGCCGCGGCCAGATGCTGGGGATGCATGCCCGAATAGGCGCCCTTGCCGGTTTTGCCGATCGCGCGGGGAGTTCTGACGGCGTCGATGATGTAGGCTTCAGCCATTTCTTTTTCTCCTGCGGGCCGCGCGAGGGGCCTCATCGGATATGGCATGCAGGCCCGGCCCGCGCCACCCTCTCACCAATCGCGGCGGCGATGGTTGGTGTCCGGTCAGCGTCTCGGCGATCCTATAAAGAACAACATAATCAAATGGATGGTCGCGGACCTCTTCGGCCTGGACCGGCCTTGTCCAGGCGGTTCGGCTTTCCTCCCACGGTGCGCGCGGATACCAATTTGGCAAGAGACGGATCACGCACTGAACAGGGGTGAACTCCGCGATGGCAGGGGAAGACGACGGGACGCCGACGGGGTCGGGCGGCGCATTCGAACCGCTGCGCGAACCCGTGTTTCGAAACATCTGGTCGGCCAGCGTCCTGTCCAATTTCGGGCAACTGATCCTGGGGGTGGGCGCGGCCTGGGAGATGACCCGGCTGACCTCGTCGGCCAGCCTGGTGGCCATGGTCCAGACGGCGCTGATGCTGCCCCTGATGCTGGCGTCCGTGCCGGCGGGCGCGGTGGCCGACATGTTCGACCGGCGCAAGATCGCGATGCTGGGCCTGGGCTTTTCGGTCGCTTGCGGAACGCTGCTGACCGTGCTGGCCTGGCTGGGCCTGACCTCGCCTTGGGTGCTGCTGAGCTTCTGCTCGCTGATCGGCGCCGGCGTGGCGCTGTACAGCCCGTCGTGGCAAGCCTCGATCAGCGAGCAGGTGCCGCCCGCCCAGCTGCCAGCCGCCATCGCCCTGGGCTCGATCAGCTACAACTTCGCGCGCAGCTTCGGCCCGGCCCTGGGCGGCCTGATCGTCCTGGCGATGGGGGCCAAGGCGGCGTTCGCGGTCAATGCGGTATGCTATCTGCCGCTGCTGGCGGCCTTCTTCCTGTGGAAGCGGCGGCATGTGCCGTCGCGCCTGCCGCCCGAGCGGATCGACCGGGCCATCGTGTCCGGCGGACGCTATGCCCTGCATTCGGGACCGGTGCGCACCGTCCTGGTCCGCGCCTTCCTGTTCGGCTTCGCCGGCGCCTCGGCCTCGGCCCTGGCGCCGCTGATCGCCAAGGACCTCCTGCACGGCGACGCCGGCGCCTATGGTGTCCTGTTGGGGTCGAGCGGCGTCGGGGCCGTGGCCGGCGCCCTGATGGTCAGCCGGGTGCGCGAGCGGCTGAGCAACGAGACGGCGACGCGGATCCTGGCCTTGATATCCGGCCTGGCGATCATCCTGGTGGGCTTCAGCCACATGCTGTGGCTGACCTGCGTGGGCCTGTTCCTGGCCGGAGCGGGCAACATCCTGACCATTGCCCTGTTCAACATCTCGGTTCAGCTGGCCTCGCCACGCTGGGTGACGGCCCGGGCCCTGTCGCTGTTTTCCTCGGCCCTGACGGGCGGCATCGCGGTGGGCGCGATCGTGTGGGGCGTGGTGGCCAACGGCTGGTCGGTGCAGGTGGCGGTGGTCGCCTCGGGCGCGGCCCTGTGCGCCACGCCGCTTCTGGCGTTCGTGTTCCGGCTGCCGGAAGCAGCCGTCGGCGGGGTCGAGGCGGTGCAGATCGGCAATGAGCCCGAGGTCGCCATGGCGTTGACCCTGCGCTCGGGCCCGGTGGTGATCGAGATCGACTATCGGGTCCATCCGGACCAGGCGCGGCCCTATTACGACGCCATGCTGAAGGTCCAGCGCACGCGGATGCGCAACGGGGCCTTCAACTGGTCGATCTCGCGCGACGTCGCCGATCCGGCCCTGTGGACCGAGCGCTATCAGTTCCCCACCTGGGGCGACTATCTGCGCATGCGCGACCGCTTCACCCAGGCCGATTTCGCCGTCCAGGCGGACGTGGAGGCCTTCCTGCTGGAAGGCTCGACCAAGGTGGTCCGGCGCCGGCTGGAGCGCCCGCTGGGTTCGGTGCGTTGGCGGGCGGACTCGCCGGATCCCAAGCAGGAAACCGTGGGCTATCTGGCCCCATAAACAACGAAAACAAAGATTTAGGAGAGGGCGCGTGGCGAAACCTTATCGCATCATCCAGTGGGCGACCGGCAATATCGGTGCGCGCGCCTTGCGCGCCGTCATCGAGCATCCGGAACTGGAGCTGGCCGGGCTGTGGGTCAGCTCGGAGGCCAAGGCCGGCAAGGACGCCGGCGTGCTGGCCGGCGTCGCGCCGTGCGGCGTGATCGCCACCAACTCGGTCGACGAGATGGTGGCCGTCCAGGCCGACTGTGTCCTCTACATGCGCCAAGGCACCGACATCGACGAGATCTGCCGCCTGCTGGCCTCGGGCAAGAACGTTGTCACCACCCGCGGCGACTTCCACCATCCGCGCGGCATGGATCCGGCGGTGCGGGACAAGATCGAGACGGCTTGCAAGACGGGGAACAGCTCGATCTACAGCACCGGCTCCAGCCCCGGCTTCGTGACCGAGGCGCTGGCCATTCCGCTGCTGTCGCTGTCGCGCCGCCTGGACTGCCTGACGATCGAGGAGTTCGCGGACATGTCCAGCCGCAACTCGCCCGAACTCCTGTTCTACGTGATGGGCTACGGCGCGCCGATCGGCGAATTCGACCAGCGCAAGGTCGACTATGTGAAGCACGACTTCGCCGCCTCGCTGGCCCAGATCGCCGACGGGATCGGCGTCGAGATCGACGAGTGGACCGCGACCGGCGAGATGTCGGCGGCGGCCAACAAGGTCGAGATCGCGGCCGGGGTGATCGAGAAGGGCCAGGTCGCGGCCCAGCGGATCACCATCTCGGGGATGCGCGACGGCCAGCCCGTGCTGCGCTTCCGCGCCAACTGGTACTGCTCGCGCGACATCGAGCACACCGACTGGGAGCTGCGCGAATCCGGCTGGCGCATTCGGGTCGAAGGCGACACGCCGCTGGACGTCGGCATCACCTTCCCGGTCGCCCCGGAGGACTACGCCGCCTTCACCCCGGGCCTGACCGCCCACCGGGCCGTGAACGCCATCGCGGCCGTGTGCGCGGCGCCGGCGGGCATCCGCACCACCACCGACCTGCCCCAGGTGATCGCGCGCTTCCCGTAGTCAGGGCCGCGGTCAGCGCGGCCGCGCGCCGTCGAGGAACAGCCGGACCGCGAAGACGATCCGGTCCTCGATGTCGCGTGGGTCCAGCGCGTTGCCCGAGACGATGATGCGTACCGGCCCGCTGACGGCCATGCTCATGAACACGTTGGCGGCCATGTCCGGGCGGTCCAGTCGAATCGTCCCGGCCGCGTCGTGCTTGCGCAGCAGGGCGGCCAGGACGTCGATCACCGGCTTGGTGGCCTGGTCGTAGGCCATCGAGAAGATCGCCGGGAAGCGGTAGGACTCGGTGTTGATGATCCGCTGCAGCCGCAGGCCTTGCGGCGTCATGACATTGCCGACGCGCAGGCGGGCGATAGCGATCAGGGCCGCTTCCAGGTCGCTGTCGTCGATCCCGTCCAGGGGCGTGATCGACCGTTCGATCGCCCGCTGCACCGAGGCCAGGAACAGCGCGGCCTTGTCGGGATAGCGCGCATACACCGTGCGCTTGGTCATGCCGACCGAGGCGGCGACGGCCTCCATCGTCGTCAGCTCGAACCCCTGCTCCAGGAACATGTCCAGGGCGGCGTCCAGCAGTTCGCCCTGGCGCGCCTGCGCCTGCTCGGCCGTCGGCCGGCCGGCGCGCGGCCTAGCGATGTCGGTCATGCGCGGACCTTCGAAAATTCACTTGCTCTTCCCGACCCGTTCGTCAAAATGAAACGCATAAGGTGCCATTAATGGCCAGCGCGAAACCAAGCCGCCATTCGGGAGATAGACAATGGAAGAGGCGAGGGACAGGCTGATTGGCTTGGCGGAGGCGGGCAACCGCTTCGACATCCCGCACGACCAGATCGCGGACGCTCAGCTCCAGGCGATCGACGCGCTGTTCCAGGATCGCAGGGATCGCATCAAGCTGCTGGGTCATCGCGCCCGCGAGGCGGGGATCGACGCGGTGCGGACCCTGGCCGACGTGGTCCCGCTGCTGTTCCCGCACACCGCCTACAAGAGCTATCCCGAGAGCTTTCTGATCGAGGGCAAGTGGGACCGGCTGATCAAGTGGCTGGGCACGATCTCGCCGTATCCGATCGCGGCGATCGACACGGCGGACATCGCCGACATCGACGACTGGATCGCCCGGCTACAGGCCGCCGGCCACTTCATCTCGTGCTCCAGCGGCACCACCGGCAAGTCGGCGATGCTGATCGCCTCGGAGCGGGACATGGCCTGGTCTAGGGTCGACACGGTCCAGGCCTTCGCCTGGGGCTCGGGCGTGACGCCGCTTCAGGACCGCAAGATGATCGGCTGCGCGCCGGTGGCGGCGGTGGCCAAGAACATCATCATCGGCCAGGCCCAGTACGACGCTTTCTCCGATCCGAAATGGCCCCGGTTCGACTATCCCGTGCCGCCGATCACCGTGGGCGCTCTGACCAGGATGGTGGTCATGCGCAAGACGATCGCCGACGGCTCGGCCCGGCCCGAGGAGATCGCCGACTTCGAACGCACCTCGCGCGAGCGGCAGGCGGTGGTGGACGCCGCCATCGACCTGACCGCCGACGCGGTCATCGAGAACCGCGACAAGAAGCTCTACGTCTCGGGCCTGTGGAGCGGGCTTTATGCGGTGGCCAAGACCGTGCGCGAGCGCGGCTTCGGCGCGGCCGACTTCCATCCCGACAACTGCATCTATGTGGGCGGCGGACTGAAGCGCGCCCTGCTGCCGGACGACTATCAGGCCGTCGTGCACGAGACCTTCAACATCCCGCCGGGCCGCCACTTCCAGAACTACAGCATGCAGGAGCTGAACTCGGCGATGCCCAAGTGCCAGCGGGGCGGGCGCTATCACGTGCCGCCGTGGATCGTGCCGCTGATCCTCAACAAGGACGGCGACGCCCTGGCGCCGTACGTCGAGGGCGAGGAGATCGAGGGCAGGGCGGCCTTCTTCGACCTGTCGCTGGACGGCCGCTGGGGCGGGGTGATCACGGGCGACAAGATCGCGCTGGATTACCGCCCCTGCGCCTGCGGCCACGCGGGTCCGTCGATCCGCGACGACATCGTCCGCTACGCCGACCTGGAAGGCGACGACAAGATCGGCTGCGCCGGCACGGTCGACGCCTATGTGCGAGGGGTGTCATGAGCCTGATGGAAGCCAAGGTTGAGGCGGACCCCATCCACGTGGATCACTTCATCCGCGGCCGGCTGGTCAGCGGCGACGCGGTCAAGCACCGGTCGCGCGACCTGGGCGTCGACTTCGTGACCCCGACCATCGACCTGGACGCCCTGGTCGCCCCCCGCTCCGAGCTGCCACCGCTGTTGGACACGCCGCTGAGCGAGATCGTCGACTTCCTGGTCGAGGCTGGCCAGCGGATGAGCCTGGACACCAACCCCTATCTGCAGGCCGCGCTGGAACACACGGTCAAGGTCAACCCGCTACCCCGGCGGGTGGTCGAGAACCTGTTCCGCCGCGCCCAGCACTTCCTGACCCGCGAGGGGCTGATGTGCGGCGTCGAGACCAGCTTCATCGATCCGAAGGCGCTGGACGGCTGGGTCGAGCGCACCGACCTGCACGGAAACAAGGGCGCGCTGCGGGCCTTCCCGCCGCGCATGGTGCACATGCTGGCTGGCAATTCGCCGACCGGCTGCATCTCGTCGATCGCCCAGGGCGCGCTGGTCAAGGCGATCAACGTCTTCAAGATGCCGTCCAGCGACCCGTTCACCTGCGTGGCCATGCTGCGCACGATGGCCGACGTCGATCCCGAGCATCCGGTCGTCAAATCGATGTCGGCGGTCTACTGGCGCGGCGGCGACGAGCGGATCGAGGGCACGCTATATCGCCCGCAGTATTTCGACAAGATCGTCGCCTGGGGCGGCGGCGACGCGATCAAGAATGTCCTGAAATATGTCGGCCCCGGCCTCCAGCTGGTGTCGTTCGATCCGAAGACCTCGATCTCGATGATCGGGCCCGAGGGGTTCGAGTCCCCTGAGGTGATCGACGCGGTCGCCGAGGCCGCCGCCATCGACGTGGCGACCATGAACCAGGAAGCCTGCCTGGCCAGCCGGTTCATCTTCGTCGAGGGCGAGCGCGCGGGCGTAGAGGCGTTCTGCGCGCGGCTTCAGGACCGTCTGGCCGTCGATCGCGAGACCTCGTCGGAGTTCGCTCATCCCCTGCCGGTCGAGACCCGCGAGGAGATCGAGATGCTGGCGCTGATGGACGACGAGACGAAGGTTTGGGGTAAGCCCGACGGCCGGGGTCTGGTGATCCTGACCGACGAGCCGGTCGACTTCCACCCCAGCAACAAGACCGCCAATGTGGTCCATGTGGCCTCGTTGGACAGCGCGATCCGCTACGTCAATGTCGCCACCCAGACCATCGGCGTCTATCCGCCCGAGTGCAAACGGGCGATGCGCGATCGGCTGGCCAGCGCGGGGGCGCAGCGTGTCGTGCGGCTGGGCGGGGCGGCCAAGCACGTGATGGGCGGGGCCCATGACGGCATGCTGCCTCTGCAGCGCTTCGTGCACTGGATGAGCGACGAGGACGCCTGAGCGATATCTGAAGCGATCGGCCGGCAAGCGCTCGACGCGGCGGGAACGTCTGCGCACTCTCCGCTGAACGACTGTACAGCATTAGGGAGAAGGCAATGTCGGGAAGCCTGTCGGGCAAGGTCGCCCTGGTCACCGGAGCGTCGTCGGGCATCGGCGAGGCGGCGGCGATCGCCCTGGCCCAGGCCGGCGTCCAGGTGGCCCTTTCCGCCCGCCGCACCGACCGGCTGGACGACCTGGTTCGGCGGATCGAGGCGGCCGGCGGCAAGGCGCTGGCCCTGCCTGGCGACGTCTCGGTGGAGGGGCAGGCCGTGGCGGCCGTCGAGGACACGATCGCTCGGCTGGGCCGCATCGACATCCTGGTCAACTCGGCCGGGGTGATCCAGGCGGGCGGCGTCGAGAGCCTGCCGACCGAGGAGTGGCGCCGGGTCATCGACATCAACCTGATGGGCACGCTCTACACCTGCAAGGCCGCGATCGGTCCGATGAAGGCGCAAGGTGCGGGCGACATCATCAACATCTCCTCGACCGCCGGCCGCCGGGCGGCGGGCGTCTTTGGCCCCTATTCGACCAGCAAGTTCGGCCTGACCGGCCTGACCGAGGGCCTGCGCCAGGAAGTCGGCGGGGCCGGTATCCGGGTCAGCATCGTCGAGCCCGGAGCGACCCAGACCGAGGTGGCGACGGGCATCAGCGATCCCACCATGCGGGCCGCGATGACCCAACACGTCGGCAAGGAAGGGGTGATGCAGCCGTCCGATATCGCTGAAGCGATCGTTTTCATCGCCTCCCTGCCAGCCCGCGCGAACGTCTCCCAAATCTTGATAAGACCAACGATCGATACGGCCGCGATGTAGTCCAGACCTTTGAGTTGGGGCGACGCCCCAGCCCGCGCACTGACGGTGAAAAGCGCTATGCCCGCCTACATGCTGTTCTTGCGCGAAGACGCCGTCACCGATCCGGAGGCGCTGAAGACCTACAGCGCGATGAACCGCCAGAACGCCGGCGGCTTCGTCGAAAAGTACGGCCTCAAGCCCTTGGCCGTGTACGGCGCGTCCGAGGCGTTCGAGGGCGACAATCCCGACGGCGTCATCATCTTGGAGTTCCCCAGCGCCGACGACGCTCGCGCCTGGTACGGCAGCCCGGAATACCAGGCGGCCTTGGTTCACCGCAAACGCGGCGCGGAATACCGGGCGCTGCTGATCGAAGGGCTTTGAGCATGGCGACCAAGATGATGACCCTGAAGTTCACTCTCGCCGCCGCTCTGGTGATCACCGCCGCCGGCGGCGCGCTGGCGGCCCAATCGGCTGGCCAGTCGACGCCGCCGTCGGTCGCGCCGTCGACGCCGTCCAGGCTGCCGCAGGGCTATCTGGCCAGCGCCGCGCCGGCCGACAGTCTGCTGTTGTCGCCCGCGCCTCCGGCCGCCGGATCGGTCGCCGAGGCGCGCGACATCGAAGCCTCCAAGGCGGCGCTGGCCCTCAAGGGCGGACCCCGCTGGACCCTGGCGACCACCGACGCGGACCTGTGGCGACCGGATGTCACGGCCGTGTTCGCCTGCGCGGCCGGTCGCGACATCGGCCCGCAATCGACGCCGGCCACGGACAAGCTGCTGCGCAAGACCTTCGCGGACCTGGGTCTTTCGACCTCGGCGATCAAGAAGCAGTACCAGCGCGGCCGGCCGTTCATGACCAACGGCCAGCCGACCTGCACGCCCGACATGGAGCCGATGCTGCGCAAGGACGGCTCCTATCCCTCGGGCCATAGCGCCATCGGCTATGGCTGGGGCCTGATCCTGGCCGAGTTGCTGCCCGACCACGCCAACGCCATCGTCGCGCGCGGCCGGGCCTTCGGCGACAGCCGCCGGATCTGCAACGCCCACTGGCTGAGCGACATCGAGGAAGGCCGCATCGCCGCCGCGGCGGTGGTGGCCCGGCTGCACGCCGATCCGGCCTTCCGCGCCGGCCTCGAGGCCGCGAAGGCCGAGCTTGCCGCCTTGCCGGCCAAGCCGCCCAGCCGCGACTGCGCCGCCGAGGCGGCGGCGCTGGCGCTCACCCAATAGTATTCAGTCAGAGACCCCGGAGACTTCCATGAGCGACATCAAGCCTCGCATCCTGCCGCTGCCCCGCGCGGAATGGACCGACGACGCGCGCGAGGTCTTCGCCTTCTGGGGCGAGCCCAACGCCTGGGAGGAAGGCTCCAAGACCAACATCATCTCGGTGATGGGCAACCACCCGCCGCTGGGCAAGGCGTACAACGCCTGGAGCAAGCATCTGCTGATGGAGAACACGCTGTCGACGCGGTTCCTGGAGCTGATCATCCTGCGCGTCGCCTGGCGGGTGAAGTCGTTCTACGAGTGGCACAACCACGTCGGCTACGGCCTGAACGCCGGCCTCACCCTGGAAGAGATCGCCGCGATTCGCGACTACCCGAAGGGCGGGGCCTGGAGCGAGGTGGACAAGGTGGTGCTGCGCTCGGTCGACGAACTGATCGACGACGGCAATCTCAGCGACGCCACCTGGGACACGCTGGGCAAGTTCTTCGACAAGCATCAGAAGATGCATCTGATCTTCTCGATCGGTCACTACGTGATGACCAGCTGGGTGCTGGCGGTCATGGGCGTGCAGATCGAGGGCGGCGCCGACCAGATCGGCTTCGACCTGAAGACCAAGTCGGGCAAGATTCCGGGCAAGACCTACAAGCCCGGCGAGACCGAGGATTGGGTCGATACGCGTGGCTACTGACGGCCGTATCGCCGCGACGATATCCGGGGCCGGCGACCTGTTTTGCGCAGGGCGCCGCGCCGCGCGCGCGCTAGGTAGAAGGTCGAAAACCTCTAGTCCGACCTAGGAAAGACCGCGACCATGGCCACCGACATCCTGCTTCCCAAGCTCGGCTTTTCGATGACCGAAGCCCAGATCGCCGAATGGCTCGTCGCGGATGGCGCCCATGTTACCGAAGGCCAGCCGCTGTATTCGCTGGAGGCCGACAAGTCGACCAACGAGGTCGAGGCCCCGGCCAGCGGCACCCTGCGGATCATCGCCCAGATCGGCGAGATCTACGAAGTCGGCACCGTCCTGGGCACCATCGAGTAGGCCTTCTAATGACGCTCCGGGTCGGGATCATCAGCGCGGCCTGGGGCGGTTTCGCGCACCTGCCCGCCTGGCGCGCCATTCCGGGCGTCGAGGTCACGGCGATCTGCACGTCGCGTCGCGAGACGGCGGAAGCCGCGGCGACGCGACTGAAGATCGACCGGCCGTTCTGGGACTTCCAGGCGCTGTGCGCCGATCCCGACATCGACATCATCGACTGCGGCACCCGGCCGTCGGTGCGCAAGCCGATGGTGTTGGCGGCCCTGGCTGCCGGCAAGCACGTCTACAACGCCAGCCCGCACGCGCCCGACTGGGCCGGTGCGAAGGAGATCGACGCGGCCTGGCGCGCCGGCGGGAGCGTCGGCGTGGTCGACGCCTTCTCCGAATGGATCCCCGCCCATCGCCAGATGAAGGCGATGGTCGACGAGGGCTATCTGGGCCGGCCGATGGGCGGGACCTGCCAGTTCAGCATCTCGCTGTTCAACCAGCCCAACAAGCAGTTCCCCTACAACTGGTTCGCGCAGGCGGGGCAGGGCGTGTCGGCGGTGCGCAACAACGGCAGCCACGCGCTCTACATGCTGCTGCACCTGTTCGGCCCGATCACGGAACTGGTGGCCGACGACACTCAGATCCTACGCGAGTGGGTGTTTGCGGACGGCGACAAGATCACGCCCCAGACCAACGACCTGGCCAATGTCATCCTGAAGTTCGCCAACGGCTTGACGCTGCCGATGCAGATCAGCTGGAGCCTGCCGCTGCACGTGGGTTGGCTGCTCGACGTGGCGGGTGAGAAGGGCCGGCTGGTCGCTTCGTCGCCCACCTTCCCGACGTCGCGCGATTGCATCCTGCGCGGCGGGCAGTTGGGCGGTGGTCTGGAGACCATCGCCATTCCCGACGCCTTCAAGTCCGTGCCCGGGATCGGCCTGGACTGGCAAAGCGAGCCTCAACCCAGCTTCCCGATGGCGCTGTCGATGCGGCGCATGGTCGAGGCGATCCAAGGCGGCGGTAAGCCATCGCCGGACTTCGCGCGGGCCCTGGAGGTCGAGCGCCTGCAGGAGGCGATCCGGGTTTCGAGCGCCGAGCGCCGCTGGGTGAAGCTGGCCGACGTCGTCTGACGCCGGGACGAAATGAAGAGGTCGGGCGAGCGATAACGAGCGCGCGCCGCCCGAGGTCCAGATCCGACGCGCTCGACAAAACGGGGAGAGACGCGCATGGCCGCATTTGACGAGACGTTCGACTGGGTGGTCGTGGGCAACGGCGCCGGCTCGATGAGTTCGGCCCTGGTCATGCGCAAGGCCGGCAAGTCCGTCGTGATCCTGGAAAAGTCGGCCTGGGCCGGCGGCACCACCGCCAAGTCGGGCGGGGTGATGTGGATCCCCAACAACCGCTTCATGCGCGCGGCTGGCGACAAGGACAGCGCCGAGGCGGCGATCACCTATCTGGACGCCGCGGCGGCCACCGATCCGGGCGAGGCGCCCGGTACATCGCGCGAGCGCCGCCTGGCCTATGTGCAGGAAGCGCCCAAGATGATCGACTTCCTGATCGACCAGGGACTGAAGTTCGAGCGCACCGCCGACTTCTGGCCCGACTATTACGACGAGCTGCCGGGCGGCTGCAAAACCACCCGCTGCGTCTCGGCCCAGCTGTTCGACACCAACGAGCTGGGCGAATGGAAATCCAAGCTGCGCCCCGGTTTCCTGCCCGTTCCCGTCCGGCTCGACGAGGGCATGAAGCTTCCCTACTACAAGAAGAGCTGGACCGGGCGTAAGGCGTTCCTGGCGGTCATCCTGCGCACCGCCTGGACGCGGCTGACGGGCAAGAAGGTCGTCTCGGCGGGCGCGGCCCTGCAGGGCCGGATGCTGCTGGCGGGCCTGAAGGCCGGCGTCGACGTGCGGCTGGAATCCCCGGTCTCCGAACTGATCGTCGAGAACGGCGTCGTGACCGGCGTGGCGACGGTCAAGGACGGCAAGCCCTGGCGCGTGGGCGCCAGGCTGGGCGTGCTGGTCAACGCCGGCGGCTTCGCCCGCAACCAGGCCATGCGCGACAAGTATATGCCGGGCACGCGCGCCGAATGGTCCCAGACCAACGAGAGCGACATGGGCGAGCTGCATGTCGAGATGGAGCGCATCGGCGGCGTGCTGGGCCAGATGAACCAGATGGTCGGCTACCAGACCACGTTGGCGCCGGGCTGGGAGACCATGTTCCCGACCCCGCCGATCCAGAGCCTGACGGGCAAACCGCACGCCATCCTCGTGGACCAGTCGGGCGTTCGCTACCTGAACGAGGGCGGCTCCTACGAGCTCTATTGCGAAAACATGCTGAAGCGGAACCAGACCGTTCCCGCCATCCCCAGCTGGGCGATCTTCGACTGGACCTGCATCGACCAGTACATGGTGGCCGGCACCATGCCGGGCGCGGGCAAGCCGGCCGCCTGGACCGAGCAGGGCTATCTGAAGAAGGCCGACACCATCGAGGCCCTGGCCGGCCTGATCAAGGTCGATCCCGCCGCCCTGAAGGCCACGGTCGAGCGCTGGAACGGCTTCGTCGACAAGGGCGTGGACGAGGACTTCCATCGCGGCGAACGCGCCTACGACTCCTGGCTCGGCGACCCCTATCAAGACGGCAACGCGTCGCTGGGCAAGATCGAGACGGGGCCGTTCTACGCGGTCAACGTGGTGCCCGGCGATGTCAGCACCTATGGCGGCGCGATCACCGACGTGAACGGCCGCGTGGTGCGCGCCGACGGCTCGCCGATCGAGGGCCTCTACGCCACCGGCGTCTCCACGGCCTCGGTGATGGGCAACATCTATCCCGGCGCCGGGGCCAGCATCGGCCCGTCCCTGACCTTCGGCTACATCGCCGCCAAGCACGCGGCGGGCATGGGCAACCAACTGTGAGTCTTGCCGAAGAGGCCGCGCGGCTGGAGGCCGAGGGCTGGGTCCGGATGGGCGGCACCCACTTCAACGAGACCGCCGGGCCCTATTGGGTTCGCCAGGACGAGGCTGGCCGGCAAGTCGGTCTGCTCAGCGAGGAAGGCCACGGCAACGGCCATGTCGGTACGGTGCACGGCGGGGTCCTGATGACCTTCGCCGACATCGCCCTGGGCATGGGCGTGGTCGACGCGGCCAACACGCGCGACTGCGTGACGCTTCAGCTGCAGATGCAGTTCGTGGCGACGGCGAAGATCGGCAGCTTCGTCACCTGCCGGCCCGAGCTGGTGCGTCGCACCTCGCAGGTGGTGTTCATGCGCGGCCTTATCATGGCCGGTGACCGCACGGTCGCCTCGGCCGACGGCATGTGGAAGCTGCTGGATCCCGAAAAATTCGCCTCGCTCCGGGCGGGGTGACGGCGCGCTTTCCGTAGGGTTCTCCGGGGCTTGGTGGTCGGTCGGTGAGATATCGCCAGGGCGGGTCGGGGCGCGATTGACCTTGGCGCCGCGAGCGCTGATCGATGGCCCGATCCACCATCCCTCGAGGACGTCATGGCAGAGCAGAGCAACAGTCCGGCCCCCAGCACGGAGACGCTGGTCGATATCTACCGGCGGATGATCCGCATCGAGCGCAATGACGACACGATCCGCAAGGCGATGCGCCTGGGCAAGCTGATCATGCCCTACTATTCGGCCCGCGGTCAGGAGGTCATTCCCTCGACCATCTCCTCGCTGCTGACCAACGAAGACACGATCTGCACGATCTATCGCGGCATCCACGACATGGTCGCCAAGGACATGCCGCTGCGTCCGCTGTGGGCCGAGATCGCCGGCCGCGTCGACGGCACCTGCAAGGGCAAGGGCGGCCCGATGCACCTGACGCACCCAGAGACGGGCGTGATGGTCACCACCGGCATCGTCGGTTCCTCGATGCCGATCGCCAACGGCCTGGGCTGGGCCGCGCAGCTGGACGGCAGCAAGCGCGTCAGCATCGCCTATTTCGGCGACGGCGCCTCCAACATCGGCGCGTTCCACGAGTCGCTGAACCTGGCTTCGCTGTGGAAGCTGCCGGTGATCTTCGTCTGCCAGAACAACGGCTTCGCCGAGCACACCCGCTACGAGAACGGCACCTCGGTGGACTTCATCTCCAAGCGCGCCATCGGCTACGGCATGCCGGGCTTCACGGTGGACGGCAACGACCCGTGGGCCATGTACGCCGCCGCCTACGAGGCGATCCGGCGGGCGCGGGAAGGCGAGGGCCCGACCCTGCTGGAGTGCAAGACCTTCCGTTTCCTGGGCCACGTGCTGGGCGACGACGACAAGTACATGACCAAGGAAGAAAAGGCCGCCGCGATCGCCAAGGATCCGCTGCCCGCCTTCCGCGCGCGTCTGCTGGCCGAGGGCCACGCGACCGAGGACCAACTGACCAAGATGCAGGCCGACATCCAGGCCGAGGTGGATGACGCGATGGAGTTCGGTCTGGCCAGCGCCTTCCCGTCCGTCGCCGAGCTGCGCCGCGATGTGTTTGCCACGGAGATCCCCGCGTGACCGAGACTGTCAAAATGCACGCCTTCCAGGCCGTCAACGCGGCCCTGCACCAGGCGATGGAAGAGGATCCCAAGGTCCTGGTGTTCGGCGAGGACATCGCCGACCGCGAGGGCGGCGGCGTGACCGGCGCGACGATCGGCCTGTCGACCAAGTTCGGCGACCAGCGCGTCAAGTCGACGCCGATCTCCGAGCAGGCGATCATCGGCGCGGCCATCGGCGCGGCCTTGGCGGGCTACAAGCCGGTCGCCGAGATCATGCTGATGAACTTCACCGCCGTCTGCATGGACATGATCTTCAACCACGCGGCCAAGCTGCGCTTCATGTCCGGCGGCCAGAGCACGGTGCCGATCACCATCCGCACCCTGACGGGCGCCGGCTGGCAGACCGCCGGCCAGCACGCCGACCACCTGGAGGGCTGGTTCGCCCACACCGCCGGGATCAAGGTCGTCGCGCCGTCCAACCCGGCCGACTACAAGGGCCTGCTGCTGTCGTGCATCCAGGATCCCGATCCCTGCATCATCATCGAGTCGGCCGGCACGCTGTTCATCCCGGGCGACGTGCCGGTCGACCAGGGCCCGATTCCGCTGGGCCAGGCCAAGGTCGTGGCCGAGGGCACGGACGTGACGATCGTCTCGTGGTCGTCGATGGTGGTTCGCAGCTTGCAGGCCCTGGCCCCGCTGGCCGAGGCCGGCATCTCGGTCGAGCTGGTGGACCTGCGCACGGTCTCGCCCTGGGATCGTGAGACGGTGCTGAAGTCGGTCGCCAAGACCGGCCGCTGCGTCGTGGTCCACGAGGCTGTCCGCAGCTTCGGCCCGGGCGCCGAGATCGCCGCGACCGTCAACGAGGAGCTGTTCGGCAAGCTGAAGGCGCCGGTTCGCCGCCTGGGCGCGCCGTACTCGCCGGTGCCGTTCTCCAAGCCGCTGGAAGACGCCTATCTGGTGTCGGTCGATACGATCGTCGCCACGGTCAAGGAAGTCGTCGGCAAGTGACCCCGGCGCCCGCCTTCGCCCTCCTCCACGGGGGAGGGCATGGCGGCTGGGTTTGGGAAGAGCTCGGTCGCGCCCTGGAGACCCGGGGCGCGGCCGTTCTTGCGTTGGACGTGCCGGGTTGCGGCGTGAAGCGCGACCGGGAAACGCTGGAGCTGGGCGTCGAGGCCGTCGCCGACGAACTGCTCGCCGACATCGAAGCTGCTGGTCTGAGCGACGTCGTACTGGTCGGCCATTCGCAGGCTGGGACCATGCTTCCCGTCCTGGCCGCGCGCCAGTCGCCGGGCCTCTTTCGCCGACTGGTCTATCTGAGCTGCTGCGCGCCGCTGCCGGGCCAGAGCGTGCTCGACATGATGGGCGGCGGCGTCCAGGGCGCGAACCCCGACGAGGTCGGCTGGCCGCTCGATCCGAACCTCCACGGCCGCGAGGTCCAGCGGCCGATCATGTTCTGCAACGACATGGACGGCGATCAGGCGCGGGCGTTCCTGGCGCGGCTGGACCAAGACAGTTGGCCAATGGCCGTGACCTACGCCGTCCACTGGACCTACGAGCACCTGAAGGACGTGCCGTCGACCTACGTTGTCTGCGAACGCGACGGCATCTTGCCGCCGGTCTGGCAGGAACGGTTCGCCGAGCGGCTGCAGGTGGGGCGCGTCGTCCGCCTCGACGCCGGACACCAGGCGATGAACACACGACCGGAAGAACTGGCGGAGCTGCTGCTGGCCGAGGCGCGGCTCTAGCTAGCCGCCTTCCGCAACGCCGCCCGCCCCGCCTGTTCTTCCCAGTAGTCCGCATCGCCGCCCAGCGTGGCGTTCAGCGTCGCGCGTTTCAGGAACAGGTGGCAGTGGTGCTCCATGGTCAGGCCGATCCCGCCGTGCAGCTGGACCGCGTCTTCGGTGATGGCGCGATAGACGCTCGCCGCGTGGGCCTTCAGGGCGCCAAGCTCGGCCACGCCGGCGGCGGCGTCCGTCGCGCGGTTCCAGAACAGCGCCTCGGCCGCCGACAACCAGGTCTTCATGTCGGCGACGCGGTGCTTCAGCGCTTGGAACAGGGCCAGCGGCCGGTCGAACTGGCGACGGGTTCCCAGGTACTCGATCGTCAGCTCCAGGATCGCGTCGGCGCCGCCCAGGCAGTCGCCGGCCAGGGCCAGCAGCATCTGCGCCTCCAGCCGCCCGGCCAGGGCCGTGGCGGCCGCGCCCTGCGCCAAGACCAGACCGTCGGCCGTCGGACGAACGTCGAATAGTCGGCGGGTCCTGTCCCAGGTCTCGCGGGCGGTGATCGCGGCGCCTTCCAGAGGGACCAGGGACACGCGGCCTTCCCCGACCACGAGAACATGGCTCGCGCGATCGGCGTCGGGCACGGCGGTCAGGGCGCCCCAGGCGTCGGCGCGGGCCAGCGAGGCGGTCATGATCTCGCCGGCAATGGCGCGGTCCAGCAGGTCCTGGCGCCCGGCCAGACCGTCGGCGGCGCACAGGGCCTCGATGACCAGCATCTGGGCGATGGCCGGGCCGGGCGCCAGCGTACGGCCCAGCTCGGTGTGGATGACGCCGACCGCCTCGCGGCCCAGGCCCAGGCCGCCCAGGTCCTCGGGCACGGCCATCATCAGCGCGCCCATTTCCGTGACGGTGTTCCAGCTTGTGTCGAGGGCGGGAGCCAGGCCGGCGGCGCCGAAGGCCTTGCGCGTGGCGTCCCGCAGTTCGGCTCGATCGGTGCTCATGCCGCGTCTCCCGCCAGGGTCCAGGTCTTGGGCTCGCGGGGCATGCCCAGCAGGCGCTCGGAGATGATGTTGCGCTGAACCTCGTCGCTGCCGCCGGCGATGGTCCAGGCGTAGCTGTTCATGAAGTCGGCCATCCAGTTGCCGGTCTCCATGCCGCCGCCGAACACGATGGGCTCGTGATACTGCGCCTCCAGGCCCGCCAACCGCAGGCCCAGCGACGTGAAGTCCCGCAGCGTGCGCGAATAGGTCAGCTTGACCAGCGAGGCGTCGCCGACCCGCTCGTGACCGGCGATGCGGTTGGCCAGGAACTGGTCGGCGAGGGCGCAGGCCGCGTCGATCCGGGTGGCCAGCCGTCCGAAGTCGCGCAGGATCCCGGCGTCGTCCTCGCGACCGGTCTCGCGGATCAGGTCGGCGATCCGCCACAGCGCACCGCGCATGCGCGCGCTCAGCTCCAGCAGGGTCAGGCCGCGCTCGGACAACAGGGTGGACTGCGCCACGGCCCAGCCCTGGCCCTCGTCGCCCAGGCGGTCGGCGACCGGGATCTCGACATCGTCGAGGAACAGCTCGGCGAACTCCTCGTCGCCATGGATCTGGTGGATCGGCCGGGCGGTGACGCCCTTGGCCTTCAGGTCCAGCAGCAGATAGGTCAGGCCGGCCTGCTTGGCGCCCTGCGTGCGGGTGCGCACCAGCAGCAGGCACTTGTCGGCGAACTGGCCCATGGTCGACCAGACCTTCTGGCCGTTGACCACATAGACGTCGCCGCGCCGTTCGGCGCGGGTGCGCACCGCGGCCAGGTCGGAACCGGCGTTGGGCTCGGAAAAGCCCTGACACCAGATCTCGCCCTCCAGGATGCGCGGGATGTACTTGGCCTGCTGCTCGGCGCTGCCCCATTCGAACAGGGTGCTGGCGGCGTGGTAGGTCGACATGAACGATAGCAGCAGGCGCGGGGTGTCGGCGCGGGCCAGCTCTTCGTACAGCACCTTCTGCTCGGCCAGGCCTTGGCCGCCGCCGGGCCATTCGGCCGGCCAGTGCGGCACGGCGTAGCCGCCCTCCACCAGCTTGGCGAACCAGCCGCGCTGGGTCGCCAGGAAGCCTTCGTGGCTGGTGCAGGTCGCGCGCCAGTCCTTGGGCGCATTGGCCTCCAGCCAGGCGCGGACGTCATGCCTCAGGGTTTCAAGCGCGTCGGTCAAAGCCGGGTCTCCAAGCTGACTCCACGCTAGGCCTTATTTGCGGGGAACGCCGCAAGGCCTGGGGGGCGATATCGGCAAGGCGATGGGGCGGGCTGGCTAGAGGGCGACCTCGATGACGTCGCCGACGACGCGCAGGTGGAAGGTCTTGAGCGGCTCGGTGGCGGGCGGGTTCAGCGGCTCGCCGGTCTCCAGGTCGAACCGCGCGCCGTGGGCCGGGCACGAGATCCAGCCGCGCTTCAGGCGTCCGCAGGCCAGGGGCTCCTCGGCGTGCGAGCACAGGTTCTCGATCGCGAAGAACCGGCCGTCGCTGTGGCAGATCAGGATCGAGCGCCCGCCGATCTCGACTTCCCTGGCGGTCTCGGGCGCGATCTCGTCGGTCTTGGCCACGGCGATGAAGACGGGGTCGGTCATGGGCCAGACTTGCGGCGCCTTCGCCGGCCCACGCAAGAGGGCGCCATATCGGCACGGCGTTCTTTTGGCCGGCGGACCGCTCCGGCGCGGCGCGGCCCGACGGGTTCGTATAATCCTTCACGAAACAGGGCCGCGCCCTTTGCGAAACGAAGAGCCCCATGAACTTTGAATGGACCGCCGAAGAGGCGGCTTTCCGCAAGCGACTGCAGGATTTCCTGGCCGCCACCCTGCCCGACGATTGGGAGCGGTTCTCGCAGCACGGCCCGGCCTCGCCGGCCCTGACCGAATATGCGCGCACCTTCTGCGGCAAGCTGGCCGACGAGGGGCTTCTGACGCCGCACTGGCCCAAGGACATCGGTGGCGGCGGGTTGGACCCCTGGCACCAGGCGATCCTGGCCGAGGAGATGTGGATCGCCGGCGAGCCGCGCGGCGGCCAGTACATGAACGTCAACTGGGTGGGACCGACCCTGATCCGCTACGGCTCGCCCGAGCAGCAGGCGCAATATCTGCCGCCGATCACCGACGGCGTGGCCCTGTGGTGCCAGGGCTTCTCCGAGCCGGGGGCCGGGTCGGACCTGGCCTCGCTGCGCACCCGCGCGGTGCTGGAGGGCGACAGCTACCGAGTCTCGGGCCAGAAGATCTGGACCAGCTATGCGGGCCTGGCCGACACCTGCTTTCTGGTTTGCCGCACCAGCGACGACCGCAAGAAGGGCATCTCGATCCTGCTGGTCCCGATGGACACGCCGGGCATCACCGTGCGCCAGATCCCGTCGCTGATCGGCGAGGGCGACATCCACGAGGTGTTCTTCGACGACTGCGTCGTGCCCGCCTCGGCGCGGTTGGGCGAAGAGGGCCAGGCCTGGGAGATCATCGCCTATTCGCTGACCAACGAGCGGCTGGGCATCCCGCGCTATGCCCTGGCTCGCGCGGCCCTGGATCGCGCCGTCCAGGTGCTGAAGGCTCAGGACGAGTTCGCCGGCGAGGCCGTGAAGATCGAGGCCGCCCATTGCGCGGCCCTGTGCGAGGCGGCGCGGATGGCCAGCTACGCGATCATCGACCGGCGCTGTCGCGGCGAGGCTATCGGAGCGGAGTCGAGCTCGGCGCGCTTCGCCACCGTCATGGCCGAGCGCCGGGTCGCCGAGTTCGTCGTCGAGTATCTGCCGGAAGCCCTGGCCGACGCTCACCCTTATCTGAAGATGCACCACCAGCGCGGGATCGTCGCCGGGATCGCGGCGGGCGCCGCCGAGATCCAGCTGAACATCATCGCCACCGACGTGCTCAAGCTGCCCCGGGAGCCGCGCTGATGGACCTCGCTCTTACGTCCGACCAGACGGCGATCCTCGACGCCGTGGACTCGCTGGCCCGTCCGTTCGCCGCCGCGCCCCTGCATGACGCCGGTTTCGCCCTGGTCAGCGACAGGCTGGATCAGGAGCTCGCCGAGGGCGGCTTCCTGGACGTCGCTTTCGACCCCGATCTCGGCGCCGGCTCGGCCGCCCTGGTGGTCGAGCGCCTGGCGCGACTGCCCTTCGCGGTGGAGGCGGCGGCCAGCGCCCTGATCCGCCCGCTGTTTCCCGATCTGCCGCGCCCCTTCTGCGTGGTCGAGGCCGGCAAGGCCAAGCGTCCGATCCGCTTCCTGAAGGCTGGAGCGACCGTGCTGGTAGTGGGCCAGGACAAGGTCTCCAGCTTCGTCGCGACGGAAGATCAGGTCCGGGCAGAGGAGACGCTGTTCGGCTATCCGATGGGAACCTTGCTGATCGACCCGTCGGTGGTCGCGACCACGGCGCACGACGTCTTGCCCGAGGCGGTCACGACCCGCTGGCGCGTCGCCATCGCGGCGGAAGCCGCGGGCCTGCTGGGCGCGGCGCTGGACAGCGTCACGACCTATGTCACCGACCGCCAGCAGTTCGGCCGGCCCCTGGCCACGTTCCAGGCGCTGCGTCACCGCTTGGCCGAGGCCCAGGTGCGCGCCAACGGCGTGTACTGGCTGGCGATGAAGGCGGCGGGCACGCTGGACGCCGGCGACGCGGCCCTGGCCGCCCTGCACGCCCAGGAGAGCGCGCGGGCCACGGTCTACGACTTCCACCAGTTCCTGGGCGCGATGGGCATCACCCTGGAGCACCCGCTGCACCTGTGGACCTACCGCCTGAAGGCGCTGATCGGCGAACTGGGCGGTCGGGGCGGGCAGGCCTTGGCGGCGGCCGAGGCGCTGTGGGGTGAAGACTAGGACGGCGCTCGTGCATCTCGTCGCATGAGGTCTTGAATTTACCCCGGAGCGTGCTTGTTTACTTTCGAGTAACGTGTTATCCGATTTTCGTGCGGGCGGCGAGTATAGTGGCCTCCGCCGTGGGGAATATTTGCAATTTCACTCAATTCGCCAGGCGCCGATCAAGTCATCGGTTGCGCCTTCGCGCCATCATGGATGAGGAATACATGCCGTTGAATCTCAAAGTCGTCGTTCTGGCGGCGTGCATCGCCGTGGCTCCGCTGTCGGTCGCCCACGCGGGCAGTCTCTCGACCCAGAAAACCACGGTCGGTGACCTGTTCGCCAATCCGCAGGCCAAGGCCATTGTCGAAAAGCAGTTTCCGGGCATCTCGTCAGACCTCCGGATGGTCATGGCCAAGGGCAAGACCTTCCGCGAGCTCAACGCCATGAACCCCAAGGGCATTCCGGCCGACAAGCTGGACGCCATCGACGCGGAACTGGCCAAACTTCCGTAGGGCGCTTGTTCGGCCGCTGAGCGAATTCCTCGTCCATCGACAAGCTCAGGATGAGGAATTCGACTTCAGCCGTCACAACAGTCGCCCTCATCCTGAGCTTGTCGATGGACGAGCGCGGCCCCTGAGCGTTGTTCTAGGGCGCTAGGTCGAGCCCTCAGCCGGCCATGTCGGTTTCGCACTCGATCACGGCGCAGAACCGGGACTTGGATCGGTCGAAGAGCTTTTCCTCGTCGGCCAGCACGTCGGGCGGCAGCCGATCCTTCGCGGCGTTGGCCAGCACGTAGTCCAGCGCCGCCTGGTCCTTCATCCAGACCTCGGTGACCACGTCGGCCTCCATTTCCGGCATGCCGGGAGCGGGCTCCAGGTAGCGCCGGAAATAGCGGTCCACGCCCGCCATGTACTTCAGGCACAGCGGGACGTGGTTGGCCTCGTAGTAGTCCCGGAATGCCTCGCGGCTCAGCCCAGGCCGCCGCTTTAGAAAGATCAGCAGCTTGGGCGTCGCGCTCACGGCTCAGAAGCCGAGATCGAGGATCTTGCCGTCGAAATTGCCGCCCAGCAGGTTGGTCGCCGAGGCCAGCTTGTCCGGCGCGACCCCCTTCAGGTGGCCGTCGATGATCCGGTTGTAGTTGCTGATCAGGCCCTCGATGTCCTTGGACAGGCGCATGTAGTCGAAGCCGGCCGCGTGCATGCCCTTCTGCTGGATCGGGATGTTCGAATAGTCCTGGCGCGGGATCGGCGGGAACTCCTGGCTGTCATAGGGCAGCAGGGTCGGCTCCATCGGCGTCTTGTGCTCGACGCCGTCGGCCACGTGGGTCAGCGACCACAGCTCGAACAGGCAGCTTTCCGGACCCAGCGGGCGGATGCGGTACGATGACATGCTCGAGAACATCGGCAGCAGGAAGTAGTTCGGGAACAGGAACTCGACCGCGTTGATCGGGTCGGACACCGCCACGCCGTTCAGGTCCGGCACGTCCTCGCCCTTGGCCCGCAGCTGGGTGGTGATCTGGTGGTTGAGGATGCCGTACCACATCATCACCGCCTGGGCGGGATCCTCGGGCAACTCGACATCGGCCAGCTGCTTGGCGATCTCGACTTCCTTGGCGTGGACCATGCCGGCCATGCCTTCGCTCAGCAGCCCCAGGTGCTTGATCTGCGCGGCGATGTTCTGGCGCACGGTCATGTTGGGGTCGATCGGCAGGCCGATGCCGCCGGTGTCCATGCCGTACATCATGTTGTAGAGCATCGGCGCGGCCTGCTGCAGCTGCGGATGCGTGCGCATGACGTGGTAGCCTTCCATGAAGGCTTCCATCGCCACCTTCCAGTTGGCCGGCAGGACGGTGGCGTACCACCATTCCGACTTCAGCTTGCTCATGCCGTGCGCTTCGATCCGGTCGGCCACCGGGCCGATCGTGTCGCGGAACGATGGAGCGTCGTCGTCGAAATTGATGAAGGCGCAGCCGCCCCACAGCTCGACGCGGCAAGGCTTCAGCGCCAGGTCGGCCTGGTCCAGCTGGGACTCGCTGAACATGTGCTTGCCGTAGACGAAGGTGTTCTGGCCCTCGGTGTTCCAGCGCCAGCCGTGGAAGGGGCAGATGAAGCCGGGCGTCTTGCAGTTGCCATGCCCCCCTTCCTCGACCAGCGGCACGCCGCGGTGACGGCAGGCGTTGTGGAAGGCTTTCACGCCCTCCTTGCCGCGCACGACGATCACCGACCTGCCCAGGATGGTGTACTCCACCCAGTCGCCGACATTGGGGATCTGCTCCAGCCGGCAAGCCATCTGCCAGACGTGCGGCCACAGATGCTCGCCCTCGAGGCGGTAGAATTCTTCGTCGAAATAGCGTCGCGACGGGATCCGCTCGGGATTTTCCACCGAGAACGGCACGGGGCGTTCCGCTGCCATTGCACCGTCAGCCATGGGGTAACCTCACCTATCGCGTTTTGAGGACAGTGGTAATCCGTGGGTGACGCTGCGCAAGCGAACCCGCCTTGTCCTCCGCCGATATCGCCGCCCCGATGACCGCGGCCGCCTTGGCTTGATCTGCCTCAACAACCCCCCACTGCCCAACATCCCGGCCTTCGCCGGAATGTTGGAGTCGAGAGGTCAGGCCGGAACGTTCGGCTCGCGCAGGTTGGTCAGCGGGCGGCGGTAGGACAGATCGTCCGGGCCGCGCGAGGCCACGCCGTTGAGGTGGATGCCTGGCACGTCGCCGAAGGGGATCGGCATGGTCGGCAGCACGCCCGACCATTCGATCACCGTGCTGCGCACCGCGATCTTCCAGGCGCCGTCGCGGCGTTCGAACCGGTCGATATAGCGGCCCCCGGCGATCCAGTTGCTGTCGTCGCGATTGCGCGCGGCGAACAGGTAGTAGGTCTCGGTGTGGGCGGTGTCGCCGTCCAGGTCGCAGCTGTGGTTCAGCAGCGCGTGGTGCGTGGCCGACTGGCCGATGTCGTGCATGTTGCGCGCCCAGTCGTAGAGGGCGTCGGGCTGGCCCACGAACGTGCCGGCGGCGATCTCGGCGTCGGCGTGGAAGGCCGACAGGAACGTCTCGCGATCGAAACGGTCCATGCCCCGGCTGAAGCGGGTCAGGGCGTCGTGGATGTCCTGGCGGTCCAGCAGCCCGCTCAGGCGGGCCAGCTTGTCGGTGTCGCTGCTCATGTCGTGCTCCTAGATCGCTTGCCAGATCGGCGAGCCGCGCTGTTCGCGCAGCGACGGGATGACTTTGCCGTCGATGTCGGTGACCCCGTAGTCCTGGGCCAGCTCGGCGGTGATGTAGGTGGCGCCCGAGCGGCTCATCACCTTGGGATCGCTGGCCAGGGCCACGATCACCCGGCCCGGAAACTCCGGCGAACAGCCGACCAGCGGATTGGTGACGACGCTCTGCTTCATGGCCGGATTGGCGGCGATGTTGCGCTCGGCGCGCTCGGTGAAGGTCAGGCCCTGCCACAGCGAGACCGAGGCGATGTCGAAGGGCTTCAGCTCGATGGCCATGTCGCGCGCCATGCGGTCGACCGCCGACTTGCACGTGCCGAACACCACGCCATAGGTGTAGGTCACGCCGACATAGCCCGAGATGGCCACGATCAGCCCGGACTTCCGGGGCGTCATGATCTTGGCCGCGTGCCAGGCCGCCACGTAGTTGGAGCGTACGCCGACGTCGACCATCTCCCAGTTCGACAGCGGCTTTTCCCAGAAGGGCTTGGGCTCGGTCAGGTCCTCGGGCAGGGCGAAGGCGTTGTTGACCAGGATGTCCAGCCGGCCTTGCTCGCGCTCGACCTGGGCGAACAGGGCGGCGACCTGGTCGTCGTTGGCGTGGTCGACCTGGACGGCGACGCCCTTGCCGCCCCGGCGATCGCACTCCAGCGCGGTCTCGCCGACCGTACCGGGCAGGGGATGCTCGCCCGCGTTCACCGTCCGACCCGTGACGTAGACGGTGGCGCCGGCCTCGGCGAGGGCCAGGGCGATGCCCTTGCCGATGCCGCGGCTGGCGCCGGTCACCACGGCGACCTTGCCTGACAAAACGCCCATCACTTGTCACTCCCGGTCTTGGCGTGGTCGGCCGCGTTCAGGCCGAACTCGTCGCGGATTTGCCGCGTATGTTCGCCCAGCTCGGGCGCGGGGCCGTGGACCTTGCCCGGCGTCGCCGAGAAGGTGGTCGGGACGCCCGGGAAGCGGATCTTGCCCCGGGGCGAGTCCACGGTCTCGAAGAAGCCGACGGCGTTCAGGTGGGGGTTGTCGAACAGCTCGTCGGGGGTGCGCAGCGGCGCGGCCGGGATGCCCAGCCTGCGCAGCAGGTCCAGCCATTCGGCCGTCGTGCGCTCCAGGAAGGTTTCCGCCAGCAGGCCGTAGATGCGGTCGATCTGGCGGGCGCGCTCGTTCAGCGTCGCCATCCCCGCGTCGGCCCAGGCGGGCTTCACCGCCTCGACGAACAGCGCCCAGTGCTTGTCGTTGTAGATCAGCGCCGAAACGTGGCTGTCCTTGGTGCGGTAGGGCTTGCGGTTGGCGGCCACCACGCGCGGATAGTGCGCCGGGCCGAGCGGCGGATCGAACATCGCGCCGTTGGCGTGCTCGACCAGCATGAACGAGGCCATGGTCTCGAACATGCCGATCTCGACCTCCTGGCCCTCGCCGGTCCGCTCGCGGTGGAACAGGGCCATGGTGGTGGCGTAGAGGGCGGTCAGGCCCGCCACCTTGTCGGCGACGATGGTGCCGACATAGTTGGCCTCGCCCGTCAGCATCTGCTGGACGGCGGTCAGGCCGCACTCGGCCTGGATGGTGTCGTCATAGGCCGGCTGATCGCGCTCGGGCCCCTCGCGGCCGTAGCCGTAGCAGTTGGTGTAGACGATCGACGGATTCAGCTTCGCGACGCTGTCGTAGTCGAAGCCCAGCTTGGCGATGGCCTTGGACCGCATCGAGTGGATGAAGACGTCGGCCTGTTCCAGCAGGGCGCGCAAGCCCGCCTTGCCGTCGTCGCTCTGCAGGTCCAGCACGATGCTGCGCTTGCCGCGGTTCACGTTGACGAACACGCCGGCCAGGTCGGGCGTCGGGCCGACCGAGATATAGCGCGTGGCGTCGCCCGAGGGCGGCTCGACCTTGATCACGTCGGCGCCCATGTCGGCCATGATCTGGGTGGCGTAGGGGCCGAAGACCATGCTGGTCAGGTCGATCACGCGTACGCCGGACAGGGGGCCTGAGCCCCGAGGTTTCTTGTCCACTTATAGCTCCCTAACCGCCCTATAGCGGCTAGGCCAATGGGCGGCCTAAATCCATCGGCTTGCCCTCCGCACAGGCGATATGTGCCGGCCGGGTCGTTGTGGCGCCCGGCCACGGCTGCTACCCGCCGACGCAGCCCAATTGCCCCGAAACAAGGTCGCAAAGCCGTGGATTTCTCCTTCACCCAGGACCAGCAGAACATCCGCGAGGCGATCCTCAAGCACTGCTCGCAGTTCCCGGACGAGTACTGGCTGGAGCGCGATCAGTCGGGCGTCTTTCCCGAGGATTTCTACCGCTCGCTGGCCGACGCCGGCTGGCTGGGCATCGCCATGCCGGAGGCCTATGGCGGCTCGGGCCTGGGCATCACCGAAGCCTCGATCATGATGCAGGCCATCGCCGAGTCCGGCGCGGGCATGAGCGGCGCCTCGGCGGTGCACATCAACATCTTCGGCCTGCAGCCGATCATCCTGTTCGGCACGGAAGACCAGAAGCAGCGCTCGATCCCGGGGATCATCAGCGGCCAGGACAAGGCTTGCTTCGCCGTCACCGAACCCAACGCCGGCCTCAACACCACGGCGCTGAAGACCCGCGCCGAGCGCAAGGACGGCGGCTATCTGGTCAATGGCGAGAAGATCTGGATCTCGACGGCCCAGGTCTCCAACAAGATGCTGCTGCTGGCCCGCACGACACCGATCGACCAGGTCAAGCGCAAGACCGAGGGGCTGTCGCTGTTCTACACCGACTTCGACCGCTCAAAGATCGACGTGCGGCTGATCCACAAGATGGGCCGCCACGCGATCGACTCGAACATGCTGTTCATCGAGGACCTGTGGATCCCGGAAGAGGACCGCATCGGGCCCGAGGGCGAGGGCTTCAAGATCATCCTGCACGGACTGAACCCCGAGCGGGTGCTGCTGGCTTCGGAGGCTGTTGGGTTGGGGCGAGCGGCGATCAAGCGCGCCGCCCGCTACGCCCGCGAGCGGATCGTCTTTGATCGGCCCATCGGCCAGAACCAGGGCATCCAGCATCCGCTGGCCAAGTGCTGGGCCCAGCTGGAGGCCGCCAATCTGATGGCGATGAAGGCGGCCAACCTGTTCGACAAGGGCGAGGATTGCGGTGTCGAGGCCAATGCGGCCAAGTACCTGGCCGGCGAGTTCGGCTTCGAGGCCTGCCACACCGCCATGCTCACCCTGGGCGGCATGGGCTACGCGGCGGAGTATCATGTGGAACGTTACGTGCGCGAAAGCCTGATCCCCAGGACCGCGCCGGTCAGCCCGCACATGATCCTCAACTACCTGGCCGAGAAGGTCCTGGAACTGCCGAAATCCTACTGAGCGGGAAGCATTGATGACCACGGCCAAAGACACCCCGCTGAAGATGCGCTCCTGGCTCTTCGCGCCGGGCGACAGCGAAAAGAAGATGGAGAAGGCGACCGCAGGCTCGG
Source organism: Caulobacter soli (assembly GCF_011045195.1). Taxonomy (GTDB): domain Bacteria; phylum Pseudomonadota; class Alphaproteobacteria; order Caulobacterales; family Caulobacteraceae; genus Caulobacter; species Caulobacter soli. The sequence goes on along the minus strand of NZ_CP049199.1, from coordinate 3,927,117 downwards.
CCGACATCGTCATCTTCGACCTGGAAGACGCCGTGGCGCCCGAGGAGAAACCCACGGCCCGCCGTGTGGTCGCCGAGTTCCTGTCCCGGCAGCCTGAAGACCGCTCGCGGCTGTGGGTGCGGGTCAATCCGCTGGACGGACCGCACACCTTGACCGACCTGGCGGCGATCATGCCGGGGCGTCCCGGCGGGATCATGCTGCCCAAGTCGCTCGGGCGGGGCGACGTCGAACTGCTGGACCACTACCTGTCGGCGTTCGAGGCCGCCAACGGCATCGAGCAGGGCGCGACCAAGGTCATCGCCCTGGTCACCGAGACGGCCGAGGGCATGTTCACCACCGGCGACTACGCCGGCGCGCCGCGTCTGGTCGCCATGACCTGGGGCGCCGAGGATCTGGCCGACGCCCTGGGCGCCAGCGAGAACCGCAATCCCGACGGCGGGTACGCCTTCACCTACCAGCTGGCCCGCAGCCTGTGCCTGTTGGGCGCCTCGGCCGCCCGGGTGACGCCCATCGAGACTATCCAAGGCGACTTCCGCGACCTGGAGAAGCTGAAGACTCGGGCCGAGCAGGTGCGGCGCGACGGCTATCGCGGCATGCTGGCCATCCACCCGGCCCAAGTCGACGTCATCAACGCCGCCTTCAGCCCGACCGCCGAAGAGATCGCCTACGCCCAGGAAGTCGTCGACCTGTTCGCCGCCAATCCTGGCGTCGGCACGATCGGTTACAAGGGCGGCATGCTGGACCGGCCCTACCTGGCTCGCGCCCAGGCGCTGCTGGCCCTGGCGGAACAGTCGTGACCGTGGTCACGGACGCTGCCGGGCTTGACCTGAGCCAATTCGTCCGTTCGGGCGACCGCATCGTCATCGGCCAGGCCTGTGGCGAGCCGACGACCCTGGTCGAGGCGCTGATTGCCCAGGGTCGGGACATCGGCGACCTGTCGGCCTTCATCGCCACCAGCTTCTCGGGCCTGTTCACGCCGGAGACGGCCGACAGCTTTTCCCTGACCAGCATGGGCGCCATCGGCGCGCTGCGGTCGATGACCAAGGCCGGCAAGCTGGGGGTCATCCCCGCCCATGTCAGCCAGCTGGGGCCGATGATCGCCGAGGGACTGATCGGCTGCGACGTGGCCTTCGTCCAGGTCAGTCCGGCGGATTCCGAGGGAAACCACAGCTTCGGCCTGGTCGCCGACCACGTGCGCGCCACCGTCGACAAGGCCCGCGTGGTGATCGCCGAGGTCAACGACCAGGTGCCCTACACCTTCGGCGAACTGCTGCCGGCGGCGCGGATCCATTGCGCTGTTCACGTCTCGCGAGGCCCAGTGGAAGTCGCGCCGGCCAGGATCGGTCCGACCGACGAAGCCATCGCCAAGCACGCCGCCGCCTATATCGGCGATGGCGCGGTGATCCAGACCGGCGTCGGCGCGGTGCCGGACGCCATCCTGCGCCTGCTGCACGACCGCAAGGACCTGGGCGTCCATTCGGGCATGCTGGGCGATGGCCTGGTCGAGCTGGTCGAGGCCGGCGTCGTCACCAACGCCCGCAAGGCCATCGACACCGGCGTCTCGATCAACGGCGCCTTGATCGGCACGCGCAAGCTCTACGACTTCGCCCACCGCAACGCCGCCATCCGCATGTGCGCGACCAGCTACACCCACGACGCGGCGGTGCTGGCCCGACTGGAGCGCCTGGTCACGATCAACTCGGCGCTGGAGGTCGACCTGACCGGCCAGGTCAACGCCGAGCAGAGCGGCGCGGCCTATATGGGCGGCACCGGGGGGCAGGTCGATTTCGTCCGGGCCGGCGCACGCTCGCCCGGCGGCTGCTCGATCATTGCTCTCCCGGCCACCGCCAAGGACGGCGCGATCAGCCGCATCGTTCCGGCCTTGTCGGGCCCGGTGACCACGGCGCGCAGCGACGTCGACGTCATCGTCACCGAGTTCGGCGCGGCCGAGCTGAAGGGCCAGACCCTGGCCGAGCGCACCCGCCGCCTGATCGCCATCGCCCATCCTTCCTTCCAGGAAGACTTGAGCCGCGCGGCGCACACCATCCAGCAACGAGGCTTCTGATGAGCGACGCCGTCCTGTTCGACGCCCGCGACGACGGGATCGCGATCATCACCATCAACCGCCCCGAACAGCGCAACGCCCTGGGCAAGGAGGTCCGCGACGGCCTGTTCGCCGCCTGGGACCGCTTCGAGCGCGACTCGGCCCTGCGCGTGGCCATCCTGACCGGGGCAGGGGAGAAGGCCTTCTGCGCGGGCGGCGACCTGAAGGAGATGGTCGAGCGCGGGCTACAGGTTCCGCCGCGCGACATGTTCCCGGTGCCGGGCGACAATATCGAGCTGTCCAAGCCGACCATCGCGGCCGTCAACGGCGTGGCCTTCGCCGGCGGCTGGATGATCGCCCAGGCCTGCGACCTGTGCGTGGCCAGCACCGAGGCCAGGTTCGCGATCACCGAGGTCAAGGTCGGCCGCAGCTCGCCTTGGGCCGCGCCGCTGATCCACATGATCCCCCAGCGGATCATGATGGAGATCATCCTGACCGGTAAGCCGATCACCGCCCAGCGCGCCTACGAAATCGGCCTGGTTAACCGCCTGGCCGAGCCCGCCGCCTTGATGGACAAGGCGCTGGAGCTGGCCCACGAGATCCTCGATGGCGCCCCGCTGTCGGTGAAGGCCGGCCGCGACACGGTGATGCTGGCCACCGAGATGGGCCGCGCCGCCGCCCTGCAGGCCGCTCGCCACGCGTCGGAATTCACCTATCGCAGCGAGGACGCCCAGGAGGGGCCGCGCGCCTTCGCCGAAAAGCGCTCGCCGGACTGGAAATCGCGGTAGCGATACGGGGTCGCCCCCGCGCGGTGCTATCAAATGGTCTTTGCGCAAGTGAGGACGCGACATGACCAAGATGGGCAAGATCGCCGAGAGCGCCGACGACCTGGTCGGGCCGGTCACCGTCCCCGCCGAGGCCTATGTCTCCAAGGACTACGCCCGCGCCGAGCAGGACAAGCTGTGGCGCAAGACCTGGCTGCAGGCCGGACGCATCGAGGAAATCCCCGAGGTCGGTAGCTACATCACCTACGACATCGGCGTGGACTCGGTGATCATCACGCGCGCCGGTCCCGACGAGATCCGCGCCTATCACAACGTCTGCCCGCACCGGGGGCGCCGCCTGATCGACACCCCGCCGGGCAAGCGCAACGCGGTCGGCAAGCGGGCCAGCTTCGTCTGCGGCTTCCACGCCTGGACCTTCAATCTGGAAGGCCGCTGCACCTATCTCGAACACAAGGACGACTGGCAGGGCGCGCTGACCGAAGAGCGCACCAGCCTGGGCAAGGTGCAGGTCGACACGTGGGGCGGCTGGATCTGGATCAACCTGGATCCGAACGCCGCGCCGCTGGCCCAGTATCTGAATCCCGTTCCCGCCATGCTCGATCCGTTCGAGACCCAGAACATGCGGTTCCGCTGGCGCAAGTGGATCGTCTTCAACTGCAACTGGAAGGTCGCGATGGAGGCGTTCTCCGAGACCTACCACGTGGCCAGCACCCACCCCGAATTCCTCGAGTTCGGCCAGTTCCGCGGCTGGGCCCGCAACCACGGCCTGCACACCAACATCGGCTACGAGGCGCCCAAGGACCTGGAAGAGGACGCGGCCAAGCTGCGCCTGGGCACGAACGGTGATCCGCGCATCACCACGGCCGAGCTGCAGAACTTCACCTGGGCCAACGCCAACACCAACACCACCCAGACCCTGGTCGACGCGGCCAACCGTTTGAAGGACGAACTGCCCGAGGGCACGCCCGGCCCGCAGGTGTTCGCTCACTGGCTGAAGTCGGCGCGCGAGCATGACGCCAAGCGTGGCGTGGTCTGGCCGACGGTCGAGCCCTCGCACACCGCCAAGGCCGGCACCGCCTGGCAGATCTTCCCGAACTTCCAGATCGGCCACGCCGTCAACAACCTGCTCTGCTACAGCGCCCGTCCGTACGGCGACGATCCGGACATGTGCGTCTTCGAGGCGGCGGTCTACGAGCTGTTCCCGAAGGGCGAGGAGCCGGCGACCGAGTGGGACTACACCAAGGCCGAGGATTGGCCGCCGGTGCTGCAGCAGGATTTCGCCAACATGCAGGCCGTCCAGCAGGGCATGAAGAACATCGGCTTCCGGGGCACCCAGCCCAATCCCTACATGGAGCGCTCGGTCGCCAGCCTGCACTACAACCTGGCCAAGTTCATGGGGACGGGCGCGCCGCGTTCGATCGGCTAGGCCATGCTGGTCGAGCGCGCCGAGCTGCTGATCAAGGACGGCTCGGAAGAGGCCTTCGCGGCGGCCATGACCGAGCGCGGCGTGCCGCTGCTGTCGGGCGTGGCCGGGGCCAGCGACGTGCGCCTGGGGCGCGGGGTCGAGAACCCGCGCAAAGTTCATGCTGCTGATCACCTGGGAGACGATGGACGCCCACGTGGCCTTCACGACGGCGTCGCTGTTCCAGGAATTTCGCGAGCTGCTGGGTCCCTTCACGATCGGGGGCGGCATGGAACATTTCGAGATGAGTTGAGGCCGCTCTAGCGGTCCAACCACAACAACAAACGGGGGGCGACGATCATGACGGCAACGGGGGCCACCGCGGAGTGGCGACGCCACTACATGCTGCCGATCGCCGCGGCGCTGGGCTACGCCACCAGCGTCATCCACATCTACGGCCTGGGCCCCTATATCGGCCCGATCAGCGAGACTTTCGGCTGGTCGCGCACCCAGACGACCTTCGGCCTGACGATCGCCACCCTGGTCCAGGCGGTGTTCAGCCTGCCGATCGGCGTGGCGGTGGACCGGCTGGGACCGCGCCTGTTCGGCCTGGCGGGCATCCTGCTGACCACCGGAGCGTTCGCGTTGCTGGGGACCGCGACCGGCGACCGGGGCAACTGGTTCCTGCTCTGGGGCCTGCTGGCCGTCGCCACCCTGCCGGTGCAGGCCACGATCTGGACCAGCGCCGTGGCTACCCGCTTCGAGGCCTCGCGCGGCCTGGCCTTCGCCGTGACCCTGTGCGGCGCCTCGGTGGCGGCGGCGGTCTTTCCGCTGCTGGGCAGCTGGCTGATCAAGATGCACGGCTGGCAGACGGCGGTGGTGATCCAGGCGGCCATCTGGGTGGCGATCGTCTTTCCGATGATCTTCCTGTTCTTCCGGGGCGCGCACGACAAGCCGGCCAGGAACGTCGCGCGCGAGGAACGGCGCGAGCTGGCGGGCGTCAGCCTGGCCCAGGGCCTGAAGTCGACGATCTATCTGCGGCTGCTGCTGGCCAGCCTGTTGTTCACCTTCACCATCATCGCCCTGGTCGTGCATTTCGTGCCGATCCTGACCGACCGGGGCGCGGATCCGCTGCGCGCCGCGGGCATCGCCTCGCTGGTGGGCTTCTCGTCGATCGCCGGGCGACTGGTGACCGGCCTGCTGCTGGACCGGTTCCGGGGATCGCTGGTGGGGGCGGGGGCCTTCATGCTGCCGGCGATCGGTTCGATCCTGTTACTGGTCTCGGGCGACGCGGCCCTGCCGCAGGCCGCCGCGGCGATCCTGATCGGCTTGACCCTGGGGGCCGAGGTCGACGTCATCGTCTACCTGACCACCCGGCATTTCGGCCTGAAGAACTTCGGCGCGCTCTATGGCGGGCTGCTGGCCGCGCTGTCGGTCGGCACCTCGCTGGGCCCGCTCACCGCGTCAGCCGTCTTCGACCGCTATCACGGCTACGGCCCGTTCCTGTGGCTGACCGTCGCCTTCATGGCCGCCAGCAGCCTGGCGCTCCTGAGCCTGCCCAAGCCGGCGGACGAGAAGTAGGGCTCCCAAACGAAAACGCGCTCGATCCCATCAGGATCGAGCGCGCTCTTGGCTTGGCGCAAGACGCCCGCGACCTACTCGAAGGGCTCTTCGCCCTGCAGCTTGGTGCGGTGCATCATGCGGTTGCACTTGGGATCATAGGCCTCGGCGCGGTGCATGGTGCCAGTGTTGTCCCAGATCACCAGGTCGCCGACGCTCCATTCGTGGCTGTAGCTGAACTCTTCCTGAGTGGCCCATTCGCGCAGGCCGACGATGACCCGGGCGCTCTCGTCGGCCGGGACGTTGACGACGCGGTGCGCGGTGCAGCCGATCACCAGCGACTTGCGGCCCGAGGCGTGCTTCCACACCAGCGGCAACTCGTTCTCGCCGATCGCCTGCATGCCCTTCAGCTTGGCCAGGCTCGGTTCGGGCTCGTAGTAGAACACGGTCGCCCAGACCGAGTGGGCCACGCGCATCGCCTCGTATTTGGCCTTGTCCTCGTCAGACAGGGCCTCGTAGGCGGCGTAGGTGTTGCAGAAACCGGTGTTGCCGCCCCAGGTCGCCGGGACCTTGCACGACAGCAGCGAGGCCAGGATCGGCACGCTGTTCATGGTGCCGTCGATGTGCCAGTAGAGCGACCCCTTGAGGTATTCCGCGCTCTGCGGATTTTCCTTCACGTCCAGCGTGATCTTGTGGATTTCTTCGCCGCCGCGGTGCTCGGGCGCGAACGTACCCATGGTCTTGGTGAAGGCGATCTGCTCTTCATCGGTGAAGTTGATCTTGGGGAACACCAGAACGCCGCGTTCTTCGAGCAGGGCGCGAAGTTTCGGGCCGAGTTCACCCGACAGAAGCTCTGCCTTGGAATTCAGGACGCGGCTGCCGATCGACGGCTTGATCTGTTCTGCGACCACGCGGGTCAGAACGTCTACGGACATGATTGTCTCCCCAACGGAATTATCATTTGCTGAACACATGTTCAGCATTTTTGAATTTCGCCGTCAAGTCCCGCCAGAACGGGGGCGAGGGGGTGTAACGATCTAGGCCAGCAGGCGGTCGAGCCAGGCCTCCACAAAGGCGCGGGCGTCGTCGTGGCCCGCGCGGATGCCCATCTCGCCTTCCATGACCAGGGCGCGGCCGACGCCGGCCAGGACCAGGCTGAAGCCCGCCGCCGTGCCGCCGCCCGTCGCCGCCAGTCTTTCGCCGATCAGCTGCTCGAGCAGGGCGACCTGGCGCGCGCGCATGGCCTCGCTGTGACGGACGATCTCGGCGCCGATCACCTTGCGGTGGTTGGCCAGGGCCACGAACTCCAGCGCCAGATTGTTGCGGCTGGTGTCGGCGAAGAACCGCCACAGGGCCCGCAGCGGATCGTCGCTGGACAGGGCCTCCTCGATCATCGCGTCGCTCTGCGCCGCGCCGCGCTTGAACACGGCCAGGAACAGGTCGTCGGTGGTCGGGAAATAGTAGTGGACCAGCGAGGGCTTCAGGTCGGCGTGGATCGCGACCCGGCGGGTGCTGGCGGCGGCGTAGCCTTCCTCGCGGATGACCTGTTCGGCCGCGTCGAGGATCAACGTCCGGGTTTCGGAATTTTCAGCGCCAATGCGACGTTTGGGAGTCATCGGCGAAGCATAGGGGCCGTCGGCCGGCGCGCAAGTTGGGCCGGCGGGCGCGGGCTCGACGCGGAAACGAGAGGCCCGCGAGACGCTCATTTGGCGAAGGCCTGCACCGAGACGCCGCTCATGGCCGTCCAGCCCGCGTCGTTGTCGAACACCGCGCCGGTGGCGAAGCTGGACTCGTCGCTGGCCAGGAACAGGGCCATCATGGCCATCTCTTCCGGCTGGGCCATGCGGCCCAGCACGCCCATCCGGTCGATCAGCTCGTTGGAGGTCGGCAGGCCCCTGCGCTGCATTTCCTCGCGCTGCTCGCGGGCCATCGGCGTCTCGGTGGCGCCGGGGCACAGGGCGTTGGCGCGAATCCCGTGCTTGCCCAGCTCGACCGCCGTGACCTTGGTCAGGGCCACGACGCCGGCCTTGGACGCGCAATAGCCGGCGGAGCTGGCGACGATGTGGGCGGCGATCGAGGCGGTGTTGACGATCGACCCGCCGCCCGCCTCGATCATCTTCGGGGCGACGTGCTTGGTCATCAGCCAGGCGCCCTTCAGGTTCACCTCGACGCAACGGTCGAAGGCCTCCTCGGTGATGTCGAGGATCGAACGCTTGCCCTCGGTGTCGACGCCGGCGTTGTTGAACAGGATGGTGGGCAGGCCCAGCTCGGCCACCGTCCGGTCGACGATGCGCTGGACGTCGGCGGTCTTGCTGATGTCGGCGCCGATGGCGACGGCCGTGCCCCCAGCGGCGCGGATCGCCTCGACCACCGGCGCGACCCTGGCTTCGTCCAGGTCGACGGCGGCGATCTTGGCGCCTTCGCGCGCGAAGATCAGGGCGGAGGCTTCGCCCATGCCGCCCGCCGCCCCCGTTATGATCGCGATCTTTCCCGCCAGGCGCATGGCCCCGACCCTCCGGTTCAGGTCGCCTGGGTCAGGCCGAACCCATGTAGCGACCGCCGTTGGTGCTGATCGTCTGGCCGGTCATGTAGTTGGCCTCTTCCGACGCCAGATAGGCGCAGGCGGCGGCGATATCTTCGGGTTGGCCGATCCGCTTCATGGGGAGCGTCTTGGCGAAGGCCTCGGCGTCGATCGGCGCGCCGCGCAGCATCGGCGTATCGATGAAGCCGGGGGGCACCATGTTCACCGTGATGCCCGTCGGCGCGTATTCCAGCGCCAGCGCCTTGGTCAGGCCCAGCAGGCCGCCCTTGGACGAGACGTAGTGCGCCTGGGCGACCGAACCCGACTGGACCGACGAGGAGGTGATGTTGATGATGCGGCCCCACCCGGCGGCCAGCATGTCGGGGATCACTTCGCGGCAGAACAGGTGCGGACCCTTGAGGTTGATCGCGATCGTGCGGTCCCAGACCTCTTCGCTGATATCCATGTAGGGCACGAAGGTCGCGATGCCGGCGTTGTTCACCAGGATGGTGATGGGGCCCCATTCGGCGCGGATCTTGGTCGCGGCTTCCTTGATCGCCTTTTCGTTGGCGCAGTCGGCGACCAGGGCCATGGCCTTGCCGCCGGCGTCGGTGATCAGCTTGACGGTCTCGGCGGCGCCGTCGCCGTTCAGGTCCAGGACGGCGATGGCGGCTTCGTCGCGCGCCAGGCGCACGGCGATGGCGCGGCCGATCCCCGATCCGGCGCCGGTGACGATGGCCACTTTTCCCTTCAACGACATTCCAACTCTCCTAATGACCTGTTGGGTCGACCGGCCGGTTCAGGCCAGAGCCCCCGCCGCTTGGATCGCGGCTTGATGTGTCGCCTTCGGTACCACGACTGGTCGGGGCGTGGCGCTATCGACGGCCAAGCTTCCGCGCACCGTGATTGAACGGCTGTTCAGCGTTTGAACAGGAAGGCGGGCCGGGTCGTCAATCGCGGCGACGGCTGCATCGCCGGGTCGATGTCTGGCGCGCGCGAACCCCTTATCGGATGATCCAACACCCCGCCCGTGAAAGCCTACCGGCAAAAATCGGGGCGGATCATGAGCGAATTGACCATCAACACCGCCGCGGGCGCGGTACGAGGGATCCAGGCCGACGGCGTGCGGCGCTGGCTGGGCGTTCCCTATGCGCGGCAGGCGCGGTTCGCCGCCCCGGGGCCGGTCGAGCCCTGGACCGGCGTTCGCGACGCGACCAAGGTCGGCTCCAGCTGTCCCCAGATGTACGGCAACTCGGCCAAGCGGGCGATGCTGGCGACGCCGCAGTTCGCCGAGGACTGCCTGGACCTGAACATCTACGTCCCCGAGGGGGGCGAGGATGTGGACCGCAAGCCGGTCTATGTCTGGATCCATGGCGGCGCGTTCGTGGTCGGCAACGGTGGCTCCTACGACGGCTCGGCCATGGCCAAGGCGGGCGATGTCGTCGTCGTCACCATCAACTATCGGGTCGGGGTGCTGGGCTTCGTCAATTTCGGCGAGGCGCTGGGTCTGCCCGACATCCCCTCGAACCTGGGCCTGCGCGACCAGATCGCGGCGCTGGAATGGGTGCGCGACAACATCGCCGCGTTCGGCGGCGATCCGGATCGGGTGACGATCGGCGGCCAGTCGGCCGGCTCGATGTCGGTGTCGCTGCTGCTGCACGCACCGAAGGCCTGGCCGCTGTTCCGGGGCGCGATCATGCAGAGCGGGGCGCTCAGCCTGATCCACAGCCGTGAGAAGAGCCGCAAGATCGCCCGCCGCTATGTCGAGCTGCTGGACCTGAACCAGGGCGGGCTGGAGGCCATGCGGACCATGGACGTGCGCCGTCTGTTCGAGGCCCAGGGCCAGGTCGGTGGGGAGAACCCGGCCACCATCCCGGCCTCGCCCTGGTTCGACGGCGACCTGCTGCCGGGCTCGCTGGACGAAGCCCTGAAGCGGCCGGCCGCGCCTGTTCCCTTGATCGCCGGGGCCGCGCGCGACGAGATCCGCCTGTTCGAGCTGATGCCGGGCGACATCCTGCCCACGAAATGGCCGGCGCTGGAGGCGTTGCTGAACAGTCAGCTGGGCGAGGCGCACGCCGCGCGTGTGCTGTCCGCCTATCCGCGCACCAAGGCCGGGCGGCGGGCCCTGGCCACCGACCTGACCTTCGTCATGCCCACCCGCAATTTCGCCGAGCGCCAGATGGGCCACAGCCCGACCTGGTACTATCGCTTCGACTACAGCCACCCGATCGCCGGCGCGACCCACGGGCTGGATCTGACCTTGACCTGGCCGATGCAGAACTTCCGCGCGACCCTGGCGCGGGGCGGGCCGTTCAAGGGCAAGCGCGCGGCCTTGGGCCACCGGATGATCGGCCACTACGCCCACTTCGTCCGCCACCTGACGCCCGCGCCCGGCTGGCCCGCCTATACGGCCAAGGATCGCTCGGTGAAGGTCTTCGACTACGACGACCGGATCGAGGCCAATCCCGACGGCGGACGCCTGGCGGCCTGGGCCGGCCGGGACGCGGGGGCGGGGCTGGCGGTGGATTAGGGCGTCAGCGTCGCCTCCAGCAGCGCCAAGGTTCCCGCCCACGACACCCGATCCGCCAGCGGCTCGTACGCCACGCCGGGCCGCCCCAGCGCGCCCGCGTCGCGATCGGTGAAGCCGTGGGCGGCGCGGCTGAAGACGGTGATCTGGGACGAGACGTGGGCGCCGGCCATTTCGGCGCGGAACGCCTCGACATGCTCGGCCGGCACGAACGGATCCTGCCCGCCGCACCAGGCCGCGACCTGACCCCGGATCATGCCGGGTTGGGCGGCGCGCTGGGTGGTCAGCAGACCGTGGAAGCTGACCACGGCCCTGACATCCGCGCCGCTGCGCGCCAGCTCCAGCACGCAGAAGCCGCCGAAGCAGTAGCCGATCGCGGCGATCCGCTCGGCGTCGACCTGGGGCAGTCTCGCGAAGGCTTCATGCCAGGCCTCGAGCCGGTCGCGCAGCAGGTCGGGCTGGGCCTGGAGGGCGGCGAAATAGGCGCCGGCCTTGGCCGGATCGCCGTCCAGTTCGGCGCCGAACATGTCGGTGGCCAGGGCGACATAGCCGAGGTCGGCCAGATTGGCGGCCACCTCGCGCACCTGGGCGCCCAGGCCCAGAGCATTGTGCATGACCAGCACGCCCGGACGCGGCGAGCCGGCGTCTCCGCCGAACAGCTCGCCCTTGAGGACCGCGCCCTCATGCTCCAGCGTTACGATCTGCATCAGGCGGCTCCGGCGGGCTTCGGGGGCGCCACGGTCGCCAAAAGACCAGGCTCCCGCAATCGCGTCCGCCGAGGCATCGGCCTTGCGATGCCTCGGCGGACGGACCCCAGCTACTTCGCCAGCTTCAGATACTTTTGGAAGAAGCCGGTCATCACGTCGAAGGCCTCGCGCGATTCCGGCAGGGCGGGGTCGTAGAAGAACGCATGGCCCAGGCCGTCCCAGACGTGCAGGTCGGCGGTTGCCCCGGCCTTGACCAGTTCGCGATGGGTGTTGACCGCCGCGCTCATCTCCATGGCCCGGGTGGCGGTGATGATCAGGGTCGGCGGAAAGCGCTTGAGGAGGTCGGGCGACACCACCGGCGACACCTGCGGGTCCTCAAGGTTCGCGCCCTCGAAATAGCCCAGGGCGCGGGGCTGCGAGGCCAGCGCCTGGAAGGGGCGGGAGAAGCTGCGGCTGTCACCGGCCCAGCGGGCGTCGGCCGAGGCGCAGAAGATGCCGATCGCCGCCGGCAGCGGCAGCTTTTCCTTGATGAACGCCGCCATGGCCTCGGCCGTCAGCAGGCCGCCCGCCGAGCAGCCGAACACCGCGATGTCTTCCGGCCTGTGGGTCTTGAGCAACTCGCGATAGACCTTGACTACGTCCTCGGTCGCGGCCGGATAGACCGTCTCCGGCGCCTGGCGGTAGGTGATGCTGACGATCTCGACCTTGGCCAGGCTGGCCAGCGGGATCGACTCGACCATGCCCGTGCCCGGCGCCATGCCCATGACGAAGCCGCCGCCCGGCAGGTTCAGCAGGATCTTCTTGGCGTTGGCCTTGGATGCGCCGCCGACGGGCGCGACATAGACCGCCGGCACGCCGTCGATCACCGCGTCGCGAGTGGTGACGGGATACAGCGCCTTCAGCTTGTCGATCTGCGGGGCCATGTACTGGCCGATCTTGGGCCGGATCGAGGGCACCATGCCGGCGGCCAGCATCTGGCGCATCTGGGCTTCCTGATCGGTCGGCGTGCGGGGCAGGGCCTTCTTGGCCGCCTCGCTCAGATAGATGGATGGCGGCAGGTCGAAGCCGGGAACGACGACCGTGCCGTCAGGCTTGATCGAACCGGCTTCGGTCTTGGTCATCGGAGCTTCCTGTGCATGAACCAGCGCGGGCGCGAGGCCCGGGAGAAGGGCGGCGGCGGTCGCGGCCGCCAGGCGCGTTCGAAAACTGGTTTGCATCTGTCTCTCCCAAGTCGAGACCGCTCGGATCGGCGACCTCATATGTTATGAAACATAATATGCTTTGCTTGCGGCGATCCCGCAAGCGAGCTACCCACGCGATGTGAAAAAGCCCGCCGACGACACCGAGCCCTTCGCCGATCCCTTCGAAGCCATGCTGGGGTTTCAGCTGCGGCGGACGTCGGTGGCGGTGATGTCGGCCCTGGCCGGCGAACTGGCTCCCCTCGGACTCAATCCCAGCGAAGCGTCGCTGATCATGCTGATCGGGGCCAATCCGGGTTGTACGCAAAGCGCGATCAGCCGCGCCCAACGCGCCAAGCCCGCCAATCTGGTGCCGCTGATCAACCAGTTGGCGGCGGTGGGCGCGCTGGAGCGTGTTCCGGGGCGGGGGCGCGCCATCGCCCTGTCCCTGACGTCGAAGGGGCGGGACCTGTATGCTAGGGCTCAGGCGGTGTTCGCGCGGCAGGAGGCGCGGATCGGCCGCGGACTGCCGGCGGACAAGCGCGTGGAGATGATCGCCATGCTCCGCCAGATCTGCACGGACGCTTGCTGCCCGGATTCCTAATTCTCCCCGCTCATCCCGGCATTCGCCGGGATGAGCGGATTTTAAGAGGCCTACGCCTCGCCAGGCTCCACCCACGTCGTCCGCAGCGCGCGATCCGACATGTACTTGGTCGTGGTCCAGCCGCCGTCGACCACGATGGTCTGGCCGTTGATGAAGCCCGCGCCCGGCGAGCACAGGAAGGCGATGGTGCTGGCGATGTCCTCGACCTCGCCCAGGCGGGGGAAGGGCGTGGTCTCGACGTTCACGCGCTTGAACATCTCGTCGTCGAAGCGGTGACGGACCATGTCGGTCATGGTCACGCCCGGCGCCACGCAGTTGGCGCGGATGCCCTTCGGACCATAGTCGCAGGCGATGTGCTCGGTCAGCGAGGTCAGGCCGCCCTTGGCCGCCGAATAGGCCCCGCCGCGCCGCCCGCCGATCACGGCGTAGGTCGAGGTCACGTTGACGATGCCGCAGCCGGGACCCATGTGGCCGATCGCCTCGCGGCACAGCCGGAACGGCGCGCGCAGCATCACGTCCAGGAAGCTGTCCAGCAGGGCGTCGTCGGTCTCGTGCAGCGGCTTGGGGCTGCCGGCGCCGGCGTTGTTGATCAGGAAGTCGATCTTGCCGAAGCGCTCCAGCGCCAGGTCGACGATCTTCTTGGGCGCGTCGTCGGCGGTGACGTCGACCGACAGGGTGGCCAAGCGCTCGGGGTCGTTGATGGTCGAGGCCAGGGTCGCGAGCTTGCCCTCGTCGCGGCCCACGCCGACGATGGCCATGCCCGCGTCGTACAGCATCTTGGCCGTGCCCAGGCCGATGCCGCTTCCCGCGCCGGTGATGATGGCTACCTGCATGGTCGACTGTCCCTTCGGCTTGATGTCCTTCCTGGTGCGCCGCTTTTCGACGATGGTGTCAATCATCGCCCGCCGGACCGGCGCATTCATCGCCGCATCGAAATGTCGCCCGCGCCGATCCTCGCGCGATTTGCGGCGTGATACGGCCGTCTGAACGCTGATCCAGGCGAAGGATGTTCCCATGACTGAACTCAGGTTCGACGGCCGCGTCGCCGTCATCACCGGCGCGGGCCGGGGGCTGGGCCGGGCCTACGCCCTGCTGCTGGCAGCCAAGGGCGCCAAGGTCGTGGTCAATGATCCCGGCGCCAGCATGAAGGGCGGCGACGCCGACATCGGCGTGGCCGAGGAAGTAGTCCAGGAGATCAAGGCGGCCGGCGGCGAGGCCATCGCCTCGACCGACTCGGTGGCCACGCCCGAGGGCGGAGCGGCCATCGTCCAGAAGGCGATCGACACCTGGGGCAAGGTCGACATCCTGATCCACAACGCCGGCAACGTGCGCGGCGCGCCGCTGAAGGAGATGTCGCAGGAAGACTTCGACTCCGTGCTGGACGTCCACCTGCGCGGCGCCTTTCACGTGGTGCGCCCGGCCTATGCCCTGATGTGCGACGCCGGCTATGGCCGCATCGTGCTGACCTCGTCGATCGGCGGCCTCTATGGCAGCCGCAACCAGGCCAATTATTCGGTCTCCAAGGCCGGTGCGTTCGGCCTGTCGCATGTGGCCGCCATCGAGGGCGCCGAGTTCGGGGTCAAGAGCAACGCCATCGTACCGGCGGCCGTGACCCGCATGGCCGAGGGCCGCGACACCTCGGTCTATCCGCCGATGGAGCCTGACCTGGTGGCCCCGTCGGTGGCCTGGCTGGCCCACGAGGATTGCTCGATCACCGGCGAACTGCTGGTCTCCATCGCCGGCCGCGTGGCCAAGGCCTATGTCGCCGAGACCAAAGGGGTCTACCAGCCGTCCTGGACGATCGACGAGGTGGCTGAGCGGATGGGCGAGATTGGCGATCGCAAGGACTCGATCGTCTTCGAGCCGGTGCCGAACGGGCATGCCGAACACATCGGTTACAGCTTCGGGATGACGAAGGGCTAGCTGGACAATGATCCCTCTCCCCTTGCGGGAGAGGGTGGCCCGCGTAGCGGGTCGGGTGAGGGGTCTCTCCGCGCTTGCCGGATGGGGTTTTCGACCCCTCATCCGTCAGCTTCGCTGACACCTTCTCCCGCAAGGGGAGAAGGGGCGCGCTAGCCGCCCGCCGTCAGCGTCGCCCGGATGCCCTGCTTCAGCACCTTCCCGGCGTCGTTCTTCGGCAACGCCTCCCACAGCGCCACGGCCTCGGGATACTTGAACCGCGCCACGCCGAACCCGGCCAGGAACTCGGCCAGGCTGGGCACGTCGGGGCTCGCGCCGTCGCGCGGCACGATCACGGCCACGGCCCGTTCCCCGGTTCGGGCGTCGGGAACGCCGACGATGGCGATCTCGGCGACGCCGGGATGGCCGATCAGCAGGTCCTCGATCTCCTTGGGCGAGATGTTCTCGCCATTGCGGATGATCAGGTCCTTGATCCGGCCTGTGACCACCACATGGTCGCCGTCCACCAGCCGCCCCTGGTCGCCGGTGCGGTAGTAGCCGTCCTCGTCGAAGGCGCTGGCCTCGTCCTCGGCGTGGACATAGCCGACCAGCATCTGCGGACCGCGCGCCCGGATCTCGCCGTCGTCGGCGATCCTGACGCCGGCGATGCCGGGACGGCCGTCGGTGTCGGCGGCGTGGTCCAGGTCGCCGCGATCGATGACGCCCACGGTGGTGACCGGAACCTCGGTCGAGCCGTAGACGCGGCTGACGACCGCTTTCTCGAAATAGCCGGCGGCCTCGCGGATCAGGGCCGGCGGCACCGAGGCGCCGCCGCAGATGAACAGCTTCAGGTCGGGCAGGCGGGTGCCCGCCTTCCGCGCCGAGGCCAGCAGATGCTGCAGGAACGGCGTGGCCCCGGCCATGTGGGTGCAGCCCTCGCGGACCATGATCGCCACCGCCGCGTCGGGCTCCCAGGCCTCCATCAGGATCGCCGTCGCGCCCAGCATCAGCGGGGTCTCGAACGCGTAGATCGAGCCGCCGATGTGGCTGATGGGCGAGGGGACCAGGAAGCGGTCGCCGGGCTCGACCAGCCAATGGCGGCCGATCTGGCGGATCAGGGCGTTCAGTGAGTTGTGGGTGTGCATCACCCCCTTGGGGCGGCCGGTGGTGCCGCTGGTGTACATCACCATGCGGACGTCGTCGGCGTTCAGGGGCGGCACGTCCGCCGTCGTGGTCTCGGCCAGTAGGTCGGCGAAAGCGGTGTGGCCGCCCGCCTCGCCGCGCACGACGACCACTTCGGGCGGGGTTTCCAGCACCTCGGTCACCCGGGCCAGCATGGCCGCGTAGTCGTGATTGCGGAACGTGCCCGGCACGAAGATCATCCGGCTCTTGATGTCGGCCAGCATGAAGCGCAGGTCGTGATCGCGCAGCGACGGCAGGATCGGGTGGGCGACCATGCCGGCCAGGGTGGCGGCCATGTAGATCACCGCCGCCTCGCGCCAGTTGGGCAGCATGAACGACACGACGCTGCCGGGCTGGAAGCGGACCAGCATGGCGCGCGCCAGCCGGCTAGCCTGGTCGTGAAGCTCGGCGGCGCTGAGGCTAGCCACATCGTCGACCACCAGGATGCGATCGGGCGTTTCGGCCGCCGCGCGGTTCAGGGCGTCGGCGCAGGTCTCGGGCCGCCACCAGCCGTCGGCATAGGCCTGGTCGGCCAGGGCGGCGTTCCAGCGAATGCGCCACCCGGTCGGGGTCGTGCGTGTCGCGTCATCCGCCTGCGTCATGAGGGTTCTCTTGCCAGGTCCATCGTCGGCGGGATTTAGGCCGTCGGCGCGGACAGGGGCAATCGACGCGCCCAATCGAGCGCCCGGGCGATCAGCGGGCCGGCTCGGTCTCGAACAATCGCTTCAGCCCCGGCCGGTCGATCTTGAACGACGGGTTCTTGGGCAGGGTCGCGACGAAGCGCCAGTGGACCGGAATGTGGGTCGAGGGCAGGTGCAGGCGCAGGTGAGCCTCCAGGTCGGCGACCTCTGGCTGGGCCTCGCCGGGCTTCAGCTCGACCGCCGCGCCGGGCACCTGCGACACCCGGGGATCGGCCACGCCGACCACCCCGACCGCAGAGATCGCCGGATGCAGCAGCAGCGCGCGCTCGATCGTCTCGGGCAGCACCTTGAACCCGCCCCGCATGATCGCCCCGTCGGCCCGGCCGCGATGGAACAGGAAGCCGTCGGCGTCGATCACCGCGATGTCGGAGGTGCGGATCCAGTCCTGCCCCATGCGCGGCGAGACCAGTTCCAGGATACCCTCCTGGCCCGGCGGCAGGATTTCGTCGGTGACCGGATCGCGCACCCGCAGGTGCACGCCCGCCATGGCCCGGCCGACGCTGCCGAACTTGGCGTCGCCCCACTCCGCGCGCAGCTGCGGCGTCATCGCCACCACCGGCCCGCCGAACTCGGTGGCGCCGTACGACAGCAGGATCGGGATGCCGTACTTGTCCTCGAACCGCCGCTGCACAGTCGGGTCCAGCGGCGCCGCGCCGGTGCTGAAGAATTTCAGCGACGACAGGTCTTCGGCCGGCACGTCGGCGTCCAGGATCATGGCCACCGCCGCCGGCGGCGCGCCCCCGGCCTTGGGGCGATAGCACACCACGAAGTCGCGCCACGCCTGCACCGTGAACCGGTCCAGCAGCACCACGCGTTTGCCCCGCAGCAGCGAGGCCGCGACGCTGTAGACGCCCGAGATGTTGCCGATCGGGAACGACATCAGGAACGGCGGCTCGTCCGGATCGTCGATCATCGTCACGCCCTGGTTCTGGACGAAGCCGGCGATGACGCTGTGGGGGATCGGGAATGGCTTGGGCGGGCCGGTGGTGCCGCTGGTCAGGATCTCGACCTGCGGCGCGTCGGTCGGTTCGGGGCGCGGCGTTCCCTGTTCGAGGCCAGGCATCGCGCGCGCGGTCATGTCGCCCAGGCCAACGCCGGCCATGCCCTTGGCCGCCAGCACCGCGCGGACCTCGGGTGTGAAGTCCTCCTCGGCGAGCACGGCCACCGAAGCGTCCAGCCGGTCGATGGCGGCGGCGATCGCTGCGGGCGACTGGAAGGCGTAGATCATCCGTACGCCGCGCCCGTCGGCCAGCATGGCCAGCAAGGCGGCGAGGGCGGAAGGCCTGTTGCGCGGCGCGAAGATCACCGACCCGCGCGCGCCGGCTCCGCTCTCGGAGAGTTTGCGCCGGATATCCTGGGCCAGCGCCTGCACGGCGCCCCAGTCATGCCACGTCCCGTCGAATTCGATCGCGGGGCGCGACGGGTCGATGGCGAGGGTCTGCGCGCAAAGCTCGGCCAGGGAGGTCATGGGCGAAAGTCTTAGGGCGCCCGACCGACCCGGCAAGGCGAGGGCGCATCGCCCTGGCGCTTAATGGGCGCTCTCTCCGGCCAAGGCGCGCAGGGCCAGAACGGCCGGTGAGGCCTCAGCCGGCGGCGCTTCGGCCCAGACCAGCCCGATCCGGCGCCGGGCGTCGAAGCCCGCCAGCTTGGGCATGGCCAAGCCCGGCTCGGCGTAGCTGTCGGGCATCACCGTCACCCCAAGCCCGGCCTTGACCAGGGCCACGGTGCGATCGTCGTTGGTGGTGCGGAAGCTGAAGTGCGGGCGCACGCCACGCTCGGTGAAATAGCGGCTGGTTTCCGACAGCACTTCGCAGTGGCGGCGCACGATCATGGTCTCGCCCGCCAGGCTCTCGCCGGTCACCACCTCCATCTGGGCGCAGGGATGGTCGGCCGAGGCGGCCAGGCTGTAACCTTCCTCGAACAACACCTCGTGGTCGAACCGCGCCTCGCCGGGGCGGATCAGGGTCAGGGCCACGTCGATGCGCCGGCGTTGCAGCCGGCCCAGCAGGTCGCGCTCGCCGCCCTCGATGATCTCCAGCGTGTCGGGCGCGGCCGCCGCGGCGTTGGCGCCCACGACGGCCTCGATCAGACGGGTGGGCAGGGCCGACAGCACGCCGATCCGCAGCATCCGGGCCGGGGTCTGGTCGAATATCCGCGCGTCCAGCGCATTGAACTCGCTCTCGATCGCCCGGGCGTGATGCAGCAGGCGCACGCCGGCCTGGGTCAGCTGCACCCGGCGGCTGTTGCGCAGGAACAGCCGCGCGCCCAGCCCATCCTCCAGCTTGGCGATCCCGACCGACAGGGTCGGCTGGGTGACGTTCATCTGGGCGGCGGCGCGCGAGAAGTTGCCGGCGTCGACGACGGCCAGGAAATAGCGCAGGTGATACCGGTCAATCATAGATCGAAACTATACACTACCTCTCGAAAGGACAATTTTTCAGGAAGAAGGCCTGCCCGCTAGGTGTGTCGCGCCGAAGCCGAGATGGCTTCAGTTACGACGTTCGAGACGGGGTCATGGTCAAACTGACATCGCAGCTGCGCGCCGACGGCGACGCCTGGCGCGCCAACGCCGCGCACAACCGGGCCTTGGTCGAGACCCTGCGCGACAAGATCGCCGCCGCCGCCCTGGGCGGGCCGGAAAACGCCCGCCAGCGCCACGCGGCGCGTGGCAAGCTGTTGCCCCGCGAGCGGGTCGAGCGGCTGCTGGATCCCGGCTCGCCGTTCCTCGAGATCGGCGCCCTGGCCGCCGGCGGCATGTACGGCGACGAGGCCCCCGGCGCCGGCCTGATCTGCGGCGTGGGCCGCGTTTCGGGGCGCGAGGTGATGATCGTCTGCAACGACCCGACCGTGAAGGGCGGCGCATATTTCCCGATGACGGTGAAGAAGCATCTGCGCGCCCAGGAGATCGCCGAGCAGAACCATTTGCCGTGCGTCTATCTGGTCGACAGCGGCGGCGCGAACCTGCCGCACCAGGCCGAGGTGTTTCCCGATCGCGACCACTTCGGCCGGATCTTCTTCAATCAGGCGCGGATGTCGGCCCTGGGCATCGCCCAGATCGCCTGCGTCATGGGCTCGTGCACGGCCGGCGGGGCTTATGTCCCGGCCATGAGCGACGAGTCGATCATCGTCCAGAACCAGGGCACGATCTTCCTGGGCGGCCCGCCGCTGGTGAAGGCCGCCACCGGCGAGATCATCTCGGCCGAGGAACTGGGCGGGGCCGACACCCACGGCCGCAGGTCCGGCGTGGTCGACCACGTGGCGGCCAATGACGAGCACGCCCTGCAGATCGTCCGCGACATCGTCGCCGGCCTGAACCGCAACAAGCGCATCGACCTGGAACTGGCCGAGCCGGTCCCGCCGGCCCTCGATCCGCAGGAACTGTACGGTGTCGTGCCCACCGACGTCCGCGCCCCCTACGATGTGCGCGAGGTGATCGCCCGCATCGTCGACGGCTCGGACTTCCAGGAGTTCAAGGCGCTGTACGGCACGACCCTGGTCTGCGGCTTCGCGCGGATCTGGGGCATGCCGGTCGCCATCCTGGCCAACAACGGCGTGCTGTTCAGCGAAAGCGCCCTGAAGGGCGCGCACTTCATCGAGCTGGCCTGCCAGCGCAAGATCCCGCTGGTGTTCCTGCAGAACATCTCGGGCTTCATGGTCGGCGGCAAGTACGAGGCCGGCGGCATCGCCAAGGACGGCGCCAAGCTGGTCACGGCCGTCGCCACCGCCAACGTGCCCAAGTTCACGGTGCTGATCGGCGGCTCGTTCGGGGCCGGCAACTACGGCATGTGCGGCCGAGCCTACAGCCCGCGCTTCCTGTTCTCCTGGCCCAACAGCCGCATCTCGGTGATGGGCGGCGAGCAGGCGGCCAGCGTGCTCTCCACGATTAAGCGCGACGGCCTGGAAGCCAAGGGCGAGACCTGGGCCGCCGAGGATGAGGACGCCTTCAAGGCTCCGATCCGCGCCCGCTACGAGGCCGAAGGCGACCCCTACTACGCCACCGCGCGGCTCTGGGACGACGGGGTGATCGACCCGGCCCAAACCCGCGATGTCCTGGGCCTGGCGATCAGCGCCAGCCTCAACGCTCCTGTCGTCGAAGCCCCGCGCTTCGGCGTGTTCCGGATGTAGCCCGATGATCGAAAGCGTCCTGATCGCCAACCGCGGCGAGATCGCCTGCCGGATCATCAAGACCGCCCGCCGCCTGGGCGTGCGGACGATCGCGGTCTATTCCGAAGCCGACGCCGGCGCGCCGCACGTGCGCCTGGCGGACGAGGCGGTGCTGATCGGCCCGGCCCCGGCCCGCGAAAGCTACCTGGTCGCCGACAGGATCCTGGCGGCGGCCAAGGCGACCGGCGCGGCGGCCATCCACCCCGGCTACGGCTTCCTGTCGGAGAACGCCCAGTTCGCCCAGGCCGTGATCGACGCCGGCCTGGTCTGGGTCGGCCCACCGCCCTCGGCGATCCTGGCCATGGGCCTGAAGGACGCGGCCAAGGCGCTGATGCAGAAGGCCGGCGTGCCGGTCACGCCCGGCTATCTGGGCCAGGACCAGGATCCCGAGCGCCTGCGCCGCGAGGCCGACGCCATCGGCTATCCGGTGCTGATCAAGGCCGTGGCGGGCGGCGGCGGCAAGGGCATGCGCAAGGTTGAGCGCGGCGAGGATTTCGACGCGGCCCTGACCTCGTGCCGTCGCGAAGCCGCCGCCAGCTTCGGCGACGATCGCGTGCTGATCGAGAAATACATCACCCGTCCGCGCCACATCGAGGTGCAGGTCTTCGCCGATCGCCACGGCCAGGTGGTGCACCTGTTCGAGCGCGACTGCTCGGTGCAGCGCCGTCACCAGAAGGTCATCGAGGAGGCTCCGGCTCCCGGCATGACGCAGGCGGCGCGAGCGGCGGTCACCGAAGCGGCGGTGCGCGCGGCCCGGGCCGTCAACTACGAGGGCGCCGGCACCATCGAGTTCATCGCCGACGGCTCCGAAGGCCTCCAGCCCGACCGCATCTGGTTCATGGAGATGAACACCCGGCTGCAGGTCGAGCACCCGGTCACCGAGAAGGTCACCGGTCAGGACCTGGTCGAATGGCAGCTGCGCGTGGCCTCGGGCGAACCCCTGCCGCTGAAGCAGGACGAGATAACCCTCACCGGTTGGGCCATGGAGGCGCGGCTCTACGCCGAGTCCCCCGAGGCCGGTTTCCTGCCCTCGACCGGACCGCTGCGCCGCTTCCGCCTGCCGCACGACGTGCGCATCGACACCGGCGTGGAGGAGGGCGGCGAGGTCACCCCGTTCTACGATCCGATGATCGCCAAGCTGATCGTCTCGGGCCCCACGCGCCAGGCCGCCGCCCGCCGCCTGGCCAAGGCCTGCCGCGCGGTCGAGGTCTATCCGGTCAAGACCAACGCCGGCTTCCTGGCCCGGGTGCTGGACCATCCGGACTTCCTGTCGGGAACCGCCGACACCGGCTTCATCGAGCGCCATGCCGAGGCGCTGGTCCCGGCCGCCGCCGCGCCGCCCGCCGCCGCCCAGCAGGCCGCCGCGCGCCTGCGCGTGGCGCGGTCCGCGGGCGTCTCGGCCGATCCCTGGCGCGGGGCTGTCGGCTTCCGCATCGGCGGGCCGCGCCCGATCGTCGTGGCCCTGAAGGCCCGCGACGAGATCCTCCAGGTCACGATCGACGACCAGCCCGCGCCGGAGGCCGTGCTGATCGACGACGCCTATGTCGCCTTCGTCGACGGCGAGGCCCACGGCTTCGGCGAGCCCCGGGTCAGCGGCGCGCTGGACGGCGGGGTGGCCGGCGGCGGGGTGCTGTCGCCCATGCCCGGCAAGGTCGTGGCCCTGTTGGTCGAGGCGGGGGCTAGCGTCGAGCTGGGCCAGCCCCTGATCACGGTCGAGGCCATGAAGATGGAGCACACCCTGACCGCGCCCGTGGCGGGCGTGGTGGCCGAGGCATTGGCGCGGGTCGGCGACCAGGTCACCGAGGGGCAACTGTTGGTGAGGCTGGAGAAGGTGGACTAGGATTTAGCTCCTAGAACGAAAATCTCGTCCTTCGACAGGCTCAGGATGAGGTTTTCGACTGCGAGGCTTGCGCCATGGTCCTCATCCTGAGCTTGTCGAAGGACGAGGACCACGCACCGCGCTTGATCGCCGATAGACCCTACCGCCGCAGCTCGAACGGCACCTGGCGGCGTTCGTTCTCGAACACCTCGAAGGTCCGGTCCACCGGCGGGAAGGCCCGCTGGGCGCAGTTGTCGCGCTCGCAGATCCGGCAGCTGACGCCGATCGGCACGGATGGCCCGGCCAGGTCCAGTCCCTGAGCATAGACCAGGCTGTCGGCATATTGCACCTCGCAGCCCAGGCCCAGGGCGTAGCGCCGGTCGGGCCGCAGGTAGTCGCCCGACGGCTTCACCACGCCCCGGGCGATGCTGACATAGCGCACCCCGTCGGGCATCTCGGCCAACTGCACCAGCCAGTGGTCGGGCCGGGCGAAGGCGTCGTGCACGTTCCACAGCGGGCAGGTGCCGCCGAACCGCGCGAACTGCAGGCGCGTGGCGCTGTGGCGCTTGGTGATGTTGCCGGCTTGGTCCACCCGCACGAAGTAGAACGGCACGCCCCGCGCGCCCGGCCGCTGCAGGGTGCTGAGGCGATGGAACACCTGCTCCAGGCTGGTCTGGAAGGTCAGGCTCAGTTGCTCGGTGTCGTGTCGCGCCGTCCGCGCCGCCTCGCGGAACCGCTCATAGGGCAGCAGCAGGGCGCCGGCCGCGTAGTTCAGCAGGGCCGTGCGGCAGACCTTGGCCGCGCCCTCGCTGCGAAAGCCCGCGGCCGCCAGCTCGGCCTCGACGGCGTCGTGCAGCGTCGCGGACACGATTTGATAGGCCATCTGGAAGCCGCGCGTGGCCGTCGCCTGGGCCGCGCCCAGGGTCAGCAGCCCGGCGGCCGGATCGAACCGCCGCAGCAGGTCGTGGTCGTTGGACCGAACGACCCGGATCCCCAGGCCGTCGCGCAGGCGGCGCTCCAGCACCGTCTCGACCGGCTCGTCGCCATCCAGTCCCAGCTCGGCGGCCAGGGCCTCGGCCGCCACGTCCAGGCTATGGATGTAGTTGTTCTTGTAGTGGAAGAAGTCGCGCACCTCCTCGTAGGGTAGCAGGGCGCTGGCCGCACCGCGCTCGTCCAGAGACACGGCTTCCTCGGTGGTCTTCAGCCGCTCGTCCAGCCGGCGATAGGCGTGGTGCAGGGCCAGATAGGCCTTGGCGAGGTTGGGGGTGTTGGCCACCGCCGACTTCAGTTCCAGCAGGCTGGGGGTCTCGCCGTCCTGAATCGGATCGGCCGTGGCCTCGCGCAGGTCGGCGATCATCCGCTGGTCGTCGGCGGCGTCCAGCGAGGCGGCGTCGACCTCGAACACCCGCATCACGTCGATCAGCACCCGCGCCGTCACCGGCCGCTGGTTGGCCTCGATCTGCGACAGATAGCTGGCCGAGACCCCCAGCCGGGCGGCGCAGGGCTCCAGCTTCCAGCCCTTGGCCTGGCGCAGGAGGCGGACCTTGGGGCCGATGAACAGCTTGTCGCGCACGGCTTCACAACTTTTCAGTTTTACAAGTTTCGCCGTTGCAACACCGCTCGGCGGCTCGATTTTGCTCAGGTTTTCCTTGCTAGCAAGCACAATAAGCGGATTTTGAGCGTTCCTTTCTTTTTACAAGCCCACTTCTTTTTATAAGAGCCCCCGCGTGCAGCACATACTCGAGGAACTGGATCGTCGTCGCGAGCAGGCGCGTGCGGGCGGCGGCGAGGCGCGGGTGGCCAGCCAGCACGCCAAGGGCAAGCTGACGGCGCGCGAGCGGATCGATCTGCTGCTGGACGAAGGCTCGTTCGAGGAGTTCGACATGTTCGTCGAGCACCGGGGCGTGGAGTTCGGCATGGCCGAGCAGAAGGTGCCCGGCGACGGGGTGGTGACCGGCTGGGGCACGATCAACGGCAAGGTGGTCTACGTCTTCTCCAAGGACTTCACGGTGTTCGGCGGCTCGCTGAGCGGGGCGCACGCGGCCAAGATCGTCAAGGTCCAGCGCCAGGCCATGAAGGTCGGGGCGCCGATCATCGGCCTGTTCGACGCGGGCGGGGCGCGCATCCAGGAGGGCGTCGACAGCCTGGCCGGCTATGCCGACATCTTCCTGGAAAACGTCATGGCCTCGGGCGTGGTGCCGCAGATCAGCGTGATCATGGGCCCCTGCGCCGGCGGCGATGTCTACAGCCCCGCCATGACCGACTTCATCTTCATGGTGAAGGACACCAGCTACATGTTCGTGACCGGTCCTGACGTGGTCAAGACCGTCACCAACGAGGTGGTCACCGCCGAGGAACTGGGCGGGGCCCGGGTCCATGCGTCGAAGTCGGGCGTGGCCGAAGGGGCGTTCGAGAACGACCTGGAGGCCCTGACCCAGGTACGCCGCCTGATCGACTTCCTGCCGTCGTCCAACCGCGAGACCGCGCCGGAGCGCGAGAGCTTCGACGAGGCCTACCGGGCCGAGCCCAGCCTCGACACCCTGATCCCCTCCGATCCGGGCAAGCCCTACGACATGAAGGAACTGATCCTGAAGATCGTCGACGAGGCCGACTTCTTCGAGATCTCCAGCGAGTGGGCCAAGAACATCGTCTGCGGCTTCGCCCGCCTGGACGGCGAGAGCGTCGGCATCGTGGCCAACCAGCCCCAGGTGCTGGCCGGGGTGCTGGACATCGACAGTAGCCGCAAGGCCGCCCGCTTCGTGCGGTTCTGCGACGCCTTCAACATCCCGATCATCACCCTGGTCGACGTGCCGGGCTTCATGCCGGGCACCAAGCAGGAGTACGGCGGGCTGATCAAGCACGGCGCCAAGCTGCTGTTCGCCTATGCCGAGGCGACGGTTCCGAAGATCACCCTGATCACCCGCAAGGCCTATGGCGGGGCCTATGACGTGATGAGCTCCAAGCACCTGCGCGGCGACTTCAACTACGCCTGGCCCACCGCCGAGATCGCGGTGATGGGGGCGAAAGGCGCGGTGGAGATCATCTTCCGCCAGGAGGCCAAGGATCCGCAGGCCCTGGCCGCCCGCGAGGCCGAGTACAAGGACCGCTTCGCCAACCCGTTCGTCGCGGCCTCCAGAGGCTACATCGACGACGTGATCATGCCCCACGGCACCCGCAAGCGCCTGGTCCGGGCCCTCAAGAGCCTCAGGGGCAAGGAGCTGTCCAACCCCTGGCGCAAACACGACAACATCCCGCTGTGAGTCCGGCCATGGCTCTCGAAACCGAGCGCTCGCCGCTCGACCTGCTGCAGGCCGGCTTCGACGGCCAACCCCCGCCGGCGTCCCAGCCGCGCGCCTCGACCCGGCTGTGGCGGATCGGCCGCTGGCTGCGGAGCCAGGGCGCGCGCCGCCCCGGCGCCGTGCGGGTGGTCAATGACGGCACGGCGATCGTCGACGGGCGGATCCTCGCCGTCGACGACTTTGGAAGCATTCAGGACCTGTCGACCACGCGCCGCGTGGTCCGGGCTCCCCTGTCCAGTTGGAAGCATATCTGATGTTCAAGAAGCTGCTGATCGCCAACCGGGGCGAGATCGCGGTGCGGGTGATCAAGACCTGCCGTCGGTTGGGGATCTCGACCGTCGTGGTCTATTCGGACGCGGACGCCGACAGCCTGGCGGTGGAGATGGCCGACGAGACCGTGCACATCGGTCCCGCGCCGGCCAACCAGAGCTACCTGGTGGCCGACAAGATCATCGCCGCCTGCAAGGCGACGGGGGCCGAGGCGGTGCATCCGGGCTTCGGCTTCCTGTCGGAGAAGGCCGAGTTCGCCCAGCGTTGCGCCGACGAGGGGATCGTGTTCATCGGTCCCAACCCCGGGGCCATCTCGGCCATGGGCGACAAGATCGAGAGCAAGAAGTTCGCGCAAGCCGCCGGGGTGTCCTGCGTGCCCGGCCACATCGGCGAGATCGACGACACCGCCCACGCGGTGACCATCGCCGAGCAGATCGGCTATCCGGTGATGATCAAGGCCAGCGCCGGGGGCGGGGGCAAGGGCATCCGCGTGGCCTGGAGCCGCCAGGACGTCGAGGAAGGCTTTCCGGCCGTGCGGGCCGAGGCGGCCGGGGCGTTCGGCGACGACCGCATCTTCATCGAGAAGTTCATCGAAAGCCCGCGCCACATCGAGATCCAGGTGCTGGGCGACAAGCACGGCAACGTGGTCCATCTGTTCGAGCGCGAATGCTCGATCCAGCGGCGCAACCAGAAGGTCATCGAGGAGGCCCCCAGCCCGCTGCTGGACGAGGCCACCCGCAACGCCATGGGCGCCCAGGCCGTGGCCCTGGCCAAGGCGGTGAACTACGACAGCGCCGGCACGGTGGAGTTCGTGGCCGGCCAGGACAAGAGCTTCTACTTCCTGGAGATGAACACCCGCCTGCAGGTCGAGCACCCGGTCACCGAGCTGATCACCGGGCTGGACCTGGTCGAGCAGATGATCCGGTCGGCCTGGGGCGAGACGCTGGCCTTCGAACAGAAGGACCTGAAGATCAACGGCTGGGCGATCGAGAGCCGGATCTACGCCGAGGACCCCTACCGCAAGTTCCTGCCCAGCATCGGCCGCCTGGTCCGCTACGCCCCTCCGGAGGAGGGACAGCATCAAGGCTATCTGGTGCGCAACGACGCCGGGGTGCGCGAGGGCGACGAGATCTCGATGTACTACGACCCGATGATCTCCAAGCTGTGCGCCTGGGCCCCCACGCGGCTTGAGGCTGTCGATGGCATGGGCCGGGCGCTGGAGGACTTCCACATCGAAGGTCTTGGCCAGAACATCCCGTTCCTGGCCGCGGTGATGGACCAGGACCGGTTCCGCTCGGGCAAGATCTCGACCAACTACATCAAGGACGAGTTCCCGGACGGGTTCAAAGGCGTCGAGCCGACGCCGGCCCAGGTCGACATCCTGACCGCCGTCGGGGCGGCCATGCAGCGGGTCTACGCCGCCCGGGCCCGCTCGACCACGGCCGGGCTCAGCAATCCGGTGCGCACCGAGTGGGTGGTGGCCGTCGGCCACGCCAAGCGGCGGGTGAAGCTGTCGGGCGAAGCCGAGCATCTGAATGTCGAGCTGCCTGACGAGAACCGCACGATCGGCCTGGAGACGATCGACTGGCGGCCGGGCAAGCCGGTGTTCCTGGGCAAGCTGGACGGCAAGCCGTTCACCGTCCAGGTGACCCCGGCCGCCGAGGGCTTCACGATCCGCCACCGGGCGGCCAAGACCAAGGTGCTGGTCCTGACCCCGCGCAGCGCCGAGCTGCACGACAAGCTGCCCGAGAAGCAGGCCGCCGACACCTCCAAGCTGGTGCTTTCGCCGATGCCCGGCCTGGTGGTCAGCATGGACGTGGCCCTGGGCCAGACCGTGCGCGAGGGCGAGATCGTCTGCGTGCTGGAGGCCATGAAGATGCAGAACATCATCCGCGCCGAGCGCGATGGCGTGGTCAAGGCCGTCAACGCCAAGAGCGGCGACCCCGTCGCCGCCGATGAAGTGCTGGTGGAGTTCTCATGACCCGTTCCACGCCCATCCTCGATCGGCGCGCTCCGGCCCGATACGTGTCGATCGCCGAACTGGCCAAGCGCCTGGGCGTCACCTCGCGGGCCCTGCGCCACTACCAGGACCAGGGCCTGATCCGCTCGCACCGGATCGCCCGCAACGTCCGGGCCTACGACCTGGAGACCGTAGCGATGGTCGAGACCATCGTCGCCCTGCGCGAGATCGACCTGCCGCTGGCGGCGATCCGCGACATCCTGGCGCTACGCCATGAGCCGGAGGCTCAGGCCGAAGCCCTCCGCGCCGCCCTGCTGGAGGTCCAGGCCGACAAGCAGCGGCAGATCGTCCGGATCGACGGCATGCTGGAGGCCTTGCCCGCCGCGCCCCGCGCCGACGGTCTCGACATCGCGCCCTGGCGTCTGGTTCCCCGCGCCTCGGGCTTCGACGGTCTGGCGGCGGGAGACGCCGGATGATCGCCCGCGGCGACTATGTCGGTCCGCTCACCAAGTCGGCCGAGGCCATGTTCGCCCGCGCCGAGCGCCGGGCTCTCCGCTCGGCGGGCGAGGCGACGACGCAGGCCCCTCCGGTGCGTGAGACGCGGCCCGCCTCGGTCCTACGCGACGCGGTCGACAGGCTGGGCCTGAAGATCACCACGCTGCGCCAGTGGGAGGACGCCGGGCTGATCGCCTTCGAGCGCCGCAACGGCCGCCGGATCGTCGACGCCGCCGCCCTGGAATGCCTGGCCCTGGTCGCGACCTTGCGGCGGGCCGGCTTCTCGGTGCGCGAGATCGCCTGGTTGTCGGACACCCTGCCGCCCAGCGCGGCGGTCATGCGGGACGCGCTCGAGGCGCGGCAGACCTATCTCGAGGCGGCGCGCACGCGCACCATCGTCGGCGTGATCGCCAAGGGCGGCTCCAAGCCCGTCCGCAAGCCGGCGCATCGCGCCTCCGCCATCGCTGTTGAAAGAGCCGCATGACGCCCCGCTACGATTGGACCCTGGACGAGGTCCAGGCCCTGTTCGACCAGCCGTTCATGGAACTGGTGTTCCAGGCCGCGACCGTGCACCGGGCCGGGTTCGACCCCAGCGAAGTGCAGCTGTCGCAGCTGCTGTCGGTCAAGACCGGCGGCTGCGCGGAGAACTGCGGCTATTGCAGCCAGTCGGCCCACTTCAAGACCGGCCTGAAGGCCGAGAAGCTGATGGACGCCGAGGTGGTGATCGCCAAGGCCCGCGAAGCCCGCGACGGCGGGGCCCAGCGCTTCTGCATGGGGGCGGCCTGGCGCGAGCTGAAGGATCGCGACCTGCCCAAGCTGGCGGCGATGATCGGCGGGGTGAAGGCCCTGGGCCTGGAAACCTGCGCCACCCTGGGCATGCTGACGCCCGACCAGGCCAGGCAGCTCAAGGACGCCGGGCTCGACTACTACAACCACAACCTCGACACCGGTCCCGAGTACTACGGCGACGTGGTCACCACCCGCACCTATCAGGAACGGCTCGACACCCTGGCCTATGTGCGCGACGCGGGCATGAGCACCTGCTGCGGCGGCATCGTCGGCATGGGCGAGACCCGCCGCGACCGCGCCAGCCTGCTGCGTCAGCTGGCCACCCTGCCCAGCCACCCCGACAGCCTGCCGATCAACGGCCTGGTGCCGGTCAGCGGCACGCCCTTGGGCGACGCGATCCTGAAGGATGGCGAGAAGGCCATCGACTCGATCGAGTTCGTGCGCACCATCGCCGTGGCCCGCATCGTCTGTCCCAAGTCCATGGTCCGCCTGTCGGCCGGCCGCGACGAGATGAGCCGCGAGCTGCAGGCCCTGTGTTTCCTGGCCGGCGCCAACTCGATCTTCGTCGGCGGCAAGCTGCTCACCACGCCTCTGCCGGGTCAGGACGAGGACAGCGCCCTGTTCCAGGACCTGGACCTGCGGCCCATGGGCTTGGCCAAGGCCCTCGCGCCGGAAGCCGTGGCGGCGGAGTAGTTCAAGCCTCCCCCTGTGGGGGAGGCGATCGCGCAGCGATCGGTGGGGGGAGTTTTAGGGTCGAGAATCCGGGCAGCGGTCGTCTGCCGACCACTCCCCCCTCCGTCGGCTTCGCCGACACCTCCCCCACAGGGGGAGGACCTAGGAGTGGCCGCCTTCATCCGACGGCGGACGGCCGTGCTAGACTGCGAGTCATGGCCGAACCCAACGACACCTACGATCCCCTGACGCCCGTGCCGGGGGACCGCAGGGTCTTCGGCGCCCGCGACGCCTTTTCGCTGTGGTTCAGCCTGGGCATCGGCCTGCTGGTGCTGCAGGCGGGGGCCTTCCTGGTGCCGGGCCTGAGCCTGGGCGTGGCTCTGGCGGCGATCGTCACCGGCTCGGTGCTGGGCGCGGTTCTGCTGGCCGCCGCCGGGGTGGTGGGGACCGACACCGGCCTGTCGGCCATGGGCTCGCTGCGACTGGCTCTGGGCGCGCGCGGCGCGGCGATCCCGGCGGCGCTGAACGCCATCCAGCTGACGGGCTGGGGCGCGTTCGAGATCATCGCCATGCGCGATTCCGCCAACGCCCTGACCCGGCAGGCCTTCGGCTTTTCCAGCCCCTTGCTGTGGACCCTGCTGTTCGGGGGGCTCGCGACCTGGCTGGCGATCCTGGGGCCGGTGTCGTTCGTGCGGCGGTTCCTGCGCGCCTGGGGCCTGTGGCTGCTGCTGGCCGGCGCGGGCTGGCTGACCTGGCGGCTGCTGGCCGACAATGACCTGGCCGCGCTGATGGCCAGGGCCGGAACCGGTGAGATGAGCTTCGGGGCCGGCGTCGACCTGGTGGTGGCCATGCCGCTGTCGTGGCTGCCGCTGATCGCCGACTACACGCGGTTCGGACGCACGCCGGGCGGCATGTTCCGGGGCAGCGCGGTCGGCTACCTGCTGGCCAATGTCTGGTTCATGGGCCTGGGCGCGGCCTACGCCCTGGCGGCCGGGGGCGGGGAGGGGCTGCTGCTGACCGCCCTGGCCGCCAGCGGCGGCGGCTTCGCCCTGCTGCTGATCGTCATCGACGAGACCGACAACACCTTCGCCGACATCCATTCGGCGGCGATCTCGTCCGCCACCCTGGTTCGGGCCCGGCCGGCGCGGCTGGCCCTGGGCTTTGGCGTGATCTGCACGGCCATCGCCCTGCTAGCCCCGATCGCCCGCTATGAGAGCTTCCTGCTGCTGATCGGCTCGGTGTTCGCGCCGTTGTTCGGCGTGCTGCTGACCGACCATTTCATCGTGCGCCGCCGCCGCGCGGACGCCGCCGGCGTCGCGCCCGCGAGCCTGAACCTGCCGGGCCTGGCGGCCTGGGTGGTGGGTGTCGGCGCCTACCAGGCGTTTAGCCGGTTGACCCCCCAGATCGGCGCGACCCTGCCGGCCTTCCTGGTCGCCGCCGCGGCTTATCTGGTGTTTGCACAGGCGCGAGCGCGTCTGACTGGCAAAGCGAGGCGGATCCAGAATCCTTTGCCCTGAACCGAATTCGCTTCGGAACCCGCGTAGCGCACGCGAACATTTCGCATACCCGCGTTCGTTAGGACTTGTTTAGCTCTGTCGGGTTTGCGACATAGTGACGCAAGGGGAAACGTACCCACGGTCGATGGGAGGGGCGGGCTTGCGCGTTCTGGTCAATTTGAGTCGCGCCATCGCTGGCGCGAGCGCCTTGGCATGCCTGGGGGCGGCCATGCTGGTGACCTCCGCGAGCGCCCAGGTGGCTCTTCCGTCGCGCCAGGAGCTGGATCCCGCCCGCGCCGCGCCGATCGCGGCCGCGCCGCGCGGCGACCTGTTCAAGGGTGTCGAGGCCGGACCCTGCGCCTTCCGCGACAGCTCCATCAAGGTCACCCTCAAGACGGTGGCGTTCCAGGGCGCGACGGCCAATGAAGGCGGGGGCGGCGCCCTGGCGCTGTCGGACCAGGCCCTGGCCTCGACCTATGCCGAGTTCATCGGCCGCGAGGCGCCGCTTAGCGTGGTCTGCGACATCCGCGACCGGGCCGCGACGCTCTATCTGCGGCGCGGCGTGCTGGCCAGCGTGGTCATCCCCGAGCAGCGCATCACCGAAGGGCGGCTGACCCTGACGGTGATCGAGGCGCGGATCGCGGCGGTGAACTATCACGGCGACGCCGGGCCGGCCCAGAAGCAGGTCGCGCGCTTCCTGGACCATCTGCGCGGCCTGGCGCCGTTCGACCTCGACGTCGCCCAGCGCTATCTGCTGCTGGCCTCCGACGTGCCCGGCGTACGCCTGCAGTCGACGCTCAAGGCCTCGCCGCAGGGCCAGGGCGCGCTGGACCTGGACATCGCCATCGCCCGCGACGCCGTCGACGGCTCGATCGTGGCCCAGAACTACGGCTCCAAGACCGTCGGCCGCGACCTGACCCTGGCCCGGCTGGACCTGAACGGCGTCACCCCGCTGGGCGAGCGGACCTCGATCCTCGGCTACGGCACGCTGTCCAGCGACGAGCAGCGGGTCATCCAGGCGGTCGAGCGGTTCTATATCGGCGGCGACGGCCTGGTGGCGGATGTCTCCGGCGCGTGGGGCTGGACCAAGCCAGGCGACGTGCTCAAGCCGCTGGAGCTGGAAGGCGAGTCGTTCGCCGGCAGCCTGCGCCTGAGCTATCCGCTGATGCGGCATCGCCGCCACAACCTCAACATCGCGGCCGGCCTGGACTGGATCGACCAGAAGGTCGAGTTCGGCGGCGGCGCGGCCGTGCTGACCGACGACCACCTGCGGGTGTTCTTCGTCCGGCTGGACGGCCACTACGCCCCGGCCAGCCTGGCGGGCAACTCGGTGGCGATGACCGGCACGGTCGAGCTGCGCCAGGGCGTGCACAACCTCGGCGCCAGCCGCTACGGCGAGTTCACCGCCTCGCGTTTCCTGGCCAAACCGGACGCCACGGTGCTGCGGGCCGAGGGGCAGGTCGGCGGACGTCTGGCGGGGCCAGTGATCGGCAAGCTTATCGTCGCCTGGCAGCACACCGATGATCCGCTGCTGTCCTACGAGGAGTACGGGGTCGGCAACCTGACGATAGGGCGGGGCTATGACCCCTCGGTGGCGTCCGGCGACCGCGCCCTCTCGGGGACGGTCGAGATCAGCACCGTGCCGCTGGTCTTGGCCGGAGGCCGCGCCGCCTGGCGGCCTTACGCCTTCTACGATGCGGCGGAACTAACCAATCTGGGCTTTGGGGCCGGCAAGCTGGACCTGACCTCGGCCGGGGTCGGGGTGCGGGCCCAGGTCACCTCGCGCGTGGCCGTCGATCTGACCTGGGCCAAGCCCTTCGACAGTCCGTTCGGCGTGGGCGACGAGCCGCCCTCGCGCATCCTGATCTCGCTGTCCGCCGCCCTGTTCTAGCCTGCTGAAGTCTCCGGAGCGTCCCTCATGACCCCGTCAACGATCCGTACGATCCTTCCTCGCCCCCTTTCGCGTGCGGCGCACCGTAATCGGCTGCTGGCGGCCTCGGCCCTCGTCAGTGTTCTCGCGCTGGCCCAGCCGAGCGTGGCGGGGACCCTGCCGGGCATTCCCAGCGCCGCCAACATCACGGTGTCGACGGGCGGTTCGCAGCCCTTCATCACCTTCCCGGACGCCATCACCCTGCAGATCGACCTGAACGCGCCCCGCACGGTGATCAACTGGACCGACCTGCACCTCAGCAGCGGCGACGCGATGAACTTCCTGTTCGACGCGGCCAACGACATCGTCCTGAACAAGACCACCAGCCAGATCCGGTTCGACAACGGCAGCGTGGTGACCGGCAAGATCGGGGCGGCGACGGCCGGCAATGTCTGGTTCTATTCGCCCCAGGGCGTGATCGTCTCGCCGGGCGCGACCATGACCGCCGGCGGCTTCCTGTTCAGCAAGGGTTCGGGACTCAACGACGCCAGCTTCGCCGCCACGACCGCCAACACGACCGCTGCACTGACCAACCTGCGCGCCGCCACCGACGCCCTGATCCAGATGACCACGATCAGTTCGGCGACCACCGCCTCGATCAACAGCAGCGGCGACGTCGTGCTCAGCGCCTCGAGCGGCCCCCTGAACGTCAGCATCGCCGCGGGCGCGACGGTGGACATTTCGACGACCTCGGGCTCGATCACCGCCAGCGAAGTCACCGCCACCAGCGGCGCGGCCTCGGTCGCCGCGGGCGGGCCCGGCGCGACGGTCGCCCAGATCACCGGCGAGACCGGCGTGACGGTCTCCTCGGGCGCCAACACCTCGGTGGGCTCGGCCACGACCATGACCTCGGGCGACATCCTGCTGACCAGCAACGGTTCGGCGTCGCTGACCCTGGGCAATTCGGCGCGCGACCTCACGCTCAGCGCTCCGCTGGTCTTCGCGCACACCGTCGACGCGGTGCGCGACGTCTTCCTTACCGGAACGACGGGCGCCTCGGTGGCCAATCGCATCTTCGCGGGCGACGACATCGAGATCACCGCCTCCAACGGCGACGTCGACGCCAGCGGCGCCATTCTGAGATCGACTGGTCTGGGGGCCAGTGACGACGCGCACATCCTGCTGCGGTCCGACACCGGCTCGGTCACCGCCGACACCACGCTGCTGACCCAGGGAACCGGCGCGCAGGCCGGTGACATCACCGTCCAGGCGGCGACCGACGCGATCGTCGGCACGGCCGACTCCACCCGTGACCTGAAGATCACGGGCACGAGCGCCAGCTTGGACAATGGCTCGGCCGCGCGCGACCTCTTCGTCACCGCCACGACCGGGAACGCGACCGTGACCACCTCGGCCACGGCCGGCGACGACGTGGAGGTCACCACCACCGACGGCGACCTCCTGGCCAGCGGCGCGACGCTGAAGTCCACCGGCGTCGGCGCGACGGATGACGCCCACGTGCTGGCGAAGTCGACCAACGGCGCCGCCGATGTCGGGACGGCGATCACCCAGGGCACGGGCGTGGCCGCTGGCGACGTCACGCTGGACTCGGGCGACACGATCACGGCGGGCGACCTGCAGTCGACGCGGGACGTCCTGGTCACGGCGGCGGGCGATGTCGACGTGACCGCCGCCACGGCCGGGCGGGACATCACCATCACCTCGAACGGCGGTGGCGCGATCCTGCGCAAGGCCGTGCTGACGGGGGCCGGCGTCGGCCATGACCTGTCGATCACGGCGACCAACGACGCGGTGCTGGGCGATCCGGACTATCAAGCGATCACCACCGCCAATCTGTTCAGCCGCACGGGCGGCAACACGGGCGCGGCCAGTGTCCGCTCGACTGGCGGCGGCGACGCCGTGGTCCATCTCGACACCGCCGACCTGATCGACACCCTGGAGGGTGAAGGCGTCGACGTGACGATCAGCAACGGCTTGGCCTCGTTCGGCACGATCACGGCCAACACCACCAATATCTATGTCGAGGCGCTGAACGGCGGCCTGACCGTCGATACGGCCACGGCGAACAATGGCGACGTGGCGCTGTACGACGCCGGCGGCGACCTGACGCTGACGGGCTCGGCGCACGGCGCGAACCTGGTG
This sequence comes from Caulobacter soli, assembly GCF_011045195.1. Lineage (GTDB taxonomy): Bacteria > Pseudomonadota > Alphaproteobacteria > Caulobacterales > Caulobacteraceae > Caulobacter > Caulobacter soli. The sequence continues at coordinate 3,891,010 of NZ_CP049199.1, read as the reverse complement.
CACCTGGAGACTGACGGCCTGCTGGACGGAAAGCTGGCCAGCCTCATCTCCAGCGACGGCGACCTGGAACTGATCGGCGGTGGCGTCGACGTGGGCCACATCACGGCCAACGGAATGATCGAGGCGACCGCCGCTACCGCTAACGCCGTGGTGCAATGGGCCGAGGCCGGCCAGGCCGTCGTAGTGGCCTCGATCAACGGTGACGCGACCCTGCGCGGCGCCACGGGCCCCGACGGCGTGGCGGTGGTGGCCTACAACACCGCCACGTTCGGCGCGGACGACTTGGGTTCGATCAACCCAGACAACTATGTCGACACAAACGTCAGCTGCGGCTGCGGCACGGACGGGCTGCAGGTCACGTCCTTTAACGGCAACGCGGTGGTCAACATCAACGTGGCCACCAACGGCATCGACCTCGTCGCATCGTCCATCGGTGGCGACGTTACCGTGAACCAGACCAGCGGCGACCTGAAGATCAACGAGGTGGCGGGCTACAACATCTCGCTCAACGCCAACGACGGCGCGCTTGAGGTCGGTCACGTCACCTCTTCCGGTGGCGACTACACAATCAGGGGGCAGGACTTCCTGGGCGCCGTCCTGACCCCGGACCTGTTCTCCGGCGCGATCCACGACGTCACCATCACCGACACCCTGGGCGACCTGGACCTGGGGACCGCCGCCATTCACGCCGACCACTGGTTGACCATCACCGCCGAGCAGGGCGCGGTGACCGGCGCGGCTCAGCTGAGCGCGGGCGGCGGACTGAACGACGCCCGGGTTGTCGTGACGGGGCAAAGCGTCGCCCTCGACACGGTCACGAGCGACGGCCTGGTGACGCTGGACGGCCGAAACGGCCTGGTGGACGTGGCCACCAGCGTCGACGTGTGGGGGAACTACAGCCTGAGCGGCGGCGATTTCGCCAACGCCGCCCTGACGCCGCAGGGGGACATGCGCGGAACTTGGGCCATTCGCGACCGGGTCGGCGGCTTCGACTTCACCGGCAAGACCCTGCACTACGGCGGGAGCCTCCTGCTGTTCGTCAACGGCGTCGTCAACGGCGGCGACATCACCGTGGACGTGGGCAACATCTATGCCGAGGTCTACAGCGGACACTTGGGCGCGCTCACCGCGCCGTTGTTCGTCGGGGCGACCAGCATCGACGGCGGCATCGATGTGGACCTGATCCGGGCCGGGACGGTCGCCCGGGTCTGGGCTACGGACTTCGGCACGGCCCGCCTGGGCGGGGCGATCATGAGCGGGACGGCAACCCCGCAGGTGCTCGTCGAGGCCTTCGACGGCGACGCCATCCTGGGCGCCGCGACGCCGGGCGCGATCACGACGGCCAACGCCGTCACCTCGACCGGCGCGCCCGCGACGATCAGCGTCACGGCCCCGACGGGCCGGGTCGACATCAACCTGGACCATATCACCAACGCCGGCCTGACCTCGGTCGACGGTCTGCAAGACGTGATCGCCAATATCGCCAACGGCCCCTTGACCATCGACGGAACCGTGCATGGCGGCAACACGGTGCGGGTCGCCTCGCACGGCGGCATGACCATCGCCGGCACGGGCAAGGTCCAGGCCGACGGCGCGGGCGACGCGGTCATCCTGGCCTCGGACGGGGTGTTCACCAACGCGCGCGGAGCCGACGCGGTGGCCGCCCCCAACGGCCGTTGGTTGATCTACAGCCAGGCGGTCGGCAATCCCCTGGGCTCGACGGCGGGCGACAGCTTCAACGGGCTGGCGGGCGTCCGATATTTCGGCTCGCGGTACGACTTCTCGACCGGCCTCTTTTCCACGACGCCCGGCGCGGGCAATCGCTTCGTCCAGGCCTATCGGGCGGCGCTGACGGTGACGGCCGACGCCCTGTCCAAACAGGTCGGTCAAGCTGGCGATCCGCCCCTGACCTATCGCATCACGGCGGGGACCCTGTTCGGTGGCGACGCCTTCACCGGATCGCTGGCGCGCGAGGCCGGTGAACTGCCTGGGGACTATGCGATCGGGCGCGGAACCCTGGGCCTGGCGGCGAACTACGACCTGACCTTCACCGGCGCGGTGTTCACGATCAAGGCGGTCCCCTCGAACGACCAGAACGGCTCGGCGGCGCTCAAGTCTCTGGGCCAGTCGCCGGACTTCACCCTGGACTGGGATCCGGAGTTTCGCCTGACGACCGAGGGCCAGGCCTGCTCTGGCGAAGGCTGCCCGCCCCAGGCCGCGATCGGCGGCGGCAAGGCGGTTGCGGCGCTGCGCTAGGTCGGGAGTGGTGCGGGCGGCCGGGGTCGAACCGGCATAGCCTTGCGGCTGACAGATTTTAAGTCTGTTGCGTCTACCAGTTTCGCCACGCCCGCGCTGGTACCGCCCGTATAGGATGAGGGGCGAGTCCCGCCAAGGCCGTCCGTGGGCGGTGGCGCGCGGACAGGCGCCCGCCTTCGTGGCGCCAGCGCGAAACGGCGCTGTTACGGCTCGACGGGCGGCGGGCGCGTGATAGCGTCGCCGTCTTTCGATGATCCGGGGACGGGGATTGTGATCATGCAGCGTAAACTGGCCGCTCTGGCCTTCCTGGCGACGGTCTGCGTCGCGCCCTTGGCGCACGCCGCCGATATCGAAGTGGTGCGCGCCGCGCGGCTGCTGGACGTGGCCTCTGGCAAGTATGTCGACAATCCGCAGGTGGTGATCACCGACGGCCGGATCACGGCGGTGGGCAAGGCGGGCGACGCGACCCCGGCCGGGGCCAAGATGGTCGATCTGCCGGGCGCGACCCTGTTGCCGGGCCTGATCGACATGCACACCCACATCAGCGCCGTGGCCGAGATGGGCGGTTACAACAGCCTGCAATACAGCGACGCCTTCTGGAGCGTGGTCCAGACCGCCAACGCGAAGAAGACGCTGGAGGCCGGTTTCACGACCATCCGCAACGTCGGCTCGGACCGGTTCGACGACGTGGGCCTGCGCGAGGCGATCGACGAGGGCTACGTGCCCGGGCCGCGCATCGTCACGGCGACCTATGCGATCGGCGCGACGGGCGGTCATTGCGACTCCACCTTCTTCCCGCCGTCGATGGACCAGAAGGGCCCCTACAATGTCGACAGCCCCGACGAAGGCCGCAAACGGGTGCGCGAGCTGAAGAAGTACGGGGCCCAGGTGATCAAGATCTGCGCGACCGGCGGCGTGTTCTCGCACGGCGACGAGCCGGGCCAGCAACAGCTGACCCTGGCCGAGATGACCGCCATCGTCGACGAGGCCCACATGGCCGGCCTGAAGGTCGCCGCCCACGCGCACGGCGCGGCGGGGATCAAGGACGCCATCCGCGCCGGCGTCGACACCATCGAGCACGCCAGCCTGGTCGACGACGAGGGCATCAAGCTGGCTGTCCAGAAGGGCGCCTACTTCTCGATGGACATCTACAACACCGACTACACCCAGGCCGAGGGCGCCAAGAACGGCGTGCTGGAGGACAATCTGCGCAAGGATCGCGACATCGGCGAGATCCAGCGCGAAAACTTCCGCAAGTCGCTGAAGGCCGGCGTGAAGATGATCTTCGGCACCGACGCCGGGGTCTATCCGCATGGGACCAACGCCCGGCAGTTCGCGGTGATGGTCCGTTATGGCGCGACGCCCCTGCAGGCGATCCAGGCCGCGACGATCACCGCCTCCCAGGCCCTGGGCCGCGAGAAGGATGTCGGCCAGGTGACCGTGGGTCGTTATGGCGACCTGATCGCGGTGTCCGGCGATCCGCTGGTCGACGTCACGACGCTGGAAAAGCCGGTGTTCGTGATGAAGGGCGGGGCGGTGGTCAAACAGCCCTAGGGCGTTGACGCCGCTTCAGTATGTCGCGGCGGTTGAGTCGTTTAGGTTACTTCCAGGTGACGGTTGGACTGTTACGCATATCGAAGCAGATTTGCTCCGGAGGCGTCGTCACATCATGAGCCGGACTTCCGACCACCGCGCCTTTCGGCGGACGATGAACCTGATCGCGGGCGGCGGATGCCTGTCGTCCGTTCTAGAGGCCATCGTCCAGGCGGTGGAGGCCGAGGACCCGGCGATCGTCTGCAGCATCCTGCTGCTCGACGCCGATGGTCGCCGCCTGCTGCTGGGCGCCGCGCCCAGCCTGCCGGACGCCTACAACCAGGCCATCCACGGCGTCGAGATCGGACCGTCCGTCGGGTCGTGCGGCACGGCCGCCTTCCTGGGGCGGCGGATCGTGGTCGAGGATATCCAGACCGATCCGCTGTGGGTCGGCTTTCGCGAGCTGGCCGCCGAGGCTGACCTGGCCGCCTGCTGGTCGCAGCCGATCCTGGCGGCCGACGACACCGTGGTGGGCACCTTCGCCATCTATCAGCGCCAGGTCCGGGCGCCCGACGAAGAGGACATCGCCTTCATCGAGGCGGCGGCGGAACTGGCGGCCATCGCCATCGACCGGCGGCGCTCCGAGGAGACCCTGGCCGCCAGCGAGGCCCGGGCCCTGCGGGCCGCCGAACAGGCCCAGGACACGGCCAGCAACCTGTCGACCTTCTTCGACGTGTCGCTGGACATGCTGTGCATCCGCGACCTGCAGGGACGCTTCGTCAAGCTGAGCCAGGCCTGGGAAGCGGTGCTGGGCTATTCGACCGAGGCGCTCCAGGGCATGCCCCTGCTGCCCTTGATCCATCCCGACGACCTCGAGATCACCCGCTTCCACATGGCTCAGGCCGAGTCCACGGGCGAGGTGCGGGGCTTCGTCAATCGCTATCGGCACGCCGACGGCAGCTACCGCCAGCTGGAATGGCGCGCGCGGCGTTCGGGCGACTTGGTGTTCGCCGTGGCCCGGGATGTCACCGAGCGCCTGAAGGTCGAGGCCGAGATGGCCGCCGCCCGCGTCGCCGCCGAGGCCGCCAACCAGGCCAAGAGCGACTTTCTGGCCAATATGAGCCACGAGATCCGCACGCCCCTGAACGGCGTCGTCGGCCTGGCCGCCGCCCTGAGCCAGAGCCAGCTCAATCCCGCCCAGCGCGAGATGGTCGACCTGATCCAGGGCTCGGGCGAGACGCTGGAGCGCCTGGTTTCCGACATTCTCGACGTCTCGAAGATCGAGGCGGGGCAGATGACCCTGCACGCGCGGGCCTTCGACCTGGCGCCGGCCCTGAAAGGCCTGTTCGACCTAACGCGCATGCGCGCCGAGAACAAGCACCTGACCTTCCGGGTCGAGGGCGAGCAGGCGGCGCGTGGGGTGTTCCTGGGCGATGCGGTCCGCATCGGCCAGGTGCTGGGCAACCTGCTGTCCAACGCCGTCAAGTTCACCGACCGGGGCGAGGTGGTCGCCCGGATCGACCTGGAAGACCTGGGCCAAGGCGCCGATCCGCGCCTGATCCTGGAGGTCCAGGACACCGGAGTCGGCTTCGACCCGGCCCAGGGCGAGCTGATCTTCCAGCGTTTCAGCCAGGCCGACGCCACGATCACCCGGCGTTTCGGCGGCACGGGTCTTGGCCTGTCGATCAGCAAGACCCTGGTCGAGATGATGGGCGGCGAGATCTCGGCCCGGTCCCAGCCGGGGCAGGGCAGCCTGTTCCGCGTGGTCCTGCCGCTGCCGCGCGTCCAGGGTTCGATCGCCAAGGCGGCGCCGGACGTGGACCTGGAAGGGCCCGGCGAGACATTGAGAGTGCTGCTGGCCGAGGATCATCCGGTCAATCAGAAGGTCGTCCAACTGCTGCTCGAGCCCTACGGCGTGCGGGTCACCACCGTCGACAACGGCGCCCAGGCGGTTGAGGCGTTCGAACGCGAGTCCTACGACCTGGTGCTGATGGACATGCAAATGCCGGTCATGGACGGGCTGGCGGCGACGCGCGCCATCCGCAACCTCGAGATCGCCGGGGCGCGCACCCCGATCATCATGCTCAGCGCCAACGCCATGGCCCGCCACCGCCAGGACGCGCTGCTGGCCGGAGCCGACCTGCACGTGGCCAAGCCGGTCACCGCCGTCGCCCTGATCACCGGCATTGGCCAGGTGATGAGCCTGGATCAACGCCGCGCGGGCTAAAAGCGCCGGTTTTCCTTCACCTTTGGCCGCCGAGCGCCTAAATCGTCGCGCTTGCGGTCTTCGGGCCGATTGACCTTCGCTTCGGGCCGCGCCGCGTGATCACCTTCCAAGACGTTTCCAAGACCTATGCCGGGGCTGGTGATCGCGCCGCCTTGGCGGGGGTCAGCTTGTCGGTCGCCCAGGGCGAGGTGTTCGGGGTGATCGGGGCCTCGGGGGCGGGCAAGTCGACCCTGATCCGGCTGATCAACGGCCTGGAAAAGCCGTCGGGCGGCAAGGTCGTGGTCGACGGCGACGACGTGGCGGCCCTGGGCGTGGAGGGGCTGCGGTCGCTGCGTCGCCGGGTCGGCATGATCTTCCAGCACTTCAACCTGCTGTCGTCCAAGACCGTGGCCGGCAACGTGGCCTTCCCTCTGAAGCTGGCCGGCCGTCCTGACGCCGAGGTCAAGGCGCGCACCGCCGAGCTGCTGGCGCGGGTGGGGCTGAGCGATTTCGCGGGCAAGTATCCGGCCCAGCTGTCGGGCGGCCAGAAGCAGCGGGTCGGCATCGCCCGCGCCCTGGCCACCGGCCCCAAGGTGCTGCTGTGCGACGAGGCGACCAGCGCGCTGGATCCCGAGACCACCGAACAGATCCTGGAGCTGGTCTCCAACCTCAACCGCGAGCTGGGCCTGACCATCGTGCTGATCACCCACGAGATGGACGTGGTGCGCCGCGTCTGCGACCGGGTGGCGGTGCTGGAGGGCGGAAAGGTGGTCGAGACCGGCACGGTTGAGGAGGTGTTCCTGCACCCGGCCAGCGCCACGGCTCGGCGGTTCGTCATGGAGGCGGATGGTGTTCCGGCGGACGGCGCGTTGGTCGGCGGCCGGGTGGTGCGCCTGACCTTCCGGGGCGAGGCCACCTACAAGCCGATCCTGGGGGCCGTGGCTCGCGAGACCGGCGTCGACTATTCGATCCTGGGCGGCCGCATCCATCGCCTGCGCGAGACGCCCTACGGTCAGCTGACCCTATCCTTGACCGGCGGCGACGTCGAAGCGGCCATCGCGAGGTTCAAGGCCGACGGCGTCCGGGTCGAGCTGGTGACGGAGGCGAGCCGATGAGCGGCTTTGCGGAAAACATCGACTGGTCGGAGATCGGCCAGGCGACGCTCGACACCTTGTCGATGCTGGGCGGCTCGATGGTGCTGACCGTGGTGCTGGGCCTGCCGCTGGGCGTGATCCTGTTCCTGACCGGCAAGGGCCAGATGCTGCAGAACCGCGCGGCCAACGGCGTGCTGTCGCTGGTGATCAACATCCTGCGCTCGGTGCCGTTCGTGATCCTGCTGATCGTGATGATCCCGCTGACCGTGGCCCTGGTCGGCACCTCGCTGGGCGTGGCCGGGGCGATTCCGCCGCTGGTGGTGGGCGCCGCGCCGTTCTTCGCCCGGCTGGTGGAAACCGCCTTGCGTGAGGTCGACAAGGGCGTGATCGAGGCCAGCTTCGCCATGGGCGCCAAGCGGCGGCAGGTGGTGCTGGGCGCGCTGCTGCCCGAGGCCATGCCGGGCCTGATCGCGGCGGCCACCGTCACGGCCATCGCCCTGGTGTCTTACACCGCCATGGCCGGCGTGGTGGGCGCCGGCGGCCTGGGCGACCTTGCCATCCGCTTTGGCTACCAGCGCTTCCAGACCGACGTGATGGTGGTGACCGTGGTGCTGCTGCTGGTGCTGGTCCAGGCGCTGCAGATGGTCGGCGACGCGGTGGTGCGTCGCGTTTCGCACCGGTAAGACACAGCCATGACCGACGAGATTCCCATCCTCTCCGCCCCGCCGCCCGAACACTGGGACGAAAGCTTCGCTCAGGGGCTGGTTGGCAAGATCATGCTGGTGAACCTGACCTTCCTGGACGCCGAGGGCGCACTGGAAGGGCGCGAGGCCTTCTACGGCGTGGTGATCACCGCCGACGCGGAGGAGGGGATCCTGCTCGACCTGCTGGGTCCGCAGGACGGCGACACCACCACCCTGCCGCCCCAGACCTCGAACATCGCGGCGGCCAAGCCGGGACTCTATCCGCTGACCGACGGCGAGACGGTGGAGAACCCGGATTTCCTGTCGAGCTGGACCATCGCCGGGCCCGAAGAGCCGGCGAACGACGAGGACGCATGAGCAACCAGCCGCAATGGGATCAGGTCTTCGCCGACGCGCTGCTCGGCAAGAGAGTGATTGTGGGTCTGACCTATGTGAACGACGCCGATGAGGTGACCCGCCTCGTCCAGATGCATGGCGTGGTCGGTCTCGCGGATTCCGCCAGCGGCGTCCGGCTTGATCTGCAAGGCGCGAAAGCGGGCGAAACGTATTGGCTGCCGCCGCAGATCGACAATTTCCAGCCGGCGGCGCCAGGCATTTATCGTTTCAGGGAGACGGGCGAAGAGGTCGTCGATCCCGACTTCATCTCGACCTGGACGATCCACGCGCCGGCAACCGCGAACGATCCGGAATAGGCTTAGGCCTGGTCGAACGGAAACGGCAGCCGGCCGGCCTTGAACAGGATCACGGGGTTCTCGTCGTAGTCGCCCATTTCGACGTCGGCCGAGGCGGCGAAGGCCACGACGCCTTCGCGTAGCGGGGCCAGGCGCTCGGCCTTGCGGCGAGCTTCCTCCGCGTCCTTGCAGCCGACCTGCTGCTCGGCCTTCAGGCCCTTGCCACGGCCGGCCTTGTAGGCTTGGACGATATAGACGGTTTCTCGGGCCATCCTCATCCAAGGCGACCGGTTTGGCCTTCGGGTCAACACGCCAAATTGAAATGATCCAAGACTCTGTGGCGCGGTTCAGGAAAACTGATTTCCCGGTCCAGCCGGAAGCGGGCAATACCCTACCCGTCTTATCGCCTTAACGGAGCCGTTCATGGTCGCCCGCCGCGCCCTTCTCGTCAGCCTCGCCGTGCTCAGCTTGGCCGCCTGCGGCCAGAAGCCCGCCGCCAGCGCCGGCGACACCCTGACGGTCGCCGCCACGGCCATCCCGCACGCCGAGGTGCTGGAGTTCATCAAGCCCAAGCTGGCCGCCGAGGGGCTGAAGATCGAGGTCAAGGTCTTCAACGACTATGTTCAGCCCAACATCCAGGTCGCCGAGAAGCGCATGGACGTCAGCTATTTCGAGACCCTGCCGTACCTGGAGACCTTTAATCGCGACAAGGGCACCAACCTGGTGCCGGTGATCGGGGTGCACATCGAGCCGATCGGGGCCTATTCGCACCGCTACAAGTCGATCGCGCAATTGCCGCAAGGCGCGACCGTGGCCATTCCCAACGACGCCTCGACCGAGGACCGCACCCTGCGGCTTCTCGCCAGGAACAACGTCATCGGGCTGGACGCCAGCAAGGCCGGGCTGAGCCTGAAGGACATCACCAGCAATCCCAAGAACCTGAAGTTCAAGGAGCTGGAAGGCGCGACCCTGCCGCGGACCCTGGACCAGGTCGACCTGGCGGTGATCAACACCAACTACGCCCTCGACGCCAAGCTGGACCCCGCCAAGGACGCCCTGCTGATCGAGGACAAGAACAGCCCCTATGTGAACTATCTGGTCGGCCGTCCCGACAACAAGGACGACCCGCGCGTCCAGAAACTGGCCAAGGCCCTGACCTCGCCCGAGGTGAAGGCGTTCATCGAGCAGAAGTACCACGGCGCGGTGGTGCCGGCGTTCTAGCGCTGCTGGGGACACACGCACTCAACGATGCGTGATCATTAGGCAAATCGCCCGGATTGCGTGTGCGTCCCCGCCCGCATCCCCTGGCGTGGCCTGACATTTCACCGTACATATCAGGGCTTGCTTACCTTCGGAGCTCCGCCTTGCGACAGTTCATGGCCCCAGACGACGCCACGGCCGGCGGCCAAGCCGCCGGCGCACGCGACCGGATGCTGGTGCTGGACGTCTGTTCGTCCTCGGGGCTGGAGGACTGGTCGCCCGACCTGCAGAAGGCCAAGGTCTACGAGCGTATCCTGCTGGACCTGATCCTGGGCCGCCTGGCGCCCGGCGCGCGGCTGGACGAGCAGTCGCTGGCGGCGCGCTACGACGCCGGTCTGGCCGGCGTGCGCGACGCCCTGGGCCGCCTGGCCCTGGAAGGCCTGGTCATCCGCCGCGCCCGCTCGGGCACCACCGTCGCCCCGTTGGATCTGGTCGAACTGCGGCAGGGCTACGAGGCGCGCGCCCTGATCGAACCGCACTGCGCGGGCCTGGCCGCCAAGCACGCCAGCAAGGCCGAGGCCGACGCCATCCGCGCGGCCTTCGACGGCGGCGAGCAGGCGGCCCGCGAGCGCGACCTGCCGGCCCTGGTGGCCATGGACCAGCGCTTCCACGCCGCCGTGGCCCGGGCCGGCGGCAACATGGCCCTGGCCCGCATCCTCATCCCCCTGCAGCACAAGGCCGCCCGCTACTGGGTGTTCTCGTTCGGCGCGGCCACAGAGGCCGAGCTGATCGCCGATGTCGAGCAGCATCGGGCCGTGGCCGACGTGATCGCGACCGGCAATGTCGAAGGCGCCAGGCTGGCGATGATGCGCGTGCTGAACATCATGCCGGAAGCGACCCGGCCGATGGTCGAAAGCTGAGCGGGGAACCGTCGGGACACACACATGCGTGTGTCCCCATCAGCATCCCATGCCTTCAATTCCTCTAAAGCCGCCTCAATATAATTTCTTCTGAAATGTTACATAACGTTTTGACGAACGTTGCGTAACATCCCATTGGCTAGCTTCACCGCCGCTCCCTCGGCGGGTCTGGAGCTTCCGCGATGTCGATCCGCGTCTTCCTGCTCGCCTCCGCCATGGCCGTCGGCGCCTTCGCGTCCGTCCCCGTCCAGGCCCAAGAGGTCGCCCAGGCGGACGCCGTCGACGCGGTGATCGTCCAGGCGCGCGACAAGGCCGGCCTCTTGGAAAAGCAGCCCAGCACCACGGTGTTCGGCCTGGAGAAGTCGCTGCTGGAGACCCCGCGCTCGGCCAGCTTCGTCAGCGACACCACGCTGGAGCGGTTCGGGATCGAGACCATCGACGGCCTGACCGCCGTCTCGCCCGGGACCTACACCGCCAGCTTCTACGGCGTGCCGGGCGCGCTCAACATCCGCGGCACCCTGGCCGAGAACTATTTCCGGGGCTTCAAGCGGGTCGAAAACCGCGGCACCTATTCCACCCCGATCGGTGGCGCGGCCCAGATCGAGATTGTGCGCGGTCCTCCGACCCCGATCTACGGCGCGGGCAAGGTCGGCGGCATGCTGAATTTCATCCCCAAGTCGGCGCGCGACGAGGGCCGGTTCCTGACCGATCCCAAGGGCGAGCTGACCGCCACCCTCGGGGCCTACGACAAGAAGAACCTCACCGGCCAGGTCGCCCTGCCGGTCAAGCTGGGCGCGGCCGACGGCGGGGTCTACGCCTACGGCGAGGTCGACGATTCAAAGAGCTTCTACCGAGGGCTCCATCCGAAGCGCCAGTTGGCCGAGCTCTCGGCCGACTTCGACCTGAACAACGGCTGGAGCACGGCCTTCGGCGGCATGGTCTATCACTCGACCGGCGACATCCAGACGCCGGGCTGGAACCGACTGACCCAGGACCTGATCGACCACGGGACCTACATCGCCGGCCGCGACACCAGCCTGGTCGACGCCGACCACAACGGCCGGATCACGCCGGGCGAGGTGGGGCCGTACCCGTTCGGCAGCGCCCTCTACATCCCGTACTACGGTTTCCCCGCCACCGACGCCAACCACACGCTGGACACCGGGGTGGGCACGACCAAGCTGGACCCGCGCACGGTCTATGTCAGCGCCGCCGACTTCTCCAGGACCCGGACCAACACCCTCTACGCGGATCTGGCCAAACGGTTCGACGGCGACAGCGTGCTGAAGCTGCAGCTGTTCTACGACGACCAGGAGAACAAGCGCTTCGTCAGTTATGGCTATCCCGCCTGGTTCGACAGTTCGGTCTGGGAGGCGCGGGCCAGCTACGCCTTCGCCCGCGCGTTCGGAGCGGTGGAGACCAAAACCATCGTCGGAGCCGGCTATCGCAGGTTCGACGGCCGCCGGCGCGAGAGCTTCAACAGCGGCCTGATCGCCATCGATCGTCGCGACATCTCGGTCGGCGCCCAGCCCAACGACATCATCGACAGTCCGTTCAGCGCCGAGCCGGCCGGCGTCCAGGGGCTGGACTGGGAGAACGACAACAAGAGCACCTGGAGCCAGACAGGCCTGTTCTTCACCAGCGACGTGAAATTCGGCCAACGCCTGACCCTGACCCTGGGCGGCCGTTACGACTGGTACGACGTGGCCGCCAACGACACCGGCGTCCTGCCGTTCACCGTCACCGGCCGCCAGACGGACAGCCGGGGCAAGGGGACGTACAGCGCCAGCCTCACCTACCAGACCCCCGTCGGCCTGATGCCCTATATCAGCTACGCCAAGGCCTCGGCCCTGGAGGTCAGCCAGGCCGGCGACGTCGCCCCGGGCCTGGTGGCCGACGGCTCGTGGCTGTCGGACAGCGACCTGGCGGAGGCGGGGGTGAAGTTCCAGCTGCTGCGCGGAACCCTGGTCGGTTCGCTGGCCGGCTATCGCCAGAACCGCACCCAGCTGTCGGGCCTGACGCCGGTGGTGCAGGGCACGCGGGCCAAGGGCGTGGAGCTGGAGATCCGCTGGCTGGTGTCGGAGCACTTCAGCTTCACGGCCACCGGCAACGCCCAGCACACCACGGTCAAGGGGCCGGACCAGTCGTTCCAGTACGTCCCGGCCTATACGGCGGGCGTGCCCGGCGCCCAGGGCTATGGCGGCTCCTACGTGGTCTGGACGTTCAGCAGCCTGCCGGGACGGGCGGGCGACTACGACTACACCCTGATCCCCAAGTCGGTGGTCAGCCTGTACGGCGCCTATACCAGCGACAAGCACGACTGGGGTTCGGCGGGGGCGACCCTGGGGGTGACCCATGTGACCAAGACCTCGGGCACCGTGCAGAACGCGGTGACCTATCCCGCCTACGCCGTGGTCAACGCCTCGGCCTATATCGCGCGCGGGCCGTACACCGCCGAGCTCAACATCGATAACCTGTTCGACAAGCTCTATTTCACCCCGGACGCCGACACCTATGCCAATCTCGGCGCCTTGCCCGGCAAGGGGCGAGAGTGGCGCGTGACCATGAAGCGGACGTTCTGATGACCGATCTGTCGATTTCCCGGACTCCCACCGCCTGGCGCCCCTGGTTGCTGGTCGCCGCCTTCAGCCTGCTGCTGTTCCTGATCACGGCGGCGACCTATTCGTCGCTGGGCGTGGTGATCCCGGCCATGGTTCCGGAACTGGGCTGGAGCTGGGAGCACGCCTTCCTGGGCTTCACGATCCTGGGCGTGTTCACCGGCCTGTCGTCCTGGCTGCCGGCCCTGTTGATCCGCAAGATGGGCGTGCGCGGGGCGATCCTGGTGGGCGTGGCGGTGATGGCCGGCGGCCTGTTCTGCTTGTCGCGGGTGCACGCCCTGCCGATCTATTTCGTGGGCACGGCCCTGTGCGGGATCGGCTTCCAGATGGCGGCGCTGATTCCGGGCACCCACGTGCTGTCGGCGATCTTCAAGGAACGGGCCCTGCCGTTCGGGATCTATTTCACCTTCGGCGCCCTGGGCGGGGTGGCGGGACCGTGGATGGTGGTCAGCGTCCTGTCGGCCACCCACAACGACTGGCGGCTCTATTGGGCGCTGCAGGCGGTGGTGGTCGGTCTGGTCGGGCTGGTCTGCGCCGTGGCGGTGGGCGGTCCGCGCTGGCTGGAGCAGGCCGGCGCCGCGCTGGACAAGGTGCTGGACGCCGAGGCCAAGGCGGGCAGGACGCCGGGCCACGTCTACCACACCGACCACGAGTGGAGCGTCCGCGACGCGGTGCGCACGCCGCAGTTCTACGTGCTGCTGGCCGCCTATTTCAGCCACCTGCTGGCCGGGATCAGCGCCGCCAGCCTGACCCAGGCCCACCTGACCCAGATGGGCGTCGCCGGCGCGGTGGCGGCGGGCATGCTCAGCCTGGAAGGCGGGATGCAGGTCGCCGCGCGCCTGGGCGGCGGGGCGATCGGCGACCGGATCGATCCGCGCTGGCTGCTGGTGTTCGCCCAAGGCCTGCTGGTGGTGGGGCTGCTGGCCCTGTCACGCGCCACGACGCCCTTGCTGCTGACGCTGTACGCGGTGGGCGTGGGGATCGGCTTCGGCCTGACCGTGCTGGCCGTCAGCCTGCTGTTGCTGAACTATTTCGGCCGTCGGAACAATGTCGAGTTGTTCTCGCTGACCTGCCTGATCGGGGCGGTGTCGGCGGCGGGGCCGTTCATCGGCGGCGCGATCCGCGACCGCGTGGGCTCGTTCACCCCGGCCTTCCAGCTGTTCGCGGCCCTGACGGCGGTGGTGTTCTTCGCGGCGCTGTTCATGCGGCCGCCCAAGCCCACCGCCTAGCGCCCAAAGAAAAAGCCGCCCCGACCGAGGACGGGGCGGCTCGTTCGTCAGACTGTTCTAAAGCTTAGAACGAAGCCTTCAGCGAGGCGGTCAGCGCTTCGCCGTAGATCTCGCCGAACTTGTGCTCGTTGGTGTCCGAGTAACGGATGTCGGCGGCCAGGTGGTCGCTGATCGCGACGGTGACGCCGATGTTGTAGGTGGTGTAGCCGTCGTTGATGCCGGCGAAGTAGCCGTCGGTGTCGACTTCCTGGCGGCCCAGAGCGCCGCTCAGGGTCAGCTTTTCGCCGATCGGAACCGAGCCGTTGATTTCGCCGTACAGGGCTTCACCACCGTTGCCCGGGAATTCCGGCGAGTAGTACAGGGCGGCGCCGATGGTGCCCGGGCCGACCGCGGTCGAGGCGGCGGCCTTGACTTCGAAGTAGCCGTATTGGCCCGGAGCGCCGTTCTTGTCCTTGCTGTAGCCGTAGTAGATCACGCCCAGGTCCAGCGAGGCCGCGCCGATGGTCGGCTTCACGCCGGCGTACAGGTCGATTTCCTGGTCGGGGTTCGGGGTGCCGAAGTCGACGTTCGACGTCCAGACGCCCGCGTAGCCGATGCCGTAGGAAGCGTCGACGCCACCGAAGATCTGGCCCTTGGTGTTGGTGTTGCTGACGCCGCGGAAGATGTAGTCGCTGGCGACGCCAACATTGTACGAGAGCTTCAGTTCTTCGGCCATCGCGGCGCCGCTCATGGCGACCGAAGCAGCGGCGGCGACCAGCGCCAGTTTCAGAAACTTCATGTGTTCTATCCCCTTTATTTCGTTTTGCCGACCGAAGGGCATGGAGCCTTCGTCGTCCAGCGACGCCTGCAAGCGTGTTTGGGCACAACAGGAATAGTTGTCGGCTACGCCCTAGTTGCAATCACAGTGGTTAAATCGCCAGCACAAACGGCGCCCCAGGCACAAAGATTGGGCGAAGTGTGACGATTTTGCTTCAGAAACGGCGTAGGGCGCCACAGTGTCGACGGAACGTTTGTTTGGGCTTTACCTGCGGCTTTAGCGCATCGCCAGACTCGCACCGCCCAGGTGCAGACCGGCGTCGACCAGCAGGGTTTCGCCAGTGACGTGACGCGAGGCGGGCGAGGCCAGGAACACCGCCGAACCGGCGATGTCCTCGGCGGTCGAGGCCACTTTCAGCGGCGTGGCCGCCGCCGCTCCGGCGCGCAGACGATCAACCCGCTCGGCGTCCATGGCCTTGCCGAACCAGGGCGTGTCGATGAAGCCGGGGCAGACGGCGTTGACGCGGATGCGCGGCGCCAGGGCCCGGGCCAGCGACAGGGTCATGGTGGTCAGGGCGCCCTTCGAGGCGGCGTAGGGCACCGACGAGCCGTTGCCCACGACCCCGGCGATCGAGGCGGTGTTGACCACCGCGCCCGGCTGGGGCGCGGCCTCCAGCAGGCTGCGGGCGGCGCGGACCATCTGGAAGGCGCCCACCACATTGACCGCATAGAGCCGCAGGAAGTCCTCGGCGTCGACCGCGTCGAGGTCGGCGTGGTCGGGGGCGAACTTGGTGACCCCGGCGTTGTTGAACAGCGCATCGATGCGGCCCGTGCCGGCGGCGGCCTGCGCGATCTTGCGGCAATCGGCGTCCTGGGCCACGTCGCCCTGGACCAGAACGGCCTTGGAGCCCTCGGCCTGGACCAGGCGGGCGGTTTCCTCGGCCTCGGCGGCGCTGCTGGCGAAGTTGACCACCACCAGGCCGGCGCCGCGACGGGCGGTCTCCAGCGCCATGGCCCGGCCCAGCCCCGTGGAGGCGCCGGTGACCACCACCGTGAAGCCCTCGAAATCGCGTCCGCTCATGGTCTTTTCTCGCCCAACATCTGTTTCGCCGATTGATAGCGACACCGCGCGCGCTTGTCTCGCGAGGGTGCGGAGCCTAGATGACCGCCATGACCGAACTTCATGTGACCCAGCTGGGCCAGGTGGTGGAACCCGCCGCCAGCCCCGACCAGGCCGTCCTCGAGCGGGTGCCCAACCCGCAGAGCGACGTGACCTACCTGGCCCGCTTCGTGGCCCCCGAATTCACCTCGCTGTGCCCGGTGACCGGCCAGCCCGACTTCGCCCATCTGGTGATCGACTACGCGCCCGGCGACTGGCTGATTGAGAGCAAGTCGCTGAAGCTCTATCTGACCAGCTTCCGCAACCACGGCTCGTTCCACGAGGACTGCACGGTCAAGATCGGCCGCAAGATCGTCGAGATCGCCCAGCCGCGCTGGCTGCGCATCGGCGGCTACTGGTATCCGCGCGGCGGCATCCCCATCGACGTGTTCTGGCAGACGGGCCCGGCGCCGGAGGGCCTGTGGGTGCCGGAGCAGGGCGTCGCGCCCTATCGCGGCCGGGGCTGACCGTCTCGCCGACGCTGAAATGACGAGGGGCGCGTCCGGCCGGACGCGCCCCTCTTTCTTTGCCGGCTAGCGCGGCGGCTGCGCGGGCTGGGTCGCGGCGGGCGCCGGCGGCGGGGTGGGAACCGCGGGCGGACGCTGACCGGGCGGCTGCACCGGACGGGCCGGGCCGATCAGCTTGCGGAAGCTGATCCGCACCGTGCGGCCGACCGGGTCGAGATAGTCCGGCTGATAGGCCTGGGGCGTGATCCCCAGGCGATCGTGCACGTCCTGGCGGGTGTCGAACAGGTTCTGGGCCTGTAGCTGTACCCGCGAGCCACGCAGCCACGGGTGGGCTCGCAACAGGTCGGGGCGCGACGACAGGTCCGCGAACAGATTCAGGCTGAAGGTCGACTGGTCGCCGAAGAACAGGTCCTTGTCCGGGATCGAGCCGTTCAGGCGATAGGCGCTGCGCCAGCTGCCGTTCAGGAACGCGCCCATGCCGTTCTTGGAGACGCCGACTTGCAGCTGGACCTCGTGCTCGGGACCGGCGCCCGAACCGCCGTCCAGGCGGTCGATGACCGGCAGGCCGTCGCGGATGGTGATCTCGTCCTTCAGTTTCCAGGTGTGGTAGAGCGAAACCTGGATCTGGCCCTGGCCGGGGCGCGGACCGTTGCGGAACCCGCCGCCGCCGCCGCCACGGAAACCACCGCCGCCGCCGCCGCCGGGGCCGTCACCGCCGCCACCACCACCACCGGGAGGCGGGCCGCCGCCGCCACCGCCGAACGGGAAGCCCGGAACGCCCGCGCGCGGCTTGCCGAACGGCCGTGACAGGTTGAAGCCCCAGCGGATCTGCTCCTGCTCGGTCTTGGCGTAGTTCACCGGCCGGGAATCGACCGAGATCAGGTTGCCGTCGCTGTCGCGCACGATGCGCCCGGGGAAGGCCTGCTCGATGTCGGGGGTGATGGCCGGGAAGCTGTTGGTCGAGTCGTCGATCCGCGTGACCGTGTAGTTGGCGCTGATCTGCAGGTTGGTCTTGGCGTCCTTGGGCAGCGGCTTGATGTTGACGCCCAGCTTCACGACCTGGCGGCTGTCGGACATCAGGTTCGGGTTGCCGCCCTCGATGCGCGTGGCCAGAACAGTCCGGTTGGTCTTGAAGTCGAAGATCGAGACGTTCGTGGTCAGCAAGATCGGGTCGTTCAGCTGCGAGGCGCTGGGGGCGCCTTCTTCGCTGATGTAGCTGACCTGGAAGGTGACCGGATCGACCGGCGTCCAGTTGGCGCCGCCGCCCAGGGTGGACAGGCCGCCGAAGTCGGACAGCTGCTCGTACTCGCCGTTGAAGTTGACCGACAGGTCGCCCAGGAACGGCAGCACGCCCTTGGACCGGCTGGTCAGCGGCACGTTGATGCTGGCCTGCAGGTTGCCGCTGGTGCGCGAGAGGCTGCGATCGGTCACGACGTCTTCGCGGACGCTGCGCGAATCCTGGATCTGGGTGTCGGCCCCGGCCTTGAAGGTGGTCGACACGTTGCCGGCCGGCGTCCGCGTCAGGGCGCCGACGAACACGACCTCGGCGTTGGCGGTGTTGGAGGTCGAGTGGGCGGTGTTGGGCGACAACCGGCTCAGCAGATCCGACGGGATGTTGCCGAACGGGTTGAGCGTCGGATCGTCGGCGGCGAGCCCGGCCACGAAGGCCGAGGCGTCCAGGCCGCGTCCGGTGGTGGTGTCGCTGGTCGAATAGACGTAGCCGCCGGTGGCGCTCCAGCGCCATTCCTTGATCCGGCCGTTGGCCGCCGCCGCCACCGTCGCCTTCTGGCTGTCGACCTTGCGCAGCATCGACACATAGTCGTCGGCATAGCGATAGAGTTCGACGTCCTGGCCGAACGGCGAGAACGGATTGCCGGCCGGTATGACCGGCGTCTGGTCCTGCAGCCGGATCCGCGTGGCGTCGCGAACGGTGGGCAGGCCCATGTAGCTGAGCGTGCTGGTGTCCTCGAAGCTGCCGCTGATCGTGGCCATCGACGACTTGCCCAGCGGCCGGGTCAGGGCGCCGGTCAGCGAGGCGGCGGTGTTCTTGGGAGCCAGGCTGCGCCAGGCGGTCAGGTCGTCGGTGGCGGGATGGCCCGCGTTGTTGGTGAAGTCGGCCAGGGACGCCGTGCCGGTCACGGCCGAGGCGGGGACGGGCATGAGAATGTCGGGGCCGGTCGCCTGGGCCAGGGCGACGTTGCCGGTCAGGTCGTAGGGCGCGTTACCGGGGTCGCGCCGGATGTCGCGATCGGTCTCGAACAGAGGCGTGTCGTGCGAGATCTTGCCGTTGAACAGCCAGCGCTGATCGCCCTGGACGCGGAAGAAGGTGCTGGTCAGGTCGGTGGAAGTGCGGTCGCCGGCCGTCGCGGCCTTCAGGCCCGCTTCGCTGGTCAGGGCGCGGAAGCGGCGGCGCAGTACGATGTTCACCACCCGCTGGTCGGCGCGGTAGCCGTAGGTCAGCGAGACTTCCTCGGGCAGGATCTCGAAGCGCTCGATGGCCTCGGGCGGGATGTCGCGGATTTCCTGCATGCCCGAGATGCGGCGGCCGTTGACTAGCATCACCGGCGTACCGTCGCCCCGGCTCTGGCTGGTGCGCAGTTGCGGCTCCAGGAACGCCATCAGTTCCGAGATGCTGCCGGCGCCATAGGCGCGGATCTGGGCGGGGCCGAGCGTCAGCTCGGGCTTGATGTCGCCCTCGACCGAGCCGCGCGGCTTGCCGGCCACGACCTCGACGGCCTCGACCTCGGACGCGTAGGGATCGGCGGCGAGAGCCGCCGCCTGCTGCGGCGTCTGCTGGGCGTGAACCGCCGGTTCCTGCTGCCCGGGCGCGGCTTCGGGCGCGCCATCCATGGCGGCGGCCATGCCAAGAATTAACAGAGAGAGCGTCATAAACCCCGTCGGCCGAAAAATTTTGGTCGGCGTGTAAGTACGCAGACAACCTTGAGCTTGGCCTTAGGCAACGCAAGGCCAGATTACAAGTTACCGATGCTTAAGGTCGATTTGATGCAGAACTGTTACATAAGATGTCATGGCTGATGCATGACAAAGCCTGCGTCCAATAACCCTCTCGCCTTGGGGTTTGAGACTATCCAAAAGGCGTTTCTGTGACTTTATGCGTCATTTTGAGCAGAGGTCGCCCCAATAAAGGTGCCGGAGCGATGCGGAAACGCAACAGCGACCTGAGCTCTAGTCGGCGGACCATTCGGTGGTGATCGCCGCCACGTCGGGCCGCACCCGCTCCTGCGGGGCCTCGGTCGAGGTCCCCAGATAGACGAAGCCGGCCACCAGCTCGCCGTCGCCGACGCCCAGGATGGCCTTGGCGCGCGGGTCATAGGAATACCAGTCGGTGATCCAGTTGGCGCCCCAGCCCATGGCGGCGGCGGCCAGCAGCATCTGCTGGCAGACGGCCGAGGCGCTCTGGCGCTGCTCCCACTCGGGGATTTCGCCGGGGATGTGACGCGAGATCACCGCCACGCAGACCGGCGGCCGGGTCAGCTTGCGCAGGGCGGCGTTGGCCTTGACCGGATTGGCCTGGCTGTCGGCCAGGGCGGTGACCTTCTCGGCGAAGGCGTCCTTGGCCGCGCCGCGCAGGATCACGAACCGCCAGGGCGCCAGCTTGCCGTGGTCGGGCACGCGAGCGGCTAGGCGCAGCAGGTCGGCCAGTTCGGCGTCGCCGGGACCGGGCGCGGTCAGGCTCATGGCCGAGGCCGAGCGCCGCTGGGCCAGGAAGTCCAGCACCGCCTGCGATGGTTCGATCGGCAGCACTTGGCCAAATTCGGGGGCGGGGGGAACGGAACCGGCCAAGACGACCTCCAGGAAGCGCGTTGGAGCCCGCAAGCCGGGCTCCATTTATTTGTTTGGCGCATTTTCTTCACGCGAACCGGAATCCACTTCGCTCGAAAATGCTCTAGAGCCAGCACACCTATGGCCGGGGCCCGGTCGCCACAAGTCGCGAGTCGTTCGCATGTCGAATAAACCCGCCAGCGCCAAGCCCGCCGCTCCTAAACCGGATTGGCTGAAGCCGCACGGCAAGCCCTGGGGCGTGACCAGCGAGAAGACGATCTACGACAATCCCTGGATCACCCTGACCGAGTATCAGGCCGTGGCCCCCACCGGCCGGCCGGCGCTGTACGGCAAGGTGGCGTTCAAGAACCGGGCGATCGGCGTGGTGCCGCTGCACGCCGACGGCACGGTCACCCTGGTCGGTCAGAACCGCTTCACCCGCGCCAACTACAGCTGGGAGATCCCCGAGGGCGGCGCGCCGCTGGACGAGGACCCGTTGGACGGCGCCAAGCGCGAACTGGCCGAGGAGGTGGGGCTGGAGGCCGGCGACTGGCGCGAGATCCTCAGGATGGAGCTGTCCAACTCGATCACCGACGAGTTCTGCCATGGCTTCCTGGCCCTGGACCTGACGCCCACCGCGACCGCGCCGGACGAGACCGAGGACCTGGCCGTCGCGCGCGTGCCGTTTGCCGAGGCGCTCGAGGCGGCGGTGTCCGGGCATATGCCGGACTCTTTGACGGTGGCTTTACTGCTCCGGGTGCACCATATGGCGGTGAAGGGCGAACTGCCGGCCGACCTGGCCAGGCTTGTGCTCGCCTGACGACGGTGCGCGAACGGTTTCACGCGCCGGCCGTTGAAACCGTGGGCGCCTGGAGCATTTCTCAAAAAGATGCTCTAATCGGGCGTGGGAGAGGGAGAGCCCGGTGGCCAAGCATCTCGAGGTCGTGACGCAGGAAACGACGCCGCCCGTCTGGGCCGCGCTGCGCAACCAGGCCGAACACGCCGCCAAGGCCGAACCGGCCCTGGCCTCGCTGCTCAACGCCGTGATCCTCAGCCACGACAACCTGGCCGACGCCCTGACGTTCCAGTTGGCGCGCAAGCTGGGCGACCAGGAAATGCGGGCCATGACCGCCCGCGAGTTCGCCGCGGACGCCTTCGAGAGCGATCCGTCGCTGGTCGCCGCCGCCGAGGCCGACCTGGTGGCGGTGTTCGAGCGCGACCCGGCCACCAAGGGCTACGTTCAGCCGTTCCTGTTCTTCAAGGGCTTCCTGGCCCTGCAGACCCATCGCGTGTCGCATTGGCTGTGGGCGCAAGGGCGCGAGACCCTGGCCTTCTATCTGCAGAGCCGCTGCAGCGAGGTCTTCCAGGTCGACATCAATCCGGCCGCCCGCATCGGCAAGGGCGTGTTCATCGACCACGGCACCGGCATCGTCATCGGCGAGACCGCGGTGGTCGGCGACGACGTCTCGATGCTGCACGGCGTGACCCTGGGCGGCACCGGCGCCGAGCGCGGCGACCGCCACCCCAAGATCGGCAAGGGCGTTCTGCTGGGCGCCGGCTCCAAGGTGCTGGGCAACATCACGATCGGCGACTATGCCAAGATCGCCTCGGGCTCGGTGGTGTTGAAGCCCGTGCCGCCGCACTGCACCGCCGCCGGCGTCCCGGCCCGCATCGTCAACTGCCCGACCTGCGAAGAGCCGGCCCGGACGATGGACCACACGCTGGCCGACGTGGTCTACGACTACGTGATCTGACGACCTCCGCCGTCCCTCGGACTTGTTTCGAGGATGACGTGCGTTGGTTAGCCAAAGAAAAGGGCCGCTCCCGGAGGAGCGGCCCTTCTGCGTTCTGGATGCCTTGGCGGCCTAGTACACGACCCCGCCGACGCCGCCGTCCAGGCTGAGGCTCAGGCCCGAGCCGGACTGTTCGCGCACCGTCTCTTCGCGATAGGCGGTGTACTTCTCGGTGGTCAGGATGGTCAGCACCTTGACGCCGGCGCCGTAGCGACGCAGCAGCGAGCGCTCGTTGCAGTCGCGGGCCGGCTTCTGCGAGCGGCAGGTCAGGGCGCCGCCGCGACCGTCGGGGCCGCCCGATAGGCTCGAACCGCCGGCGCCGCCGCCGTAATAGAGGGCTTCGTTCTTGCCGCAGACATAGGTCTCGCCGCCGAAGTTGGCCTCGTTGTAGCCCTCGTAGGCGCCGATCACGTACTGCATCCGCGACCCGGCGATGCAGCGATAGAGTTCGCCGTCATAGCCGCTGTCGATGTCGCGGTCGGGGGTGACCTGCGAGGCGGGGTGGGGAACGTCGCGGTCGTCCAGGCAGACGGCGCGGATGACCACGCGCTTGAACTTGGTGCGGGTGGCCTCGTACGACGCGCGACGGCGAGCCTCGCCGCCCTCGACGTTCAGGCCCTGGATGTAGCCGGTCGAGACCGGGCCGGAATAGTAGCCGCCATGGGTGCCGCCGCCGTAATAGACGGTCGAGCCGGCCGAGGCTCCGGCGCCCGCGCCGGCTCCGGCGCTCGAACCGGACGAGGCGCTGCTGGTGGCCGAGGCGTTGGCGTTGACGACGACCGAGCCGCTGACGTGGACATTGATGCCGGGCACATAGACGTTGTGACCGCCGCCGCCACCACCGCCGCAGGTGTTGCAGCCGGGCGGCGGGGTGGGCGGACGCGGCGGGGCCGGCGGCGGCGCGCAGCAGGGCGGCGGCGTGCAGTTGCACTGAGCGAGGGCGACGTCGCCCACGAAGAAGAACGCGACCCCCAGAACTCCAAGGAGGCCGGCGGCCAGGCTGATCCACAGCTTGGACAAGGTCAATTTCGGCGCCCGCATAGGCCTCTTTCCTTCACAACACACCGACGTGCCGCGTGGCGAAAAGCCAAGCAAGTTTCACGCCATGCCCGTCGCTCGACCGGAAAACTGTCCCAGGACGGCACGGTCCTGGGGCTGGCCCGGTTCTCCCTGCAAGCCCGGTGCGGTCGAAAAGGGACCGCGAGTGAGCCCGCGAGGGGAACGACGATGTTCCATCCAAGCACGGAACGATTGATAGACTATTGGCGTAGCAAGGCCGTTAACGACGGCGTGCCGGCGCGCGCCAGCGTCAATCCGGGCGAATTCCTCGATCTGTTGCCCCAGGTGTTCATCCTCGGACGCGACCAGAAGGCCCGCTATCCGGTGCGTCTGGCCGGCGGTTTCGTCACCGACCTGCACGCCCGCGACCTGCGCGGCGAGGACGCCCTGGGCTTCTGGGCGCTGTCGCACCGGCTGGAGGTCAAGTCGGCGCTGGAGGTCGCACGCCGCCGGGGCGAGCCGGTGGTGATCACCGCCGACATCCGCGCCATCGGAGCGCCTTCGGTGGGCATGGAGGTGCTGATGGCCCCGATGACCGGGGTCGACGGCGAGGTCGACCGGTTCCTGGGCCTGTACCAGCCGATCGCCATGATCCAGCGCCTGATGGGCCGTCCGGCTTCGGAGCTGGGCGTGCGCAAGATCCAGAGCCTGGGCCCGGCCAATGAAGAAGCGCCGCGCCTGCGGCTGGCGACGCTGCACGGGCGGCGTATCGCCTAGAAGACATCACGAGCTTTTCCGGACCTTTGGGGGGGACGGAAAGGGCGGCGCGGCGGCAGGGGGCGCGCCGCCGATGGGAAGGGGGCGCTGGACGCGACCCCTTCCCATCGACCTTATCCCGCCGCGTTCAGCGCCGCGACCACCTCGGTCGGCAAGATCAGCCGGGCGGCGGCCATCAGCTCGTTCAACTGCTCGACGCTGGTGGCGCTGGCGATCGGGGCGGTGATCGACGGGTGAGCCATGATCCAGGCCAGGGCGACCTGGGCCTGGGACGCGCCCACCGCCTTGGCGGCCGCGTCCAGCGCCGCCAGCACCCGCAGGCCCTTGTCGTTCAGATAGCGCCCGACCGTCCGACCCCGGGCCTTGCCCTCCAGGTCGGCCTGCGTGCGGTACTTGCCGGTCAGGAAGCCGGCGGCCAGGCCGTAATAGGGAATGACCCCCAGCCCCTCGCGCGCCGTCAGCTCGGCCAGCGCCCCGTCGACCTCGTCGCGGTCGTAGAGATTGAACTTCGGCTGGATCGTCTCGTAGCGCGGCAAACCCCCAACTTCGTGCGAAATGTCGGCCGAGACCTTCAGCGAGGCCGCCAGCCGCTCGGGCGTGAAGTTCGAGGCGCCGATCGCCCGCACCTTGCCGGCCTTGATCAGGCGGTCATAGGCCTCGAGCGTTTCCTCGATCGGCGTTTCGGCGTCGTCCTGGTGCGACTGGTAGAGATCGATGTAATCGGTCTGCAGGCGCTTGAGCGAGCCCTCGACGGCGGCGGCGATATTGGCCGCCGACAGGCCCGGCTGGGCCGGCCACATGGCGACCTTGGTCAGGATCAGGACGTCGTCGCGCTTGCCCCGCGCCTTCAGCCAGCGGCCGATCACGCCCTCGGACTCGCCGCCCGCATGGCCCGGAACCCAGGCCGAATAGACGTCGGCGGTGTCGATCGCGTTGAACCCGCCGTCGACGAAGGCGTCCAGCAGTCGGAACGACGTCGCCTCGTCGGCGGTCCATCCAAAGACGTTGCCGCCGAACACCAGAGGCGCGGTCGATAGGCCGGAGCGGCCGAGGGGGCGGTGGTTCATGGTGCGCCTCGTTTTTGGCTGGGGCCTTACAGATAGTCGGTTGAGGCTGGGCGCCAAGCGCCGAACGCCCCCTCCGTCACGATGCGTATTCGCATCGCGCCACCTCCCCCGCGATGCGGGTGAGGAGGACACGGCATCTTTCTCCTCCCCCGTGAAACGGGGGAGGTGGCGGGCGAAGCCCGACGGAGGGGGCGTACCGGCGTTTAAGCCGCCACGGCCCGCCCGTCCTCGAACACTGGCGCGTCCACCGCCGGCAGCACGGCCTTGCCCCGGATCAGGTCCGAGGCCCGCTCGGCGATCATGATCGTGGGCGCGTTGGTGTTGCCGCCGATCAGGGTGGGCATGACCGAGGCGTCGATCACGCGCAGGCCCTTGAGCCCCTGCACGCGCAGCTGGTCGTCGACCACGGCCAGCGGATCGCCCGCCGCGCCCATCCGGCACGTGCCGACCGGGTGATAGATGGTCTCGGCCTTGGCCCGCACCCAGGCGTCGATGTCGGCGTCGCTCCTGATGTCCGCGCCCGGCGCGTATTCGGCCTCGCGGTAGGGATCGAAGGCGGCCTGGGCCACCACCTCGCGGGCGATCTTCACGCCCTCGCGGATGGCGCGACGGTCTTCCTCGGTCGCCAGGTAGTTGGCCAGGATGGTCGGATCGTCGAACGGATCGGCTGATCGCAGGCCCACCTTGCCCCGGCTCTCGGGGCGCAGCTGACAGACGTGCAGGGTGAAGCCGTCCTTCTCGACCTGGGTCTTGCCATGGTCCTGCATGATCGCCAGCACGCCGTGGATCTGCAGGTCGGGCCGGTCGAGGTCGGGGCGCGACTTCAGGAACGCGCCGCTTTCCAGGAACTGCTGGCGGCCCAGGCCCTTGCCCAGCAGCATGTAGGACAGGCCGGTGGTCAGCTTGTTCAGCCCCTTGTTGGCCGAATAGGCGGTCTGCAGGTTCTTCGTCGTCCACGACAGGCAGACGTCCAGATGGTCTTGCAGGTTGGCGCCGACGCCCTTGGCTTCATGCGTCGTGGCGATCCCGTGCGTCTTCAGGTCCTCCGGATCGCCGATGCCCGACAGTTGCAGGATGTGCGGCGACTGCACGGCTCCGGCGCTCAGCAGCACTTCGGCGTCGGCATGGGCGACGAGGCGCTCCGGGCTTTGGCCGACCACGTACTCGACCCCGATCGCCTGGCCTTTCTCGACCAGGATCCGGGTCGTGCGCGCCTCGGTCACGCAGGTCAGGTTGGGCCGGGCCAGGGCCGCCGTCAGATAGGCCGCCGCCGCGCTCCAGCGCTGGCCGTTGCGGATCGTCAGGTCGTAGGGGCCGAAACCCTCCTGCCGATAGCCGTTGAAGTCCTGGGTCACCGCGTGACCCGCCTGGCGGCCGGCCTCGATCAGGGCCGGATAGAAGGGGCTCTTGGACTCGCCGCGCGACACGTGCAGCGGCCCGCTCTCGCCATGATAGGCGTCGCCGCCGCCGTGGTGGGTCTCCGAGCGCTTGAAGTAGGGCAGCACGTCGGCGTAGGACCAGCCGTTCAGCCCCATCTGCCGCCACTGGTCGTAGTCGCGCGCGTGGCCGCGGATATAGATCATGCCATTGATGGCCGAGCTGCCGCCCAGGCCCTTGCCACGCGGCCACCACAGCTTGCGGTCGTTGAGGTGAGGCTCGGCCTCGGTCCAGAAGCCCCAGTTCTGATCGCCCTTGGCCTTGATCAGCTCGCCGACGCCGGCGGGCATCTTGACCAGGATCGAGCTGTTCTTGCCGCCGGCCTCCAGCAGCAGAACCTTGACGTTGGGATCCTCGGTCAGCCGGGCCGCCAGGACGCAGCCGGCCGAACCGGCGCCGATGATGACGTAGTCGTAGCGTGCGCTGGCCATGGCCCGACGTCGCCTCCCTGGTTTGTTATCGTTGTTAAGGAAGCAGATTACGCGGGTTTAGGCGCGGAGCAAGAGGGCGGCGCGTTTGTCGATACAGGTTGGAGCTGTCCCCAAGGCGGGCTTAGGCTGTCAATAATGAGGTGGTCGCGGCGCAGGCGCGGTGCGGTCCGCCACGCGCCAGTAGCGGACGTGAGCGGCCAGCGCAGCGCCGTCATCAATCCTCCGCCGCGAGCTCGGGCAGTATGTAGACCACGCCGCCGCGAGCCAGGAACGCGGGCCGCACGACGTCGTCGAAGAACTTCGCCGGCACGTTGATGCAGCCGTACGAGATGCGGTTGTCCAAGATCGAGGCGGTCGCCAGACGTTCGAGGCGATGTTCGCGAGGATTGCTGGTCACCACCCGGTGCAGCGAGATCGCGGCGGCGTAGTCCACCCACAGGACGTCCTTGGCGCCCAGGTCCGGGCCCAGGCCGGCGACGAACCGACCGGCGGGCGTGATCCGATCCGCGGGACCGATCGCCGACAGCGGACGGTCTCCGATGCCCGGCGGCGACACGTCGCCCTTGGCCAGGCCCAACAGCGCGGGCGCCGCTCCAAGGACGAGGCCATGGCGGTCCAGGACGAAGACGCGCGCGGCGCGCTTGTCGACGACCACGAAGGGCAGGTCGCCATTGTCGTTGGAGGCGATGGCCCAGCGGATCTTGCGCATCGTCGCCTCGGACGGATCCGACCCGACCGTCCAGGGCGAAGTCGGCGCCGGGACGGCCGCCATGCCCGAGGCGGCCGAGCCGAGCCCCAGGAGGACCGCCAGCAGCGGGAGGACGGACACGATCGGCCTGCGCGACGTTCCAGTTTTCAAGGCCTAGTTCCGGTCTTGCTTGGGCGCATAGCGGGTCGTCGGGGTCAGGGCCGGGGTCGGGGCTGGGGCCAAGACAGGCGCTGGGGCGCGGGTGTTCGGCGCGCGGTCATCGATCGCGTCGACGAGGCGTCGGTCGGTCGCTTCGTTCGGCGACGTGGCCAGGGTTTCCAACTGCCGCGGCGTCCGAACGCCGTTTTCCAGCACGGTCAGGCGCGTGGCGAGCGGTCCATTTGATGCCGTGAGGCCGGAAGCGCCGCTCGCCGAGGCTCCCGAGGCGTCGTCCGTCGAGAAGGCGTCGACGGATGTGTCGCCCGGACGGGTCACCCCGGCCGGAACGCCGCTGGGCGAGGCCACGATCGGCGACGCCGCGCCAAAAGCGGTCGAGGTCGGCGGCGTCGCGTCGGCCAGCACCGTCAAGGCGCCGTCGCCATAGGTGATGACGTAGTTGGCCGGGATATAGCTGCCGCCCGTCGCGGCGCGGGTGGTGATCACATAGGGACCGGACGCCGCCCCGGCCGTCGCGCCCGGACTGCTCTGGGTGACGCCGGCGATGGTGTCGCCGTTCACCAGGCCTGTCGTCGTGAACGTGGTGGGGACGAAGACCAGGGTCTGGCCATAGGGTTTGCTGGCGTCGTTCGCCCTCACCGTGAGGGCGGCTGGCGTGACGGTCAGCGCTCCGTTGACGTAGTTGGTGGTGTAGTTGCTGATCAGGAACGTGCCGCCGACCGCGTCGCTGGGCGTGATGACATAGGGCGAACCGGCCACGGTCGCCGAGGCGACGGCGCCGGGGCTGACCTCGGTGACGCCACCGATCGTTTCGCCGGCCACCAGGCCGGTCGAGGTGAAGGCCGTGCCGGGCAAGGTCACCGTATGGCCGTATACCTTGTTGGCGTCGTTGGCGGTGATGGTCAGGACGGCGGGCGTGATCGCCGCCGTGGTGTCGCCGGCCGGCGCGAACAGGGCGAAGTCGGCGACGTCGGCGCCATTGATGCCATAGCCGGCGAAGGTCACCGGCTTGGCCGGCCCGACGTTCTTGTCGACGAAGCTGATCGCGCCGCCGGCCAGGCCGACATCGTTGGCGCCGCCCACCGTGGGATCGCCGCGGAAGGTCGCGGTGGCGGCCACCGTGCCGTCATAGACCTTGTCGATCGCGTCGACGAAGACCCACATATAGGCGGTGAAGCCGGTGTAGAGGTTGGGCGCGGCGTAGCCGTTCTCCGGCGAATAATAGATCGTCTTGGACGTGCTGGTGACGGGGAACAGCGGATCCAGGCGCACCGTCCCGCCCGTCGGGCCGCCCGTGCCGTCGTTGTCGGCGCGGAACAGGAGCGCCCCGCCGCCGCTGGCGGTCACGGCCTCGTGCAGGTCGATGTCGCGACCCGAATTGATCTCGATCAGCGAACCGTTGCCGCTGGCCGTCAGCGCCCCGTTGACCAGGACGTCGCGGCCCGCCGTCAGGCGCATCAGCGAGCCCGCCGTGCTGGCGGTCACGGCGGCGTTGATCAGCACGTCGTTGCCCGCGCGCAGCTCCAGGGTCTGGGGCGTGGTCCAGGTGACCGCGTCGGCGACCGTGATGTCATGGGTCGCCTCGATCAGGCGGTTGGAGCTGGCCAGGCTGATCGTCACCTGCGAGGGCGTTTCGTCGCCGCTGGCGATGGCGATCGTGTAGTCGACCGGATCCAGCAGCCACAGCCCCGTCGCGCCGCGCGGCGCCAGGGTGTCGACCCGCGCGTTCTGGCCGAGCACGACACGCTTGCCGGAGGTCTCGACCAGGCCGCCGTCGCCCGACAGCGCGCCGCCCCGGGCGCCGATCGCGCCGTCCACCTGGGTGACGCCGTCGGACCAGAGGACGACCTCGCCGCCCTGGCCGGCGCGGCCGGCGTTGGCGAGGATCACCGCACCCCGGGCCATGGAGACCGTGTCGGCATGAGCCAGAGCGCCGCCGCCCTGATAGTCGCCGCCAACCAGGACCGTTCCGCCGCCGGCGTCGCCAGAGGCGTCTAGCCGAGCCTGGCCGCCCAGGCTGACGGTCTGACCGGTGATCACGATGTCGCCGCCCGTCTGACCGGCGGCGGCGCCGGTGACGTCCAGCCCGCCGTTGACCGCCACGCCGCCGGACTGGGGATCGCCGATCAGACGGATGACGCCGTTGCGGGTGTCGAGCGCCCGCGCCTCGATGACGCCTGTCGTGTTGACCGCCGTCCGGATCAGTTGGCCGGCCGAACTGGCGGTCATCACCACCTGGCCGCCATTGGCCCGCAGCAGTCCGCCGTTCGTGGCCAGGGCGTTGACCGCGCCCTGGTCGATGGTGACGTTGAGCAGGCCGTCGCCGGCCACGTCCAGGGTGATCGCCGAGCCGGCCGCCAACACGACGGTCCCGAGATTGGCCTGGATCAGGCCCTGGTTGCTGACATTGGCGCCGAGCAGGGCGACGAAGCCGCCGTCGGCCTTGATCGTCCCCTGGTTCAGGACCGCGCCGCCGCCGCCCGAGAACCTGTAGTTTCCGGCCATGAAGTCCGCGTCGGAGATGTCGAGCGTCGAGGCCACCAGGCCCGCGACATTGACCTGGGCGTTCTGGCCGAACAGCACGCCGTTGGGATTGACCAGGAAGACCTTGCCGTTGGCCGACAGGGCGCCGAGGATTTGCGACGGATCCGCGCCCAGCACGCGATTGAGCGCCACCGACTGGCTGCCGGGCTGGACGAAGGTCACCGACTGCCCCTGGCCGATGTTGAAGCTCTGCCAGTTGATCGCGGCGAAGGCGCTGGCCTGGTTGATGGTCAGGGTGTTGGCGTCGCCGGAGAAGCTGGCCTGCCCGGCCGACACCGTTCCGCCGGAGGGGAGGGACTGGGCCTGGGCCGACAGGCCCAGGGTCATGGACATGGCCAAGCCGGCCAGTGCGGTGGAAGCGGCCAGCCAGGTCCTGCGGTCGGAGGGAGAGGTCTGGGCGGCGGAAGTCATCGGAAAGGCGCGGGGCATGAGCGAAATCCTTGTTGCGGGAGACGGGCGCGCGGCGTCGTGCGGCGCGGTCCTCGTCGTCAGAAAAGCTTGGAGAGCTGGACCCAGGTGCGGCCCGACCGGTCGGGCGCCGAGGTGGCGTCGTCGTCACCCAGCTTTCGCGCATGCGAGACCCGGATCACGAAGTCGTCGTTGCTGACCCAGGTGAGCCCTACCCCGTAGCCGCTGCGGTCGGCGTGGTTGCGCCCCAGGAACCATGGGTCCTTGGTCAACGACACCGAGCCGACATCGACGAAGCCGATCAACTGGATGCGGCCCGGCAGGCCGCCGGGCTTGGGCAGCATCAGCCGCGCCTCGGCCGTCGCCACATAGCCCTGGTCGCCATAGGCCTCGCCCTCGGGATAGGCCCGCACGGCGTAGGCGCCGCCCAGTTCCATCTTCTCGGAGGTGTCGAGGTTCTTCGACGCGATCTGGCCGCGCACCGCGCCATACAACGACAGCGGGCCGCTCACGGTCTGCAGCCGCGCCACGCTCGCCGACAGCTTGCTGTAGCCGCCATTGGCGCGGGCCGTGGCCCTGTCCGCGGCCAGGGTGGCGGGGGTCTTGATGTCGAGATCACCCGTCGTCCAGGCCAGGCTGTAGGAGGTCCAGCCGCCGCCGCCGAACGCGTCGCGATGGTCGCCGTCGAGGCCCAACGTCAGGGCCAGGGCGTCGCGCCGGGTGCGGGCGTCGAACAGGTCCACGCGGTCCACGAAGCGTCGGGCGTCCAGATTGGCCACGGCGTTGAGGTTGCTGTTGCGCGAGCGGATCAGCGGATAGCTGACGAACAGGCTGGCGACGTCGGACTCGCCGTTCGCGCCCAGGCTTTTGAATTCCTTGCCCAGCTCATAGTGGATGTGGGCGTAGGCGACGCCGACCGTGGCCACGCCGATCGGGGCCTGATAGGCGGCGCGGGCATAGCCCAGGCCCGAGGTCGAGGTCAGGACCCGCAGGCTGGCCTGGTCGCCGCGACCGGTAGGATTGTTGAAATTGACCAGCGCCCCGGCGCGATAGGCTCCGGTGTAACGGTTGCCGGCGTTGTCGGCTTCGAGGCCGCCGGTGATCCGCCGGCCGGGCGCCAGGTCGATGATCAGGTCGGAGGTTCCGATCGCGGCGCCGGGACTGAGCGTCGACTTCACCTCGACGCCGGGCAGGTCCGACAGCAGCATCAGGCGGCGTTCGAGCGGCGCGGAGGCGACCAGGTCGCCGCTGTCGAGCCCGTCGAGAACGCCGTGGATCACCCCGTTCGACAGATGGGCGTCGTTGCGCAAGGAGATCGCGCCGTAGCGGCCCTCCGCCACCGCTATGGTCACGACGCCGTTCCGGACGTCCTGGGCGGGCAGGTAGGCCTGGGCCAGAAAATAGCCATGGGCGTTGTAATGGGCGGCGATCCGACCGGCCAGGTCACGAAGGTCGTTCAGATCGAGATCCGCGCCCGGCTTGAAGCCGGTCGTCGCGATCAGCTCCGCCTCGCTGAAGACCGTCGCGCCAGTGACATGCAGGGCGACGACCGGGATCTTGGCGCCGCCGGTGTCAGCCCGAACGGCCGGTGGGGCCTTTTCGATGCGAACTTCGGGCGCCGCCTGGTCCGTCTTTGGCGCTGGAGGGATCTGCTGCATTTGCCCCGCCGCGCCGACAGGTACTTGCGCGGTCGCGCTTTGGCTGATCGCCAGGAAAGCGATCGCCGTCAGGCTCGTTTTAAACATGAAGGACCCTTCAAGGGTGCGTCCGGCATGGGGCGCGGGTCGCTCACCCAGCACAGGCGGGGCGTCGGGGTGTCTCAAATAAAAGGAAAATCCGAAGCCAGTCGATATCAAAGGCCTGGCGGTACAGTTTAGGAAGTCGCAAGTTGAATTATTGTTCCAGTTTTTGTCAAAAATAATGGATCGATGTGTATTTGAAATTGAATTGGCGATGAAGTTACGATGGTGCTGATGGTTGTAAACTTACCTCGTAGGTTCTTGCTGAAAGCGGATCGGAGGCGCAGTGCGGGCGCCGATGTCGCGTCAAAACATCATGTTCCGGTCGCGATGTGGGAAGGGGAGTCAAGTCGCCTCCAACCTGCGGCCATCGCTGACGTCGCGCACGGCCCGTCGCGGCTCGCCGTAGCGGGTGGGGCCGCCTTGGGCGAGGAGGTAAAGGATCAGCGGCTTCCAGCCTGGCCCAAGCCCTGACGCCGCTCCGCACGTGGGGCACGGAAAACATGGCGGAAGTCACCCGCGTCTTCGCCCAGCGCGAGGCCTTGAACGGCGCGGCGCGTTAGCGGCCCGACAGACCGTCTCCGACCAGCGTCGACCGTCGTTGCGGCATAAGCGCGCGGTTTGGCGCGGGTCTTGCTCACCGGAGGTTGCAAGTACGGATTTTCCGTAGAGACGGGGGAACGCGTGGCTCAAATTGAACCAGTTGCAGCGGCGAGCGAGCCGGGCCTTTTCCATATGGCGATCCGCCGATTGCTGCACCCCGTGGCCCTGTCCGTCATTGGCGCACACCTGGCCCTGGTCGCCTTGGGCTGGTGGGCGTTGCTCCATGTGGTTCCCGACACCCTGACGCTGCACGTCTTCGGGCGCGAGCACATCGTCAGCGAAGTGCACCGGCGGGTGATCGATCGGACGGTCGAACTCAGCGTCCTGCTGCCGATCATCTTCCTCCTGGAATATCTCTGGACGGGCTGGGAGGAGAGTTCGCTGCGGCATCTGCTGGTCGAACGCACGGCCTCCGGCTGGTCCGACGTGGCCTGCTACCTCTTCCAGCTGGCGCCGGCCTGGACCCTGGTCACCGCGGTCATGAGCTTTGGCGTCGTCTATATTTCGGGCGAGTGGCTGAGGGGGCTGCTGGCCCAGGCGACGGGGATCGACCTGACGATCGCCGGTGCGCCCCTGCCGTTCCAGGTGGTGCTCCTGTTCCTGCTCTATACGTTCTTCGATTACTGGAGCCATCGCCTGGACCATTCGCGGGTGTTCTGGCCGCTGCACCGCTTCCATCACGCCGCCGAGTCGTTCTCCATCCTGACCGCCGCGCGCGTCCATCCGGCGGTGTTCACCGCCGTGGTCGGCGCCGTCCTGCCGGGGGTTCTGCTGGGCTGCGACCGTGAAGCCCTCGCCGAGGTCGGCCTGGCGATCATCATCATCCGGCTGGTGGTCCATTCGCGCGTCGAGTCCAACTTCGGTTGGATCGGCCGTTGGATCGTGCAGTCGCCGCTGCACCACCGGCTGCACCACAGCCTCAACAGGATGCCGATCAATCTCAGCCTTCTGCCCCTCTGGGACCGGCTGTTCGGCACCTGGCGCGACGCGCCTCAGGTGGCCATGCGCATCGGCACGCCGGCCTACTACCGGCACGGCGCCTGGATCGTGCCGGACCTGTGGCGCGACTATTGCGAGTTCGGCGCGGGTCTCAGGAAACTGGTCATTGACCGATCGCGTCGGCTCAACGTCGTGCTGCGGCCCCGTCGGTCCACGCCGTAGGGCTTGTTGGCGAACAGGGTCTAACCGCCCGTAACCCTGGTCGTCTCTTCCCGGTCCATGCCCAGGGCGCGTGACACCGCCGCCACCAGCTCTTCCCGTCGGATCGGCTTGGCGACGTGGCCGTCCATGCCGGCCGCCTGGCAGCGGGCGATCTGCTCGGGCAGGACATCGGCGGTGAGGGCGACGATCGGCACCGCGCCGTGCGGGCGGGGCAGGGCGCGAATGGCGCGGGCGGCGGCCAGGCCGTCCATGCCCGGCATGTGCACGTCCATCAGGATCAGGTTGAAGTCCTCGACCCCGGCGAGTTCCACCGCCTGGGCGCCGTCGTCGGCGGTGGTCACTTCGCATCCGGCCAGGGTCAGCAGGGCGTGACCCAGTTCACGGTTCATCGGGTGGTCGTCGACCAGCAACACGCGAGCGGGCCGGGCGGGTTCCAGCGCGATCGGCGTGGCGGCGACGACCGCCGACGAAGCGACCACGTCGGCCGACAGTTCGATCCAGAACCGCGAGCCCTCGCCCAGCGCGCTGACGACGCCGATGCGGCCGCCCATCTGGGTGACCAGGGCCTTGCTGATGGCCAGGCCGAGGCCCGCGCCGCCATAGCCGCGGCTGATCGAGCTGTCGGCCTGGCTGAAGCGCTGGAAGAGCCGGACCTGAACCTCCGGCGAGATGCCGATGCCGGTGTCGGCGATCTCGAACCGCAGTTCGCCGGGCGCGGGACCCAGGGTCAGCCGCGCGGCGACCTGGCCCTGGGCGGTGAACTTCAGGGCGTTGGCCAGCAGGTTCAGCAGCACTTGGCGCAGGCGGGTCTCATCGAGGGCCAGCAGCGTGGCTTCGTCGCCCTCGCCGATGGTCTCGACCTGCACCGACAGGGTCAGGTCCTTGGCCCGCGCGGCCGGGGCGATGATGGCGGCGGCGTCGCGCAGCAGGGCGGCGGGCGAGACGGGCTCGAGTCGCAGGTCCAGGCGGCCGGCCTCGACCTTGGCGAAGTCCAGCAGGTCGTTGACGATCTCGGCCAGGGAGCGGCCGGCGCGCTCGACCAGCTCCAGGCGTCGGCGGTTCTCGGGCGACAGGTCCGGGTCGTCGCGGACCAGGCCGGCGAAGCCCAGGATACTGTTGAGCGGGGTGCGGATCTCGTGGCTGATCGTGGCCAGGAAGTCGGACTTGGCCTGGTTGGCGGCCTGGGCCCTGGCCTGGGCGAAGCGCGCCACGGCCTGGCGACGGACCAGCAGGGCCTGCAGGCGCGCCTGGCGGCTCAGCGCCAGGGCGGCGGTCAGGCAGACGGCGCAGAGCAGAAGGTGAAAGACCTGCGCCTCGCGCATCGGGGTCATCACCACCTTGGGATCCAGGCCGAACTTGTGGATCACGGTCGGAATGGCCACGGCCAGCGAAACGGCGGTGGCGATGGCCGCCGCGCGGGGACCGCCCCGGAACGTGGCCAGCATGAGGGGGGCGAACACCAGCACTTCCAGGGCGGCGTTGACGGAGAACACCGCGACCGACGTGCCCGCGACCAGGATCAGGCCCGCCGCCGCCTCGAGCGGCCGGATCGGCCGGAAGCCCTGGCCAAGGCGGCGGTCCATCAGGATCAGCATGGTGGGCAGGGCCAGGGTCGCCCCCAGGGCGTTGGACGTCATCCAGGTGCTCCACAGGGCCGAGAACGGCTTGCCGAGGCTCCAGGTCAGGATGCCGCTCTGCAGCGGGCAGGTGATGATCGTGAAGACGGTCGCCACGGCCGTCAGCCGCAGCAGGCCGCGCATGCTGCGAATGCGGTTGGGCAGGCGCAGGGCGCGCAGCACGACGGCGGTCGCGACCACCTGGGCCACATCGACCAGGGTGACCAGGATCGCGAAGCGCAGGGTGTGGCCGACGATCAGCTCCAGGCCGATGTGCAGCACGCTGGTCATGGCCAGCAGCGCCACGCCATTCCGGCGGTTGAGCACCATCAGGCCGGCGACGAGGACGGCGTTGGCGGTCCAGATCGTGGGCAGGCCGTGGGTCACGCCGGCCAGGAACAGGCTGTAAATGTTGGCCGCCAGGAAGGCGAGCGTCAGGACGGCCAGCCGACGATGCGCTGGAGTCCACTCCCGCTTCAGGCTCGCGACCAAGCTCGTACTCAACACCATGCCGACAAGGTATTCGGGAACCGTCGGCATTTGGTTAAGCGGGCCCCGGCGTTCAGGTCCCGTCAGTCCGTTCGCGCCAGCTCGGTCCGATAGCGCTTCCAGTTCTGCACATAGCCCAGGGCCGAGGCCTGGAGGACGAAGGCGTGCTGCTCGCCGATCTCGCGGACCACCTTGCCCGGGGCGCCCATCACCATCGAGTTGTCGGGGATCTCCTTGCCCTCGGTGATCAGGGCGCCGGCGCCGATCAGGCAGTTCTTCCCGATCCTGGCTCCGTTCAGGATGATCGAGCCGATGCCGATCAGCGAGCCGTCGCCGATCGTGCAGCCGTGCAGCATCACCATGTGGCCGATCGTCACGTTCGCGCCGATGGTCAGCGGGCTGCCGATGTCGGTGTGCAGTACTGATCCGTCCTGAACGTTGGTGTTCTCGCCGATCTCGATCGGATCATTGTCGCCGCGAACTATTGCCCCCCACCAGATGCTCGAATTCTTCCGCAGGATGACGTTTCCCATCACGCAGGCATTGGGCGCGATCCAATATTCGCCGTCCGGCGGGAGCGAGGGATTTAAGGCGCCCAAGGAATAGACAGTCATCCGTACACCTCGTGTTCTAAAACCGGGCAGAGCCTTAACCGCTCATAAACCATGCTCGCCCCATTGTATTTGTGCGATTCGAGGGGGAACACTCCCATATCGGGAGACATTCTTCTCGTATCCGAGCCGCGCTCGATCATCGGTCGCGGCCTCCCGGTAAACGGAGACCTTGGGTGTCGGTTTTGGGGTTTGGGCGTACATTACCGCCTTCGGGGGCAAGCTCCGAACCGCCCGGCCGCGCTCGCGTTTCCGTTTTTCTCCTCCCCACCTGCTCCAAGGACGTCGCCATTTCGGCCACGTCCTTTTTTCATGCCTGAATGGAGGCTTACATGACCAAGCGAGCTCTCAAGCGGATGGTGCGCGAAGGCGCGAACGACGCTGGCCGTTACGACGACGACGCCAAGGTGCGCCGCCTGCCGGTGGAGCATCGCCAAGCTTGGTCGCCGCTCGGCACGCCGGGACATGAGGACCGGGACCAGAGTTACCTCAAAACGATCAAACCCAAATCGCCAGGCCAGGCCAGCCTGATGGAGGCGATCGACGACAAGAACCTGATCATGGCGCTGGGCCCGGCGGGCACCGGCAAGACCTACATCGCCATCGCCAAGGCCGTCGAAGCGCTGGAAGCCGGCAAGGTCGGCCGCATCGTGCTGTCGCGCCCCGCCGTCGAGGCCGGCGAGTCGCTGGGCTACCTGCCGGGCGACATGGAAGAGAAGCTGGCCCCCTATCTGCGCCCGCTCTACGACGCCATGAGCGACCGCCTGTCGGTCAAGCGCATGCGCGCCCTGATGGCCGAGGGGGCGATCGAGATCGCGCCGGTCGGCTTCATGCGCGGCCGCACCCTGAACAACGCCTTCGTGGTGATCGACGAGGCCCAGAACTGCACCTACATGCAGCTGAAGATGCTGCTGACGCGCCTGGGTTGGAACTCGACCATGGTGGTGACGGGCGACCCGAACCAGTCCGACCTGCTGCCGGGCATCTCGGGCCTGGGCGACGTGGCCGAGAAGTTCGAAGCCCTCGACAACATCGCGGTGGTCCGTCTGGCTGACCGCGACATCGTCCGCCATCCGCTGGTCGCGGAAATGCTGGGCGTGCTCTGAACCTTGCCCTGAAAGGCGATTTGAAGGGTAGCCTCGACCCGCGAAACGGGAAAATGCGGAACTAGGCTTGAGTTAGGGGCGGTCGGACGTGCAAGGTCCGGCCGCCTTAACTGTTTTGGGACCCTTCATGTCGTCCGACGCCACCGCGGCTCCACGCTCTGAATTCACGATCCGAGGGGTCCTTCTCGGCATCCTCATCACCTTGGTCTTCACCGCCGCCCAGGTCTATCTGGGCCTGAAGGTGGGCCTGACCTTCGCCACCTCGATCCCGGCGGCGGTCATCTCGATGGCGCTGCTGCGCGCCTTCAAGACCGCGACGATCCAGGAAAACAACATCGTCCAGACCATCGCCTCGGCGGCGGGAACGCTGTCGTCGGTGATCTTCGTGCTGCCGGGCCTGCTGATGATCGG
This sequence comes from Caulobacter soli, assembly GCF_011045195.1. Classification (GTDB taxonomy): domain Bacteria; phylum Pseudomonadota; class Alphaproteobacteria; order Caulobacterales; family Caulobacteraceae; genus Caulobacter; species Caulobacter soli. Next base: position 3,852,357 of record NZ_CP049199.1, on the reverse strand, counting down.
CTGGTGGAGCCACGTGCCGTTCCTGACCACCTTCGGCGCCTGCCTGGTCGGCGGGGTGCTGGGCGTGATGTACACCATCCCCCTGCGCCGGGCCCTGGTGACCAATTCCGACCTGCCTTACCCCGAAGGCGTCGCCGCCGCCGAGGTGCTGAAGGTCGGCACCGGCTCGCGGGCCGGCGCGGCCGAAGGGCAGAAGGGCCTGGTCGCCGTGGTGCTGGGCACCATCGCTTCGGCCCTGTTCGCCGCCCTGGCCGCCGCCAAGATTTTCGCCGCCGAGGTGGCGGGCTACTTCAAGGCCGGGGCCGGCGCGACCGGCCTGGGCGCCTCCAGCTCGCTGGCCCTGATGGGCGCGGGCCACCTGATGGGCATCACCGTCGGCGTGGCGATGTTCGCGGGCCTGGCCATCGCCTGGGGCGTGCTCGTCCCGGTCATGACCAGCCTGCACCCGATGCCCGACGTCGACGTCGCCAAGCACGCCCTGACCGTCTGGAAGACCGAGGTGCGGTTCATGGGCGCGGGCGTCATCGGCGCCGCCGCCATCTGGACCCTGGGCAAGCTGGCCCTGCCGATCTGGTCGGGCCTGATGTCGGCCTTCGAGGCCAACAAGGTCCGCAAGAGCGGCGGCGGCGAGATTCCCCGCACCGAACAGGACATCCCGATCGGCATCGTCGGCCTGGTGTCGCTGCTGCTGCTGGCCCCGGCCGGCTGGTTCCTGGCTCACTTCCTGACCGGCGGTCCGATCACCAGCCTGGCCGCGCCGCTGGTGGCCATCGGCATCGGCTACGTGCTGATCGCCGGCCTGCTAGCCGCCGCCGTCTGCGGCTACATGGCCGGCCTGATCGGCTCGTCCAACAGCCCGGTCTCGGGCATCGCCATCCTGACCGTGCTGGGCGCCTCGCTGATGGTCGGCGTCGTCGGCCGCGGCGTGATCGGCCCGGATATCGCGAAAGCCCTGGTCGCCTACGCCCTCTATGTCACCGCCATGGTGCTGGCCGTGGCCGTGGTGGCCAACGACAACCTGCAGGACCTGAAGACCGGCCAACTGGTCGACGCCACCCCGTGGAAGCAGCAGGTGGCCCTGATCATCGGCGTCGTCGCCGGCGCCATCGTCATCCCCTTCGTGCTGGAACTGCTGAACCAGTCGAACGGCTTCTCGGGCGCGGCCAACCTGTCGACCGTGGCCGGCGCCAAGCCGCTGGACGCCCCGCAGGCGACCCTGATCTCGACCCTGGCCAAGGGCGTGATCGGCGGCGACCTGAACTGGAGTTTGCTGGGCTACGGCGCCCTGATCGGCCTGGGTCTTGTCATCGTCGACATCATCCTGCGCCGCGCCAGCAAGGGCCGCTTCAGCCTGCCGCCGCTGGGCGTGGGCCTGGCCATCTACCTGCCCAGCGCCGTGACCGCGCCGGTCGTGGTCGGGGCCGTGATCGGCTGGCTCTACGACAAGATGGTCGACAAGGACCGCATGGGCGAGGCCGCCAAGCGCCTGGGCGTGTTGATCGCCTCGGGCTTCATCGTCGGCGAAAGCCTGTTCAACGTGGCCCTGGCCGGCCTGATCGTCGTCACCCAGAAGCCCGGTCCGCTGGAGGTCTCCTTCGCGCCGTCCGAGCACGTGGGCATGATCTTCGCCCTGATCGCCGCGGCGGTCGTGGTGGCGGGCCTCTACGGCTGGGCGCGGCGATCGGCGAACCAGATCCAAGCCTGATCGCGCCGAGCTGAACGAACAAGGGACCCGGAGGGCGAAAGCTTTCCGGGTCTTTTTCTGAACCCCTCTCTCATAGAGAGAGGGAGGGGCCCGCCGCCGCAGGCGGTGGGAGGGTGAGAGGTTACAGTCTTTCCGGACGGAGCGCCGATAGAGGCCGCTGACACTCTGTAGGGATCGCTCGGGAAATCTCCGACAGGCGTACACGAGGAACCCCTGTGTGTTCGGGCGCTCCGTTCACTAAAGCGGTTTGGGCCCGCTCTCTGAATTCAACGCAACCGAAAGACTCGAGGGTTTGCCGGCCAGCGGTGAAACCTCTCACCCTCCCACCGCTTCGCGGCGGGCCCCTCCCTCTCTCTAAGAGAGAGGGGTCTGGTGATCCGCCGCCAACACCGTCAGCACCTGCTCGCACCGGAACCGGAACCCCAGCGCCTCGTACAGCGCGATGGCGCCGGCGTTGTGGTCGTAGCTGTGCAGGAACGGCGTCTCGCCGCGCGCGGCGATCTTGTGGGCCACGTGCAGCATCAGCCGCGCCGCATAGCCCTTGCCGCGGTGATCGGGATGGGCGCAGACGCCGCTGACCTCGGTGAAGCCCTCGGGCCGCAAGCGTTCGCCGGCCATGGCGACCAACTGGCCGTCGACCTTCACGCCGACGAACTCGCCCAACTGGTGGGTGCGCGAGAAGAACGGCCCGGGCGCGGTCAGGGTCGCCAGGGCCAGCATGTCCGGGCCGTCGGCGTCGGTCAGGGGCGTGATCTCGAAGTCGACGGGCCGAGGCGCGGCCAGGGTCTGCGCGACCATCTGGTTGAGGACGGCGCGCCGCGTGACCTCGGTTCCCGGGATGGGCGGCGGATCGAACCGTTCCACGATCCCCACCTCGCCCGGATGGGCGTGGACCAGGCGGGAGAGGGCGGCCAGCGTCTCGGGCGCATGGTCGGCCGTGGCGACGAACAGGCCAAAGTCGGGATCGACCCGCAGGGCGTCACCGTCGCGCAGCGCGACCTGAGCCTGCCGGCTGGTGAAGGCGTTCCAGACGGCACGGTCGAGGGGATGGCTCATTTGCAATAGACCTCGATCAGCGCCTTGACCGCTCCGACCACGGCCAGGGCCGGCTTGTCGTCGTCGTCGAACATCTGGCTGGAGGTGAACACCCCCTCGACAAGCAGCATCATCGCATCGCCCAGCGCGCCGGGGTCGGACGCACCCATCTCGGCGGCCTTGGCCCGAAGTCGCGCGCGCAGGTCCTGCTTGTGGACCTGGGCCACGGCCCGGCCGGCATGGTCGCGGTCCGGATATTCGACCACGGCGTTGCTGAGCGCGCAGCCGCGATAGTCGGCGCCGCCCGACCGCGTGGCCAGGCCCTCGAAATAGGCGACCATCTGGGCCTTGGGATCGCCTGGGAACGCCGCTTCGGCCGACTCGAACCGCTCCCAGAAGCCGGTCTCGACCTCGCGCAGCACGGCGGCGACCAGGTCGTCCTTGGACTTGAAGCTGCGATAGAGGCTGGGCTTGGTCACGCCCGCCTTGGTGACGATCTCGTCCACGCCCACGGCGCGGATGCCCTCGCGATAGAACAGGTCGCGCGCGGTCTCGAAGATCCGCTCGGCCGCCCGCGCGCCGGGGCTGTACGGCAGCAGGTGCTCGGGGAGCGGCGGGGAGGTTTTTTCGTCGAATTTCGTCATGGCGCTTGACGATGTTACTTACCGGTACGTATGCAAGGCGACAAGCCCCGTACCGATCGGTTACATCGCATGATCCAGACGCTTCGCCGCACCCTCGGAAACCGCTACGCCTTCGTCGTGGCCGCCGCCACTTTCCTGGCCCTCCTGTCGGCCGCTGGCCTCAGGGCCGCGCCGGGCGTGCTGATCCTGCCGCTGGAGAAGGCCTTCCACTGGGATCGCGCCTCGATCTCGCTGGCCGCCGGCATCGGCATCTTCCTCTATGGCCTGACCGGACCGTTCGCGGCGGCGCTGATGCAGTCGTTCGGCGTGCGTCGCACGATCAGCCTGGCCCTGCTGCTGATGGCGGTGTCGACGGGTCTGTCGGCCTTCATGACCCAGAGCTGGCAGTACGTGGCCACCTGGGGCGTGATGGCGGGCGTCGGCAGCGGAGCAGTGGCCATGGTGCTGGGCGCGACCATCGTCAATCGCTGGTTCGTGGCCCGGCGCGGCCTGATGCTGGGCCTGCTGACGGCGGCGACGGCCACCGGCTCGCTGATCTTCCTGCCGGCCATGGCCTGGATCGCCGACCATGGCGGCTGGCGCCCCGTGGTGCTGACCGTGGCCGCGGTCGCCGCGATCATGGCCCCGATCTGCTGGCTGCTGATCCCCGAGAGCCCCGACGCCATCGGCCAGCGCCCGTTCGGCGCGCCGGACGACTGGACGGCCCCGCCCAAGGGCTCGGCCTCCAACGCCCTGGCCGCCGCGTTCGGCGCGCTGCACCGGGCGTCCAAGACCCGCACCTTCTGGCTGCTGTTCGGCGGCTTCTTCATCTGCGGCTTGACCACCAACGGCCTGATCGGCGTGCACATGATCGCCTTCTGCGGCGACCGGGGCATGCCGGAGGTCAAGGCGGCGGGCCTGCTGGCGCTGATGGGGCTGTTCGACCTGTTCGGCACCACGGCCTCGGGCTGGCTGACCGACCGCTACGACCCGCGCAAGCTGCTCTTCGTCTACTACGCCCTGCGCGGACTCTCGTTGATCTACCTGCCGTTCTCGGACTTCTCGGTGCTCAGCCTGTCGATGTTCGCGGTGTTCTATGGCCTGGACTGGATCGCCACCGTGCCGCCCACCGTGCGCCTGGCCACCGAGGCGTTCGGCGACCGCGACGGGCCCATCGTGTTCGGCTGGATCGGGGCGGGCCACCAGCTGGGCGCGGCGACGGCCGCGATCGGCGCGGGCGTGATCCGCGCGCAGCAGGGGCAGTACATGGAAGCGTTCATCATCGCCGGCGTCGCGGGCCTGCTGGCGGCAGGAGCGTCGCTGATGGTGCGTAGAAGTTTGGTCGGAACGGCGGCGGTCGCCTAGACGGTCCACGGATCGAGGACTGGCCCGCCCCAGCCCTGGAAATCGCGAACATTGCGCGTCACGAGCGTAAGGCCGTGGATCTCGGCGGTCGCCGCGAGGAAAGCGTCGATCGCGGGCATGGTCCGGCGAGCATTTTCGGCCGCTCGCCGAATGCGCCCCTGGGCCATGGCGATCTCGGCGTCGACTGGCAGCAGGCGTCCGTCGAACTCGATAATCACGCTGCCGAGCCACTGACGCAGATCATCAGCCTTGCGACCGGCAGGGAGGCTTTCGATTCCATAGCGGGCTTCGGCGAGGGTCACGACACTGACGAACAGGGTCGTGATCGGCTGGGCTTCCAGCCATGCCGTCACGGCCGGACTCCGAACGAGCTTGGTGGAATCCGACAGGACGTTGGTGTCGAGCAGGAACATCAGAAGCTGATGACGCGGCCCGGATCTTGGTCACGCCTGAACACCGCGTCGTGTTCATCGTCGCTCAGAACTCGAAAACGGGGATCGAGCCAGGCTGGAGCGCGCTTCGGGGCTCCGCTACCGGCTTCGTTGAGCCGCCGGTAGTCCTCGGCCGACAGCACGACGGCGGCGTCCTTGCCGTTCTTGGTCAGATGCTGGGGACCCTGTGTCTTGGCCCGTTCGACCACTTCGCTCAGCTTGGCCTTCGCGTCGGCCAGGCTCCAGGTTCCATCGGGCATGCCGCCCTCCAATGACCACTTCGACCTGAATATAGTCAAAGTGGTCATTTTTGCCAAACGGCGGGAAGGCCTTAGCCTTCCAGGTCTTCCGCCAGGATCGCCATCTCGAACATGAACGAGCCGTCCTCGTCCTCGTCCTGGAAGATGACGCCGATGAATTCGCCGGCCACTTCGACCTCGGCGGAGTCCTTCTGCTTGGGACGGGCCTTGAGGGCGATGTGGGGATTGCCGAAGGTGCGCTTCAGATGGCCTTCGAGCTTGGCGATGGTGGCGGCGTCCATGACGGCTCCTGATCTCGGTGGGGCGCGCGGGGCGCGGGGGATCGGCGGAAACTAGAGGGCCGGACGCGAAAGTGTAAGGGGTTTTGCTTAGGGGCGCTCGACCAGCTGTTGAGAACCAGGCTGGAAGTCGGGCGGCGGCGGTGTCGCCACGCCCTCGGCGACCAGCCAGTCGCGGAACCGGCGGGCCGCGCGGGTGGCCTTGCCCTTGGGTGTCAGGGCACAGACCTGGGCTTGGCCGGGGATCATGCCCAGCGGCGCGATCAGGCGCCCGGACGTCAGGTCGGTCTCGGCGAAGGCCCAGGGGCTGAGGGCCACGCCCAGGCCGGCGGCGGCGGCTTCCAGCATGTAGAAATAGTGGTCGAACTCGCGGTTTACCGTCGCCGGCGGCAAGGTCAGGCCGGCCGCGACCTCCCATTCGGCCCAGCTTTCCAGGAAGGTGCGGGTGTGCAGCCGGGGCAGGCGGGCCAGGCTGTCCAAGCCGTCGATCTGGGCGGCCAGGGCCGGCGCGGCCACGGGGCCGACATAGTGCTTGAGGAACGGCGTGACGTCGGCGTCGGGCGAAGGCGGGGCGTCGGGCAGGCGCATGCGGATGGCCAGGTCGACGCCGTCGGCGCGGAAGTCGAATGGGCCATTCGATTCCACGATGCGGGCCTGGATTTCCGGATGGGCGGCGACGAAGCCAGGCAGACGCGGGATCAGCCACTTCATGGCGAAGGTTGGCAGGCACGAGACCACCAGGGCGCCGTCGCCCGCGCCGGCGGGCTGGGGCAGGGCGGCCTCGATCTGGTCCAGCGCCTGGGTCAGGGCCTGGGCCAGGGTCAAGCCGGTCTCGGTCAGGATCAGGCGGTTGCGCGGGCCCTCGGTCAGGGCGACGCCGAGGTGGTCTTCCAGCTGGCGGATCTGGCGGCTGATCGCCCCGTGGGTGACGCACAGCTCGTCGGCGGCCAGGGTCATCCGCCCACGCCGGCCGAACGCCTCGAAGGCGCGCAGGGCGTTGAGCGGCGGGAGGGAGCGGGCGGCCATGTGACGAAACCTCACAGATGCCCGCTGATAAGTCGTTATTCCGGCGCGCGCAACTGGGGGATACGGAGGCATGAAGCCTTCCGTATCCCCCGTTCAATGGCTGGCCGTCCTGGCGGTCTGGACCCTGGTCGCCTACGGGGTGTTCGCCGCGAAACCGGCCGAGGCGTCGCGGGACCGGGTTCACCTGATCGCCTGTCGGTAGTTCGCTGCTCTTTTATTTCCGCTCATCCCGGCGAATGCAGGGACCCAGATGGAATGGCTTTGGGGCTGACGCCAAAGGCGCTGAGCTCTTCCAATCAGCCACACCGCTATGGGATCTGGGTCCCGGCATTCGCCGGGATGAGCGGATTTAGTTACTTCCCCTCCGGCTTGACGATCATCGTCCACGACTTGTCGTCGCCCAGGAAGGTCTGGGCCGACTTCTGGACGTCGGCGATGGTCACCCGTTGCAGGCCGGCGATCACCGAGCGGGTAGCGGTCAGCAGGCGCGGGTCGGTCTGGGCGCCCGACAGCGCGCCCAACCAGTACTCGTTGGTCTCGCGGGCCTTCTCGATCTGGTCGATGCGCGGCTTCTTGGCCCGCTCCAGCTCGTCGGCGGTGATCGGCTTGTCGCGCAGGTCGGCGGCGATCTTGCGGATGCTGGCGATCACGCCGTCGATCTTGTCGGGCGGGGTCTCGACGCTGACCGCCAGGTAGCCCCAGCCGGTGAAGGCCACGCTGGCCGTCGCCGAGGCCGAGGGCGAATAGGTCGCGCCCTGCTTCTCGCGCAGTTCGTCGGTCAGCCGCAGTTGCATGACCTGGGCCAGGACCTGGGTGTTGCGGGCGCGCTGCAGGTCGCTGAACAGGTCGTCGGTCTTCCAGGCCATGAACAGCTGACCCTGGTCGGCGCGGCCCTTGTGGGTGCGCACCACAGGGGTCGGCGACGGGGCGGGGAAGGGGACCTTCTCGGCCCCGGCCGGGGCGGGGGTGTCCGGACGGGCCGGTAGGGCGCCGAAGGTCTCGCCCACGGCGGCGATGGCCTTGTCGACCGTGATGTCGCCGACGATCACCACCTCGATGGAGTCGGCGGCCAGCGGACCGGAGACCGCGGCCTTCAGCTGGTCCTGGGTCGTGCCGGCGATCTGCTGGCGGCTAGGGAAGGTCCAGCGGCCGTCGCCGCCGTGCAGCAGTCCGCCCAGGTCGCGACCGGTCACGCCGCTGGGCGTGCTTTCGAGCTGGTCATGGATCGAGCCGTAATAGGTCTTGATGCGGTTGAAGGCCTCGGGCCGCCAGCCGCCCTCGGTCGCGTAGGCGGCCAACACCTGCAGTTCGGTGTCCAGGTCCTCGGGCCGGGTGCGGCCCGACAGGCTGAAGGCGTCGTCCTCGACCCCCAGGCCGGCGTTGTAGACCTTGCCGTTCAGCACCCGCTCCATGTCCTGGGTGCTTATCTGCTTGAGGCCGCCCTCGATGAAGGCCGAGCCGGCCCACATCGGGCTCTGGCCGGCCGAGGGCAGGTCCAGCAGGCCGTGGCCGATGCGGGCCTTCACCAGGATCTGGTCGTCGCGGAACTTGGTCGGCTTGACCGTCAGGCGCACGCCGTTGGCGAAGCGCACGAAGACGGTGTCCAGATCGGTGACGTCCTTCTGCTCGACGACCGCGCCCTTGGGTCCGAACGTGGCGTAGGGCCAGTTCGTGACGCCCGGCGCGGCGGGGGCGGCGACCGCGACCTTGGCCGAGGCCGCGTAGGCGTCGGTCACGGTCTTCTCGGCGCCGTCGATGGCGGTCGGGGTCGGGATGGTGATCAGCGGGCCGGAGCCGACGAACTGGGCCTTCAGCGTCGCCGAGACCTTGTCGGCGGTCAGGCCCTTGGTGGCCTCGTCGAAGACGACGAGGTTCTGGGACGGGCTGGTGACGATCTCCTTGTCGCCCAGCGTGCCGACGATGGCGCCGGCCAGGGCCGTGGTGCGCTGGGTGGCCTCGCCGGCGGCGGCGGCCACGAAGCCGGCGCGCATCGAGGCGATCTCGCGGTCCAGCTCGTCCTGGCGCACGCCGTACTGGACGATGCGGCGCTGCTCCTGCTCGAGCGCGGTCAGGGCCTCTTGCCAGTGACCGGGCTGGACGGTGGCGGCCAGGGTGGTGATGTCGGCGGCGTGCTCCTGGTCGTTCTGCACGGCCATGGCCACGATGAAGGGCGGCGCATCCGACCGGGTCAGCACCTGCAGCCGGCGGTTCAGCACCGCGAAGCCCAGGGCCTTGACCAGTTCGTCCTTGTCCTTGGCCTTGGTCTCCAGCTCCAGGTCCGGCGGCGCGACCCAGGCCATCTGGACCGAGGTCTGGGCGCCGGGCTCGACCAGCACCTTGGCGGTCAGGCCGCGCTTGGCGACGGGGCCGAGGTCGGGCTTCACGCCCGGCTGGCCCTGGCCCTTCCAGTCGCCGAACCGGGCCTTGATCTTGGCCTCCATGGCGTCGACGTCGAAGTCGCCGACCGCCACGACCACGGCGTTCTCGGGCCGATACCAGGCCTGGTAGAAGTCGCGGATGCGCTGGGCGGGGGCGGTCCTGAGGATCTCGGTCTTGCCGATCGGCAGGCGCTGGGGCGGCCGCTGGCCGTCCAGCTGGAAGCCGAAGGTGTTGACGAAGGTGCGATAGCCGGGGCTGTCGCGGGTGCGCTCCTCCGACAGCACCACGCCGCGCTCGCGGTCGACGGCGTCGGGCGCGATGGTCAGTTCGCCGGCCGCCTCGCGCAGCAGCATCAGCGAGCTGTCGACCGTGTCGTCGTCGGTCTTGGGCAGGTCCAGCTGATAGGTCGTCTCGCTGAAGCTGGTCGAGGCGTTGGTGTCGGCGCCGAAGGCCAGGCCGTGGCGCTCGAGGATCTTGGTCATCTCGCCTTCGGGCACGTTCTTGGAGCCGTTGAAGGCCATGTGCTCGAGGAAGTGGGCCAGGCCCTGCTGCTCGTCGGTCTCGTCCAGCGAGCCGGCGTCGAACCACAGGCGGATCGCCGCCTGGCCGGGCGGGGTGGCGTTCTTCTGGATCGCGTAGCGCATGCCGTTGGGCAGCACGCCGAAGCGCACGCGCGGATCGGGGGCGACATCCGACACCGCCTGCGGCCACTGGCCGGGCTTCACCAGGTCTATGGTCGGCGCCCCCGACGTCTTGTGAGGGACCGGGGCGCCGGGCGTTTCGGACGTCGACGGCGAGATCGCTGTCTTGTCGCCCCCACCGGGCATCAGGTGTGACACGGTCGCGCAGGCGGAGAGGCTGAGCCCGGCCGAGAGAACGAGGGCCAGGCGCGAAACGCGGATCATGTGCGACCTTGAGATAGAGCGTTGAAAGTCGGGCACCTTGGCCGCAGCGCGTGGCGCAAGCAAGGCGTCGATTGGGCGGTCCGGCCACGCTTCGGTGTCGGCCATGCGACATTAGGTCCGTGCGAATGCACGCCAAACCGGACTATTTTAGAGGGCCGATAGCAAAGCCCCGATTATGTCCCGCCCCAACCCGCTCACGCCCGCGCTCGCCGGCCTGCCGTTCGACGCGGCGGGACTGGACCGCCTGCGCCGACCGGTCTGGGTGTTCGACGACGTCCGCAAGCGCAAGGTCTACGCCAACCCGGCCGCCGTGGCCCTGTGGGGCGCCGACAGCCTGGACGCCTTGCTGGCCCGCGACTTCTCCGATCAGTCGCCGGCCGTGCAGGCGCGCATGGAGGCCTTGGCCCACAAGGTCGCCGGCGGTGACGCCGTGACCGAGCGCTGGACCTTCTATCCGCTGGGCCACCCGATCTCGGTGCAGACGACCATCTCGGCGCTCACCTTGAGCGACGGCGGCGAGGCCCTGCTGTTCGAGGCCGTGCCCGACGATCGATCGCCCGACGAGCAGCGCGCCGCCGAGGCCCTGCGGCATACGCCGGTGCTGGTGGGGTTGTTCGACGCCGAAGGCCGCCGACTGTTCGCCAATCCCAGCCGCCTGACTGCGTTTCCGGACCAGACCGCCTTCGGCCACGGCTTCGTCGACCCCAGCGAGGCGTCCGGCATCTGGAAGGCGGCCTTGGAGCAGGGCTTCTGGGTCGGTTCCTGCCAGGTGACGATCGACGGCCAGACGCTGTGGCACGGCCTGGACGCCCGCCGGACGCTGGATCCCGTCACCGGCGACGTCAGCGTGCTGGTCAACCAGGTCGACATGACCGACGAGATCGAGGCGCGCCGCGAACTGGCCGTCGCCCACGCCCGGGCCGAGGCGGCCGTCCGGTCGCAGGAAGAGTTCCTGGCCAATATGAGCCACGAGCTGCGCACGCCCCTGACCAGCGTGATCGGCTTCGCCGGCCTGCTGCGCGACGCGGCCCTCAGCCCCGAGCAGCGCCGCTATCTGGGGCGGATCGAGGACGCCAGCCAGGCCCTGATGTCGACGCTGAACGACGTACTGGACCTGTCCAAGCTGGACGCCGGCGGGGTCGAGCTGGATCGCCGGCCGTTCGCGTTGGAGGCCGTGCTGGATCAGGCCCTGGGCATCATCGAGGCCCAGGCCGGACCCAAGGGCCTGACGCTGGCCAAGCAGGTCGAGCCGGACATGCCGCGCGTGGTGGTCGGCGATCCCGAGCGCCTGCGCCAGATCCTGCTGAACCTGCTGGGCAATGCGGTGAAGTTCACGATCGAGGGTTCGGTGACCCTGGCGGCCGCCTGTCTTGAGGATGGGCGGATCGAGTTGTCGGTCACCGACACTGGTGTCGGCCTGGCCGAGGACATGATCGACCACGTCTTCGAACGTTTCACCCAGGCCGACGCCTCGGTCACCCGTCAGTTCGGCGGTACTGGCCTGGGCCTGTCGATCAGCCGTCGCCTGGCCGAGGCCATGGGCGGCGAGGTGGGCGCCTCCAGCCAACTGGGTCAGGGCTCGCGGTTCTGGTGCGTTCTGCCGTTGCCGATCGCCGACGAGGCCGAGATCGCGCCCCAGCCGGCGGCCGTTCTCGAAGCGCCGGCCGCGGGCGTCCGCGTCCTGCTGGCCGACGACAACGAGGCCAATCGCGAGCTGGTCGGGGCGATCCTGCGGTCGGTCGGCCACCAGGTCGATCTGGCCGTCAACGGCGTCGAGGCGGTCACCGCCGCCGCGCGCGGCGAGCACGACCTGGTGCTGATGGACGTGCAGATGCCGCTGCAGGACGGGGTCAGCGCCACCCGCGCCATCCGCCGCCTGCACGGCCCGGCTGCCGGCGTGCCGATCATCGCGCTCAGCGCCAACGTCCTGGCCCACCAGATCGAGACCTACCGCGCCTGCGGCATGAACGACCACATCGCCAAGCCGATCGCGCCGGTCGAACTGCTGAGCAAGGTGGCGTGGTGGGGCGCGGCGGGGGTTTGATGTTGAACCCTCGCTCCTTGAACCCTCTCTCTTAGAGAGAGGGAGGGACCCGCCGCGAAGCGGTGGGAGGGTGAGAGGTTACACTCTCTCAGAATGAAGCTCTGACGAAGACGGCGCCGGCCGCCGCATCGATGGTGAAAGCCCGGACTTAGCCCAACCGCTCTGGACTTGCCTGTTGGCGGTGAAACCTCTCACCCTCCCACCGCCTGCGGCGGCGGGCCCCTCCCTCTCTCAAAGAGAGAGGGTTTCAACGCCGTCACCCGCCCGATGCCGCCTTGAACACCGCCAACTGCGCCTCGAAAGCCCGCTGATAGGCGGGGCGGGCCTCGGCGCGGACGATATAGGCGGCCAGGCTCGGATAGGCGTCGAGCAGCCCCGAACTGCCCAACCGGCGTAGCACCGTCACCATCATCAGGTCGCCGGCGCTGAAGGCGCCGTCCAGCCAGTCGGCGTCGCCGAGCCGGGCGGCAAGCTCGTCCAGCCGGGCTCGGACCCGCGCGTCGAGCATGGGCATGCGCGCCTCGTACCAGGGCTCGTCGCGTTCGAAGATCGCGGCCATGCTCCGCTCGACGATCGGCGGCTCCACCGTGCTGAGCGCGGCGAACATCCAGCAGATGGCGCGCGCCCGGGCGCTGGCGTCGTCCGGCAGCAGACCCTCGTGGCGCTCGGCGATGTGCAGCACGATGGCGCCGGACTCGAACAGCGTGAGGTCATCGTCCCGGTAGGCCGGGATCTGGCCAAAGGGCTGCAGCGCGCGGTAGGCGGGTTCCTTCATCTCGGGAAACGTCACCAGGCGCACATCGTAAGGCTGGCCGACTTCCTCGAAGGCCCAGCGCACGCGCATGTCGCGGGCCAGGCCGCGGCCACGATCGGGCGACTGCTTGAAGGCGGTGATGGTCGGGCTCATGGGGCGGCTCCCGTGGACGGCATGACGCGGGTCAGCGTGGCATGGATGATGGTTTCCCGCATGGGGTCTCGGCGGGGTTCGTATCTCCAGGACGAACGACGGGTGGGGCATCCGACAGGGGTTTAGTCTTTTCTGGAGTGGTCGGGCCTTTTGCACCCTCTCCCACGGGAGAGGGTTCAAGAGCATCTATCCTCGGCGGATAGCGGCCGGAATTCAGCGATTTCAACGCCCTGAACTTTGTCGACCTGATCTTGTCCTCACTTTCCAAATCGCCCGTATTCTGGTCTCACTTGAAGGCACGGGGAGGGCGCACGTACGGCGACCGATGCAGCTTTCAGGGGTGGTCGAGCGGGAAGCGCTCGCCGGTGGTCTTGAGTGACGACTTCGCGGCGGTCCTGGGCAGGTTCCTTGAAACACAGGACGAAGCCCAGGCGGCGAGGGATCGGCGAACGCAACAGGTGCGGGCTGAAATCGCCCGCACGGTCCGGAGAGATAGCCAACTCTCCGCCCGTCGGGGGCCTCCATCGGAGCGGGTTAAAAATCCGCGATCCGAAGGCTTCCGGATAACGGTTCCACGCGAAGCGCCTGAACTTCGTCGAAACGGTATTCAAAACTGCAAATCATCCGGGCGAGGCCCGGGCGCTTCGCACCCTTCCCACCAGCTCAGCGGGTTTCCGCGTGAGATCACACCCACTTGCCTCCACCAGACCGCGCTCGACGCCTCTTCCCCCTCTGGGGGAAGACGACCGCGAAGCGGTCCGTAGGGGGCAAGCGGTCGGTGCAGGGCGCTTTAGCCCTAGTTCGTCACCGAGAACGTCGCGGTGTTGCCGGTGGCGGTCGAGACGCCGACCACCGAGCGGCCGGCGCCGCCCACGGTCACCGTCGAGCGGGCGCTGACGTCGGAATAGTTGGACTGGGTGTTGTTGACGCTCATCGAGCCGCTGCACTGGTTGCAGACATAGCCGCTGACCGCGTTGCCGACCGCCGTGGCGCTGGCGCCGGCGTCGTAGCCGCTGTTGCCCTCGAAGCTGGCGATGACCTCGACCCCGCCGCCGGTGTTGAGCTGGACGTTGTCCAGCACCAGGCCTGGGCCGTTGGTGTTGATGGCCAGCACCGAGTTGCCGACCCCGTAGGCCGTGGCCTGGGCGCCGCCGAAGTCGTAGGAGGTCTCGACGGCCTGGGCCCGCACATAGGCGGCGTTGGCCTGGTTGGTCGTCACGTCCAGCAGCGTGCCGTCGTTGGCGGCGTTCAGGTTGTTGCCCGAAGCCGTGGCCGCCGTGGTGGTCATGTAGCTGTTGCCGTAGTTGGCGAACTGGGTGGCCGTGACATTGGCCGCGGGATTGTACTGGTCGGTGACGACCCGCGCCGCCGACTGGTTGACGCCGGTCAGGTCGATGTTGTTGCCGGCCGCCGTGCCCGCCACGATCGCGGTTCCCGACAGGTACTTGACCACGGCCCCGCCGTCGGCGGCGACGTCGGCGTCGTTATACTGGCTGATGCGCGCGCCGGCCGAGCCGTTGACCAGGGTCAGGGCGTGGCTGTTGCCCGCGGCCAGGGTGGTCTCGGTGATGTCGCCGGTGTCGGCGTCCTCGGCCTCGACCTGGCTCTTGGCGCTGGCCGCGCCCTGGTTGGTCTGGACGATCACGCCGCTGATCGTAGCGCCGGTGACCGTCACCGCGCCGGCGTTGCCAATCGCCGAGGTGGCGATGGTGGTCGTGCCCGCCGAGCCGGTGAGGTCCAGCTCGCCGTGGGCGTCGGCCGCGCCGGTGTTGGTCTGGTTGGAGATCAGGTCGATGTCGGCGTTGCTCGCCGAGCCCGAATAGGTGTTCGGCGCGGCGGTCGCCAGCAGGCTGACATCCTCGACCACGTTCAGCTGCGCCGTCTGGTCGGCGAACATGCCGTTGGCGTTGGTCTGGTTGTTGTTGACCGTGGTCTGGCTAGTAGCGACCCCGCTTGCCAGCATCACGCACATTGGGATCGCTGCGATCGTTCCAGCGAGACGGGTCTTCGCGGGTCTGCGCATTGTTGGTTCCCAGGTTGTTGTAGGCGGGGACGAAGGCCCCGGTCGCGCCCACGGTGTTGCCGGCATAGGGGTCGAACTGCAGGCAGCTTTGCGGACCCGGCATGCCGTAGAGATTGGCGCTCATCTCGATGGTGGCCCGCTCGATCAGCGAGCGCACGGCCAGCTGCATCGGCTCCAGCGCGCCGCGGCCCGCCGAGATGTCGAAGATGTTGCCGTTGAGGAAATCGAAGACGCCGGCGCTGATCTCGCGGCCGACCACCTGCTTCTGGTAGGAGATCACGTCGACCACCTCCAGCGTGCGGGTGTTGATCAGGCGCAGGTCCAGCGCAATGTTCATCACGAACACCCGGCGGCGGAAATTGCCTTTCAGGCCGTCGGTGTCCTTGTCGCCGACATAGGCGTCGGCGCCGACCGAGCGGATGTTGAAGTTCAGCTCGGTGATGCCGCCGGCCACGTAGAAGTCCGAGCCCGGCACCTGGCCCGCGAGGATCTTGCGATACTCGGCCGGCACGTCGGCGCCCGGCTTGGGGTTGTCGGAGATCAGCTTGTTGTTGGCGTATTTCAGCTCGTACTCCGACACCGAGGTGTCGAAGCGCTCGACCATCGGCATGCCGGCCTTGGCGAAGGCGGTCATGGCCAGCAGCGAGGCGCCTTGGGTGACCTTGCGGCCCGAGCCGTCGGACTCTTCCTTGCCGGTGTAGTCGGCGATGCGGCCGATGGCGACGCGCGGGGCGACCACGTGGTTGGCGCGGGCGTATTGGGCCAGACAGACGAGGCCGGCCGTGTAGGGCGTGGGATTGGCGGTGACCGGCGCGCCGCCGATGGCCGTGGCGTAGTTGCCGTCGGTCATGGGCTTGGGCACGCCGCCGCAGGCGCTCAGCGCCGCGCAGGCCCCGGCCATCAGCAGGAGGTGGAGGCGCTTACTGGCCATTGCCCGATTTCCCGACGTTCGTTCCGGCCGTGATGGAGCCATTGTTGATCTGAGAGGAATTGACGATCACCGTGTTGTTGTTGCCCTGGGTGATGACCGTCAGATTGTTGCCGATCGCCGTGGAGCTGCCATAGCCGCCCAGGCTGCCGACCCCCGAATAGCTGTCCAGCGAGCCCGACGAGTGGCTGGACGAATAGACGCTCTGGTCAGCGCCGGTCAGCATCACGCCGTCGACGATGACGCGGTTGCCGTTGGCGTCGCGGGTCGAATACTCGACCACGTGGTTCTCCGAACCGGCGGTGCGACCGTAGCCGGCGTTGAACGCGGCGGAGTTGGTGTCCAGGGTCTGGGCCCGGGCCGGGCTCGCCAGCACCAGACCGGTGGCGGCCACGGCCAGGGCCAGAACAGCCGCGCTGATCGCCAGCAGGCGGCCTGCGCCCGGCAATTTCTTCACACTCGCAGCCATTGGGGACCTCGTGACGCCGACATTTCCGATGTTAAGCAACCCCCGTGCCAATATCGGACAGCGTTCGGTTTAATCCCGAAGGTCTCGCGATTTGGTTAAGGTAAACCGGGGCGGGGGGCGACTTCGGCGGGCGCGACAATATGCGTCCGGCGGGCGGTCCGGCGACGCAGCCCATTGATATGGAGACCGCTTTGCGAGACCCTGCGTTAAAATAAGTGTCAGGGAGGATTAAGCTTTGCTGGTTTCTCAGATCCTGAAGGACAAGGGCGACCTGGTCTTTACCGCCTCGCCCAACGAGACGGTCGGCGCGGCCGCGGCCCTGCTGCACACCCGGCGCGTCGGCGCGATGGTCGTGCTCGAGGAGGACGAGACCATCGCCGGCATCCTGTCCGAACGCGACATCGTGCGGGTTATCGCCAAGGAAGGGGCCGGCGCCCTGTCCAAGCCGATCTCGACCTGCATGACCCGAGACGTGGTCTTCGCCCAGCCTGAAGAGACGGTCGACGCCCTGCTCGAGCGGATGACCGATCGCCGGATCCGCCACCTGCCGGTCTGCAAGGGCAATCGACTGGCCGGCATTATCTCGATCGGCGACCTGGTGAAGTACAAGATCCGTGAGGCCCAGGCCGAGGCCGAGGGGCTGAAGGCCTATATCGCGGCCGGCTGAGGCGGGGTCGCGAACACGCTCTATATAGGGGCCCTATATAGAGCGTCGCTCAGCGGACCTCTTCGCTCAGCAGTTCGGCTCCGGAACCCTTGACCGCGTCGGCCAGGCTGTAGCCTTCCAGAACCGCCGCCGTCGCGTCGCGGGCGCGCAGCAGGGCCTCGCGCAGCGCGCAGCTGGCCAGGTCGCGACAATCCTCGCAGCGGCGGAAAGCCGTACGGCTGACGCAAGGGGTCAGGGCCAGCGGGCCGTCGACCAGGCGGATGATCTCGGCGAAGCTGATTCCCGTCGGTTCGCGGCCCAGCAGGTAGCCGCCGAACTTGCCGCGCCGGCTGGTGACCAGGCCCTGGCGCGACAGTGTAAGAAGTATCGCCTCGAGAAACTTGCGCGGCGCATCGGCCCGAACGGCCAGTTCGCCGGCGGTGACCTGCCCGTCTTCGCGGGCCAGCTCGATCATGGCGCGCAAGGCGTAGCGCGCTTTCTGGGACAACATGGACGCGGGGCCTCCTCTTGCGGAGGTCTATGGAGGCAGGGGAGGGGATGGCGCAAGCGTCGTCGGCCTGAACCCGTGAAACTCGGCCTCAAAGGATTCACAGATCCGCGCACAGGGAAAGCGATGCGTGCGGTTGATCGCGTCGCTTTTGCGGTTGCGACTCCCCGGGGCGGTGGCTAAACACCGCCCTCGCTTCGGGGCCAACGCCCGCCGGACGAATTCGAGACCTTCGGGCCTTGCATTTGGACAGGTGGATCGCTAGGTTCCGCAGCCTCAATCGACTCGGTGACGAATTTGCGAAGATCCTGTCTTCAAGGGCTTCGTCGCCGCGCTTTTGTCCTTCGAAGCGGCCTCGGCCAGCTCATCGACAAGGGTGAAAAGGCCGATTGACAGGGGGTGTTGGTTTCAATAGAAGCCGCGTTCCCGAGAGTAACGGGAGGGGGTTCGCAAGAGCTTCTGAGGTTACTCTTCAGGTCTTCTAAGAGTTTCTTTGAAATTCTTGCTTGACTTGATTGGCGGCTTTCACTAGAAGGTCGCTTCGGTCTACTGGGTTTGCCTTCGGGTAGGTTTGGTGGGTTGGTTCGGACGGTTTTGAAAAAAACGGTTTGACACGGAATTCGAGGTTGGATAGATAGCCGCCTCCGCCGACATCGGGCGCTAAACGATGGGCTCCTTGGAAGAGGGGTTCGGGTCTTTGACATTGTTGATTTGGAAAGAGAAACGCAGGCGGCGGCGCTCTGGCGATGACCTCACGGGTCATCTCGATGCGCTGACAATTGCGGTCTCTTGAAGACACCATGAATATCATGGACCAAAGCTTCGGCTTTGATCCATCGATGTGATTGGGAACTCGTCAAGAAACTATGCAAACCAGAACCGGATCGTGGGTTTTCCCCCATGATCTGAAGTCTGTGTTAGCGGTCAACTCAACCTGAGAGTTTGATCCTGGCTCAGAGCGAACGCTGGCGGCAGGCCTAACACATGCAAGTCGAACGGATCCTTCGGGATTAGTGGCGGACGGGTGAGTAACACGTGGGAACGTGCCCTTTGGTTCGGAACAACTCAGGGAAACTTGAGCTAATACCGGATGTGCCCTTCGGGGGAAAGATTTATCGCCATTGGAGCGGCCCGCGTAGGATTAGCTAGTTGGTGGGGTAAAGGCCCACCAAGGCTACGATCCTTAGCTGGTCTGAGAGGATGATCAGCCACATTGGGACTGAGACACGGCCCAAACTCCTACGGGAGGCAGCAGTGGGGAATCTTGCGCAATGGGCGAAAGCCTGACGCAGCCATGCCGCGTGAATGATGAAGGTCTTAGGATTGTAAAATTCTTTCACCGGGGACGATAATGACGGTACCCGGAGAAGAAGCCCCGGCTAACTTCGTGCCAGCAGCCGCGGTAATACGAAGGGGGCTAGCGTTGCTCGGAATTACTGGGCGTAAAGGGAGCGTAGGCGGATAGTTTAGTCAGAGGTGAAAGCCCAGGGCTCAACCTTGGAATTGCCTTTGATACTGGCTATCTTGAGTACGGAAGAGGTATGTGGAACTCCGAGTGTAGAGGTGAAATTCGTAGATATTCGGAAGAACACCAGTGGCGAAGGCGACATACTGGTCCGTTACTGACGCTGAGGCTCGAAAGCGTGGGGAGCAAACAGGATTAGATACCCTGGTAGTCCACGCTGTAAACGATGAGTGCTAGTTGTCGGCAGGCATGCCTGTCGGTGACGCAGCTAACGCATTAAGCACTCCGCCTGGGGAGTACGGTCGCAAGATTAAAACTCAAAGGAATTGACGGGGGCCCGCACAAGCGGTGGAGCATGTGGTTTAATTCGAAGCAACGCGCAGAACCTTACCACCTTTTGACATGCCCGGACCGCCTCAGAGATGAGGCTTTCCCTTCGGGGACTGGGACACAGGTGCTGCATGGCTGTCGTCAGCTCGTGTCGTGAGATGTTGGGTTAAGTCCCGCAACGAGCGCAACCCTCGCTATTAGTTGCCATCAGGTTTGGCTGGGCACTCTAATAGGACCGCCGGTGGTAAGCCGGAGGAAGGTGGGGATGACGTCAAGTCCTCATGGCCCTTACAAGGTGGGCTACACACGTGCTACAATGGCGACTACAGAGGGCTGCAATCCCGCGAGGGGGAGCCAATCCCTAAAAGTCGTCTCAGTTCGGATTGCACTCTGCAACTCGAGTGCATGAAGTTGGAATCGCTAGTAATCGCGGATCAGCATGCCGCGGTGAATACGTTCCCGGGCCTTGTACACACCGCCCGTCACACCATGGGAGTTGGCTTTACCCGAAGGCGCTGCGCTAACTCGCAAGAGAGGCAGGCGACCACGGTAGGGTCAGCGACTGGGGTGAAGTCGTAACAAGGTAGCCGTAGGGGAACCTGCGGCTGGATCACCTCCTTTCTAAGGATGTTCCTCCAGCTTCGGCTATTGGAACTCCAATTATATACAGTGAGCGGATCGCCGCCGTCTTCGTTTCTCTTTCCACTCCTTGATCGCCGTTAGGTGGTTGAGGCGATCGCGAGCCCAGGAACGGGTCTCAATCTTCGGATTGAGGATCTGGTCTATGCGGCCTATGGGCCCGTAGCTCAGTTGGTTAGAGCGCACGCTTGATAAGCGTGAGGTCATAAGTTCAAGTCTTATCGGGCCTACCAACCTTCCAGCATAACGGACGCAACCGACCCCAGCTCTCCTGGGCTACCGCAACTTACCGCGAGGTGAGGGGCCATAGCTCAGTTGGTAGAGCGCCTGCTTTGCAAGCAGGATGTCGTCGGTTCGAATCCGTCTGGCTCCACCATCTCTTCATTCGGAAGACGTGGTAACGCGATCGAGGATTGATCAAGTTTGCAGCTGCGACTGTACTCTCACTGAGAGTTGCGCGGTCTGCGATAATGACATCGTGAAGGTAGGGTTCACCCGCCGCCTGTATCTCCCCTTGGGGATGCAGCTGGTTTTAGGGCGGACTTTGAAGAAGACATCAAATGTCTGACTGTAAAGCGCATGCCGCAGCTCCCTAGAGCTGTAGCGCATGGGTTTTGCTGAGAACGATCAAGCGCATAAGGGCTTCTGACGGATGCCTTGGCATTGAGAGGCGATGAAGGACGTGGCACGCTGCGATAAGAGCCGGGGAGGCGCGAGCACCCTTTGATCCGGCTATCTCCGAATGGGGAAACCCACCTTAATGACCACTCCACTTGCTTTCGGCTTCGGCCGGGAGCGTGGTGGGTTGGTTGTGACAGGTATAATGGGCTGAATACATAGGCTCCATTAAGCAAACCCGGGGAACTGAAACATCTCAGTACCCGGAGGAAAGGACATCAACCGAGACTCCCGTAGTAGTGGCGAGCGAACCGGGACCAGGCCAGTGCTGTCGTGACATAAAGCTGAACGACTTGGAAAGGTCGGCCATAGTGGGTGATAGCCCCGTAAGCGTCAAATAGCGACAGACTCGAGTAGGGCGGGACACGTGAAATCCTGTCTGAACATGGGGGGACCACCCTCCAAGCCTAAGTACTCCTCAATGACCGATAGCGAACAAGTACCGTGAGGGAAAGGTGAAAAGCACCCCGACAAGGGGAGTGAAACAGATCCTGAAATCGGAAGCCTACAAGCAGTCGGAGCCACCGCGCGTGGTGACGGCGTACCTTTTGTATAATGGGTCAGCGACTTCATGTGCCGTGCAAGCTTAAGCCGTTAGGTGTAGGCGTAGCGAAAGCGAGTCTGAATAGGGCGAATAAGTACGTCGCATGACGACCCGAAACCAGGTGATCTATCCATGAGCAGGTTGAAGGTAAGGTAACACTTACTGGAGGACCGAACCGGTGAATGTTGAAAAATTCTCGGATGACTTGTGGATAGGGGTGAAAGGCCAATCAAACCTGGACATAGCTGGTTCTCCGCGAAAACTATTTAGGTAGTGCCTCAGACGGACTCCTTGGGGGGTAGAGCACTGAATGGATGCGGGGGGAGCGATCTCTACCAATTCTAATCAAACTCCGAATACCCAAGAGAGATATCTGGGAGACACACGGCGGGTGCTAACGTCCGTCGTGAAAAGGGAAACAACCCTAACCATCATCTAAGGCCCCCAAGTTCTGGCTAAGTGGGAAACGATGTGGGTTTGCTTTGACAACCAGGATGTTGGCTTAGAAGCAGCCATCATTTAAAGAAAGCGTAACAGCTCACTGGTCAAGCGAACCTGCGCGGAAAATGTAACGGGGCTCAAGCCAGACGCCGAAGGTATGGGTTTGCTCTTTGAGCAAGCGGTAGCGGAGCGTTCCGTAAGCCGGTGAAGGTGAGGCGCGAGCCTTGCTGGAGGTATCGGAAGTGAGAATGCTGACATGAGTAGCGATAAAGAGTGTGAGAGACACTCTCGCCGAAAGCCCAAGGGTTCCTGCGTAAAGCTAATCTGCGCAGGGTTAGTCGGCCCCTAAGGCGAGGCCGAAAGGCGTAGTCGATGGGAATCAGGTGAATATTCCTGAACCAGTTGGAAGTGACGGATCTGGTAAATTGTCTAGGCTTATTGGATTGCTCTGGGCAGTGAACAGGTCCCTGGAAATAACTCCAACGGAGACCGTACCCGAAACCGACACAGGTGGGCAGGTAGAGTATACCAAGGCGCTTGAGAGAACTATGCTGAAGGAACTCGGCAAATTGCACGCGTAACTTCGGGATAAGCGTGACTCTGCTTTGGGCAACCAGAGTAGAGTGGCACAGGCCAGGGGGTAGCGACTGTTTATCAAAAACACAGGGCTCTGCGAAGCCGCAAGGCGACGTATAGGGTCTGACGCCTGCCCGGTGCCGGAAGGTTAAAAGGAGTGGTGCAAGCTGCGAATTGAAGCCCCGGTAAACGGCGGCCGTAACTATAACGGTCCTAAGGTAGCGAAATTCCTTGTCGGGTAAGTTCCGACCTGCACGAATGGCGTAACGACTTCCCCACTGTCTCCAGCATAGGCTCAGCGAAATTGAATTCCCCGTGAAGATGCGGGGTTCCCGCGGTCAGACGGAAAGACCCTATGAACCTTTACTGCAGCTTCGCCTTGGCGTTAGCAACAACATGTGTAGGATAGGTGGGAGGCTATGAAACTCGGGCGCCAGTTCGAGTGGAGCCATCCTTGAAATACCACCCTTATTGTTGTTGACGTCTAACCGCGGCCCGTTATCCGGGTCCGGGACATGGCGTGGCGGGCAGTTTGACTGGGGCGGTCGCCTCCCAAAGTGTAACGGAGGCGCGCGATGGTGGGCTCAGACCGGTCGGAAATCGGTCGTCGAGTGCAATGGCATAAGCCCGCCTGACTGCGAGACTGACAAGTCGAGCAGAGACGAAAGTCGGCCATAGTGATCCGGTGGTCCTGCGTGGAAGGGCCATCGCTCAACGAATAAAAGGTACTCTAGGGATAACAGGCTGATTTTGCCCAAGAGTCCATATCGACGGCAAAGTTTGGCACCTCGATGTCGGCTCATCACATCCTGGGGCTGGAGCAGGTCCCAAGGGTTCGGCTGTTCGCCGATTAAAGTGGTACGTGAGCTGGGTTCAGAACGTCGTGAGACAGTTTGGTCCCTATCTGCCGTGGGTGTACGAGACTTGAGAGGATCTGTCCCTAGTACGAGAGGACCGGGATGGACACACCTCTGGTGGACCTGTCATGGCGCCAGCTGTGCAGCAGGGTAGCTAAGTGTGGAATAGATAACCGCTGAAAGCATCTAAGCGGGAAACTAACCTCAAAACAAGGTCTCGCTGAGAGCCGTGGTAGACCACCACGTTGATAGGCCAGGTGTGGAAGCGCTGTGAGGCGTGTAGCTTACTGGTACTAATAGCTCGATAGGCTTGATCGTTCTTCAGTCAAACCCATGACTGAGCTTTACATGCTAGACCGCTAACGCGGTGTTGGCTTCAGACATGCGATGTCTTCTTCACAACATGCTTCGGTGAGCCTAAACACCTCACCGAACAGCATCCTTTTTGCTGACCTGGTGGCTATGCCGGGGGTTCCCCACCCGATCCCATTCCGAACTCGGTCGTTAAGTCCCCCAGGGCCAATGGTACTTCGTCTCAAGGCGCGGGAGAGTAGGTCGCCGCCAGGTCCGCTAAAAGGATGCCCCGTTAGAGCCAAGCGCTCAAAGTCCAGAACCCTCCCAACACGATACACAAACTACCCACTTCGCCGCGGGGTGGAGCAGCCCGGTAGCTCGTCAGGCTCATAACCTGAAGGTCACAGGTTCAAATCCTGTCCCCGCACCCAAGATCAAGAATGGCCTCCTTCGGGAGGCCATTTTCGTTTTGGGCTTTCCCTTCGCGACGACCAGGTCGTCCTCGGCCTAGGCCGGGATCCCCTCGGGCAATTGTCGCTCATCCGGCGCCGGCCAGGCCGCGTCAGCGCCGTCAACGCCCGCTTGAGGCCTCTCGTGGCGCGGATTCGTCGCGCGGTTGGTCTAGCCGAGAGCGAATCGACATCGAAGACGAAGAAGCGGCGACTTTCCACACGCTTGAGCGAGGCTAAGCGGCCGGGTGTCGGTCCGCCTTCGCCGCCACCTCCGCTTCCTCGCCGGCGCCCTCTCCCTGTGAGCGAGGTGATCGCCGACTCAGGGCGACGACGTCCCGTCGCTGCTGACCGAGCGCCGGCGTTTCGCGCGTATTTTCGGTTCACCACACCGGTCGAAATGAGCGCGACGCCGACGAAAATTCCCTCGTCCGATGCTCTTTGGGCCCGTCCGCGGCGTGTCCGCTCCCCGCGAGCGACCGAATCGTCCCTTGGCGGCATCGGCGAACTCGAGTTTCGGTGCTCGAGCGCATCTCGAGCGCATCTTTCGTTTTCAGAGAGACCCTCCTTCGCCGAACGGGCGGTCCGGATGGGCTTGAATGTCCGAATCGTCCGTCGATCCATCGAGGCGATCGCCTCGCTCCAGATGTGTGGATGGCTTTTCAGCGAACGAGAGACCTGGCCGTGAGACGCGCCTGGCGTGCGAGTCGCACGCTGCACTCTATCGGGCGAGGATCGAATCTCTCCGGGGGTCGCCAGCTAAGAGGCGCTGTCTAAGCAGCCCGCGGACTATCCCGCGAAGAAGTCCCCCCGATTGAAGATCTCGCGCCTGTCGTGCGCAAACGATTCTCCATCACCGCCCTGGTCCGAGCGCCGTTTCCCGGCGTGGCGTCGTGGGCGGGGGAGGGGGGCTCTGGTCGGGGAGCTTCCGACTCATCTCGCGTTGCGACCAGAACACGTCAACTCGCCAGCGAAAGCGTCCGAAGGGCGCGACGCCGGCCGCCAAAGCCCAAGCCGCCAAAGCCCAAGCCGCCAAAGCCCAAGCCGCCAAA